>NZ_JBEZGK010000023.1:0-108289 GCF_040649935.1 Micromonospora sp. NPDC048842 | reverse complement strand
TACAAACAAAACCTCCCCGGCGTGTTGTTGTCTTCCTATTTCGTCTCCCTTCTCCCGTTGTGTGTTGTGGGGGGGGGGGGGGGCCCCGCCCCCCCCCCCCCCCCCCCCGCCGCTCGCCCCCACCCCTACGCCCCGCCGCCTGGTGCCTACTCCTGTCCCTGCCTGGCCGCTTGGTGGCTGCCCGCACTTGCCCAGCCGCCTGGCGCCTGCCCATTTCCTGACCGGCCGCCTGCTGTCTGCCCATTTCCTGACCGGCCGCCTGCTGTCTGCCCGGCCGGTCCTGGCGGGCGGGCCTTGGCCGCTGACGTATCTCGCGGTCACTATCGATGGACCATTTACGGCAGGATCCTCCGAGTGAACCGGCCCCTGCTCCTGCTCGACGTCGATGGTGTCCTCACCCCCTACGGGACCCCTCAACCACCCGCCGGTTACACCGAGCACCGCCTGTTCCCCGGCGAAGAGCCCGTCCGTGTCAACCTCACCCACGGCGCCTGGATCACCGAGGCGAGCGCCGTCCTGGACATCGCCTGGGCCACGAGCTGGAACGACGAGGCCAACCAACTCCTCGCCCCGCTCCTGCGCATCGCTCCTCTGCCCGTGATCACCATGCCACCCGCGCCGTTCCACCCCAGCGACAAGATTCCGGCCATCGCCGCCTACGCCCAGCAACGGCCCGCGGCTTGGATCGACGACCTCCACACGCCGCAAGCCCACGGCTGGGCAGCAGCACGCAGCAGCCCAACCCTGTTGATCACCGCCGACCCGACGATCGGCCTCACGCGCGACTCCGTCGATCACGTCATGACTTGGGCCAAGGCCCTTCAACGCCCGTCCGGCTAATCCCTAGCGACGCGCCCGGCCCTCGCCGTATCCCCAGCCACGCGCCCGGCCCTCGCCGTATCCCCAGCCACGCGCCCGGCCCTCGCCGTATCCCCAGCCACGCGCCCGGCCCTCGCTCATACCGGGCGACCGCCAGCCTCGCCGACACGCAGCCCTCCCTGATGTCGCGCACCGCCAGCGCCGCCGACACGCAGTCTTCGGTCACGCCAGGGACCGGCAGCCGCGACACGCAGCCCTCGCTGATGCCAGACGCTGTCGTTACCAGCTCCCGGCACCGCCGAGCAGCACGCCCACCACGGCCACCATCTGGCTGAGTTCGGCATCGATGAGCCCTTCGGGAACCAGCCGACCAAATCGATCATGGTGAGTGAAGTTGTCGTACACCTGTTCTAGTCTCGGGTCATGGTCGAGGAGTTGGCGCTGGCAGACGACGTGGTCGCGGCCTGCGTCGACGCCCCCGCCTGGGCCCTGCCGGAGCCCGAGCTGATCGCCGCACTCGACGCCGCGCACCGCTTGGAGCGACGCCTCGCCGCCGTCAAACTCACTCTCGTCCGCGAGCTCGACGGCCGCGGCACGCCCCGCGCGCAGGGGGCCTCCTCCACTGCGGTCTGGCTGCGCGAACGACTGCGACTCACCATCCCCGCCGCCCGCCGCCTGATCGACCTCGCCACCGCCCTCGACACCGGCAACCCCGGGATCCGACAAGCGCTAGCCGACGGGCACATCAGCGTCGACCAGGCCCGGGTCATCACCGACACCGCCACCACCGTGAACACGTCGACCGACGCCGAGACCGCCGACAAAGCCGTCGGTGCGCTCGTCGGCTGGGCCAGCCAGTTCGACGCCACCCACCTGCGCAAACTCGGCACCCGCATCCTCGACCACGTCGCCCCCGACATCGCCGACGCCGCCGCCCAAGCCGCCCTCGACGCCGAAGCACGCCGCGCCGCCCGCGACCGGCACCTCACGTTGTCCGAGCAGACCGACGGCCGACTGCGGCTCACCGGCACCCTCGACGCCGAAACCGCCGGCCTGTTCCGCGCCACCATCGACCCACTGACAGCCCCGTCCGGACCAGATGACACCCGCTCGCCCGGTCAACGCCGCCACGACGCCCTCGCCGACGTGTGCCGACTCGCCCTCCGAAGCGACGAGCTACCCGACAGCGGAGGCGACCCCGCCCAGATCGTCGTCACCACCACCTACGACGCGCTGACCCGGCAACTCGGTGCCGGCGCACTCGACATCGGCCTACAGCTCACCCCGGACACGGTGCGCCGGCTCGCCTGCGACGCCACCATCCTGCCCACCGTCCTCGGCGGCACCGGCCAAGTCCTCGACGTCGGGCGACAACGCCGACTCATCACCGGGCCGCTGCGACGCGCCCTCGTGCTGCGCGACCGCGGCTGTGCGTTCCCCGGCTGCGACCGACCACCCCGCTGGTGCCACGCCCACCACATTCACCACTGGGCCGACGGAGGCACCACCAACCTCGACAACGCCGTCCTGCTCTGCGGCCACCACCACCGCCACCTGCACCACAGCGACTGGATCATCCAACTCGGCCACGACGGCCACCCCGAATTCGTGCCACCCGCCTGGCTCGACCCCGAACAACTCCCCCGCCGCAACCACTACCACCGACGAACATAGGGGCAGGCAGCCGAGAACGATCACCTCAGGTCGGGTCGACACCGTCGCCCACCGCACACCGCCTAGGGCATCCTAGGAGGCAGGTCGGCCAGGCGCCCGCCGCGAAGGCCGAAGCGCCGAGCGGCACGTCCCCGGGCGCAGGCCGGCTGGGTCGAGAAGAGAGCTGATCGCAGCGGCTCGCATTGACCCACAACAGCTCACGACGGCCTGCGCCGGGGTCTCAACGCCGCGTCGGCCCGCGAGCCAGGTGACGCCGTCGTCGGCCAGCACGGGCCCCGATGACCCGCAACAGCTCACGCCTGCCTCCGATGGCCCACCACAACCCGCAACGCATGCGGCCTCCTGCGCCGCCTCCAACGGCCCACGACGACCCGCAACGCATCCAACCGCCTACGCCCCGCCGGCGACAGCCCACCACGACCCACAGCGACCCACAGCGACCCACAGCGACCCACGACGGTTCGTGGAACAACCTCCACGGACCAGTGCTTCACGGACGCGAGCTCGTCGTCGTTGAGCGCGGTACCCGATGTCGGCGACGGCACCGACGCGGTCCCTGACCACGGCCACCGTGCACAACCCGCAGCCACAGACTCGCGTGGCGACTTGACCTCAAGCTCGGGTGAGGTCCTAGCCTCCAATATCGGAGGTTACGCATGAGCATGGAAGTTACCGCGTGGATGTCCCTGCACCACGCGATGAACGCGCAGGATGAGCGGCCGCTGTCCCGCGCCACCTTGAAGCGGATCGCGCAGTTCGCACGGCCACACCGCGCCTTGATCGTCAGGTTCCTGTTGTTGAGTGTGGTGACGGCGGTCCTCACGGTGGCGGCGCCCGTGCTCGCCGGTCGGGTGGTCGACGCGATCGTCGACGGCGCCGACAGCAGCGTGGTGATCCGGTTGGCCGTACTGATCGCCGTGATCGCCCTCGCCGAGGCCGGGCTGGGTCTGGTGACGCGATTTCTCTCCGCCAGCATCGGTGAGGGGTTGATCGTCCAACTGCGCACGGCTGTCTTCGACCACGTTCAGCGCATGCCGGTGGCGTTCTTCACGCGGACCCGAACGGGTGCACTCGTCAGCCGCCTGAACAACGACGTGATCGGCGCGCAGCGGGCCTTCAGCGACACCCTGTCGAGCGTGGTCGGCAACGCCGTCACGCTGATGCTGACGTTGGCCGTGATGCTGACCTTCTCGTGGCAGATCACGCTGCTGGCGCTTGTCCTGTTGCCCATTTTCGTTCTCCCGGCCCGTCGGATGGGTTCGAGGCTCGCTCAGTTGCAGCGTGAAGCGGCCGAGCACAACGCGGCCATGAGCACCCGGATGACCGAACGTTTCTCCGCACCCGGTGCCACGCTGGTCAAGCTGTACGGGCGGCCGGCCGAGGAGTCCGCCGAGTTCGCGGCGCGAGCCCGTCGGGTCCGGGACATCGGCGTCCGCGCCGCGATGCTCCAGTGGGTATTCATCACCGCGCTCACCGTCGTCGGCTCGTTGGCACTGGCCCTGGTCTACGGGCTGGGTGGTCTCTACGCCCTACGGGGCAGCCTCGACGCCGGGACGGTGGTCGCCCTCGCGCTGCTCCTGTCGCGGCTCTACGCACCGTTGACCTCACTGGCCAGTGCTCGGGTCGAGGTGATGAGCGCGCTGGTGAGCTTCGAGCGGGTGTTCGAGGTCCTCGACCTCAAGCCGCTGATCCTCGACAGGTCCGACGCTCGGCCACTCCCAGAGGGGCCGGTCGCTGTCGAGTTCGACGGAGTCCGGTTCGGTTACCCCTCAGCGGACAAGGTGTCGCTCGCGTCCCTGGAGGACGTGGCAAAGCTCGATACGCGCGGCGGTGAGGAGGTGCTGCACGGGGTGTCGTTCCGCGCCGAAGCGGGGCAGATGGTGGCGCTCGTCGGCTCCTCCGGGGCGGGCAAGTCGACTATCGCGCAGCTCGTGCCTCGTTTGTACGACGTCGAGGACGGCGCGGTGAAGCTGGCCGACGTCGACGTACGTGAGCTGTCGGCCGAGTCGATCCGGACGGCGTTGGGCGTGGTGACCCAGGACGGGCACCTCTTCCACGAGAGCATCCGCGCCAACCTGGCGTTCGCCCAGCCGGACGCGACCGAGGACGAGATGTGGGATGTGCTCCGGCGGGCCCGACTCGACGACCTGATCCGCTCACTTCCCGATGGGCTGGACACAGTCGTCGGCGAGCGCGGATACCGGCTGTCCGGCGGGGAACGGCAACGGCTCACCATCGCACGTCTGCTGCTGGCTCGTCCGCGTGTGGTCATCCTCGACGAAGCCACAGCGCATCTCGACTCCACCTCGGAGGCGGCGGTTCAGGACGCCCTCGCCGAGGCGCTGACCGGCCGGACGAGCGTGGTCATCGCGCACCGGCTCTCCACCATCCGGGCGGCCGACCAGATCCTCGTCGTGGAGGCGGGACGCATCGTCGAACGCGGGCGGCACAGTGATCTGCTCGCGGCTGGTGGCCGCTACCACGAGTTGTACCGCACCCAGTTCGCGCAGGACGAGCCGACGGTCCAGGAGCAACGCGTCGCCATATGACGTACGCGGTGGTCGATCCACCCACAAGGGCAGTCCGACCACCGCGTCACAGCGAGCCGCCGCTCACCCCCGTGCAAGCACCCGGGGTGAGCGGCGGCCGCGGTCAGTCGTTGTCGTTCTTGTCGTCGGCGTCGTCGTTGTCGTCGTCGTCGTCAGCGTCGTTGTCGTCGTCGTCGACCGGCTCCTGCTCGGCCTTGACCACCGAGCCGTTGTCCCGGTCGACGTCCACCTCGTGCTCGGTGTCGCCAGCGACGATCTCGACGCTCCACACCGGTCGGCCGTTCTCCTGCTCGGCTTCGACCTCGACGATCTGACCGCCACCGGCCTTGGCGAGGGCGATCTCACCGGCGCGCTTCTCGTCGACCGCGCTGCCCGCGGGCGCGCCGCCGGTCGACGGCGTACCGGACGGCGTGCCGGCCGACGGCGTACCCGATGGGGTGCCGGCCGACGGCGTACCGGTGACTGCCGGCGCGTCGGTGGCCGTCGGCGCGACGGTGGCCGCGGCGAGTGCCGTGCCGCCGGTCCGCGAGTCGTTCGCGGCGTTGACGCCGAGCGCGACCCCGGCCACCGCCAGCACCGCCGACCCGCCGACCGACGCCAGAAGCAGATTGGTGCGCTTCATCGTGGTGTCCACCTTTCCTCGGTTGTCGACTTCGAGGATCGGTCAGATCGGGATAGCACCGCGCTGTCCGGACGCTAAGGGCGGGTTAAGGCGGTCGAGGGCCGGGTCAGCCGCGCCGGTTGAGTTCCGCTTCGAGGCGCTGGACGAGCGTCTTGCGGTCCTTGCTGGCGCGCTCGTTACGCAACGCGGTCTTGAGCTGTCGCGTGTCGAGGCCACGGACCAGCTTGGCCGCCTCCGCTACCGACATCTCCGTCATCCGTCCGGCCGTCGTGGCGTCCCGACGCGCCCGTTTGGCCGGCCCGGTGTTGGCGACGTACTGCTTGCCGGACCGGGACGCTTCGCGCTTCTTCGTGTCGGTCGCGCGCTTCTGGTTCTCCGACATCTCCTCCCAGGCATTCTTGGGCAGGTAACGACTCGTCGTGGCGCCCTTGCGCGCACGGGTGTCGCCCTCCTTCGTCTGCCATTTCTCGTTGCCCCAGCGCTGGAGGGACTTCTGCCGCTCGTCCTTTTCGCCCAGGAATCCGCCGCCGCGCTTCTTGTACTCCTGAGTGACCAGCTGTGACTTGCGCGCCGACCACTGCCCCGGCCGGCCGCCCTTGTCGGAAGCCTTGATCTCTTCCTTGATCTGCTCTCTGAGCTCGGGTTTCGTATACCGCGCCATGACTGGCAGCTACCCGGCACCGCAGCGGCTATGCGTCCCGCAGCGACGTCGGAGGCCCGAGCCGGAGCAGCACCTGCGCACCGCCTCGCGGGCCGGCCCGCAACTCCAGCCGACCACCGGCGGCCTGCGCGGCGCGCCGGGCGATGTCCAGGCCGAGGCCGGTGGAGCCGGCCGCGCTGGCGCCCCGCCGGATCGCCCCGGCGGGCATGCCCGGGCCCTCGTCGGCGACAGTGAGGACCACCTCGCCCGCCTCGCCCGCCTCACGGGCCAGCCGAACGGCGAACGGCGTCCCGTCGGGGGTGTGCGCGAAAACGTTGCCGAGCAGAGCGTCCACTGCCGCCGTCAGGTTGTCGGCGGCCACACCGACGGGCAGAGGGCCGGGCGTCAGGTCGAGGGTGACGGCCCGGCCGGTGTCCTCGGCCAGCACCGACCAGAACGCGACCCGGTCGGCGACGATCGCCGCCGCGTCCGAGGAGGCCGGTTGCGCCGGTGCGTGCCGCCACCGGGCCTGTCGGATCAGCCCGGTGACCGCGCGTTCGAGCCCGTCGGCGGCGGCGGTGATCCGTGCGGCGTCGTCCGGGTCACGCAAGGACTCCGCCTCCAGCCGTAACGCGGTCAGCGGCGTACGCAGCTGGTGGGACAGGTCGGCGACCTGTTCGCGCTCCTGCAGCAGGAGCACCTGGATCCGGGTGGCGAGGTGGTTGAGCGCGCCGGCCACCTCGCGCAGCTCGGGCGGGCCGGCCGGCGTGACACGGGCGTCCAGCTCGGCGTTGGCAAGCCGGTGTGAGACTGCCGAGAGGTCGCTGATCGGCCGGACCAGGGTGCGCGCCAGCCGGTCGGCGACCAGCAGCCCGATCAGCACGAGGATCACGCCGAGCAGCGCCAGCACCAGCCAGGCCCGGGTGACCCCGGCGGTCAGCTCGTGCTGCGGCACCGCGATCCGGATCACCCCGGTGCCGTCCGCCCGACCCTGCACGGCGATGACGACCTCCCGTCCGGCCGCCGACTCACCGGTGAGGCTCTGTCCGCGCGCGGCGAGGGCCACAGCTGGCGTACGCGGTGTCTGGGCGCCGAGCACCGTGCCGTCGGGCAGGAAGACGCTCACCGGTCGACCGGAGTCCGCGGCGAGTTGCTCGACGGTGAGCCGGATGGTAGCCGCGTCGGCGGTGCCGACCACCGGCACCAGGCTCTGCGCGTCGGCGGTGGCCCGAACGGTGGCCCGGTCCTCGGCGACGGTGCGGACCAGCAGCGCCAACGGCACCAGGAACGCGATGAGGGTGAGGACGCTGACCGCGGCGACCAGCAGCGCGAGACGTGCCCTCACGGCTGCGCCGCCGGGGCTTCGAGGCGCACCCCGACACCACGCACCGTGTGCAGGTAGCGGGGCTGTTGGGCGTTCTCCCCCAACTTGCGACGCAACCAGGACAGGTGCACGTCGACGGTCTTGTCGGCACCGCCGTACGGGATCTGCCACACCTCCGTGAGCAGCTCACGTTTGGTGACCACCTGGCCCGGTCGGCCGGCGAGGTGGTGCAGCAGATCGAACTCACGGGGGGTCAGCTCGACGGCGACCCCGTCCAGGGTCACCTGCCGCGCCCGGGGGTCGACGCGGAGCCCACCGACGACGAGCGCCGGGACCTGCCCGTCGGCGCCGGAGGGGCCGCGCCGCAGCACCGCCCGGACGCGGGCGTCGAGCTGCGCCGCGGTGAACGGTTTGACCAGGTAGTCGTCGGCGCCCGCGTCGAGAACCCGGACGATCTCGGTCTCGTCGTCACGTGCCGTGGCCACGATGACCGGCACCGAGCTGACCGCGCGCAGCATCCGCAGCAGCTCGCGGCCGTCCAGGTCGGGCAGGCCCAGGTCGAGCACGACGAGGTCGGGTCGGTCCTCCAGCGCGTCGCGGAGCCCGGCCATCGCGGTCGAGGCCGCCGCCACCGCGTGGCCGCGTTCGCGCAGGGCCCGGATCAGCGGGGTACGGATCGTCAGGTCGTCCTCGATGAGCAACAGGCGGGCCACAGCTGGCAGGCTAACCGCTGCGGCTGGCAGCGCGGCGCACGTTAACCACGCCTTAGCGAACGGATGTGCAAACGACAAGGACGGATCGGGGATAGTCAGGGGATGGGCCGTCGTTCGATCCTCGTCGCCACCGGTTGGGTGGCCACCGCCGCCATCGCCACACTGATCGGCCTGGGTGCGATCCGGTTGGTGGGCGAGAGCCTCACCGGCACCCCGGGCGGGGTGCGCAGCGAGGCCGAGATCGAGCGGGCGCTCGCCGCACCGGAGCCGGCGCCCACCACGGGCACCGCCTCGGCCGCGCCGGGCAGCATGGGCACCGCCTCGGCCGCGCCGGGCAGCACGGGCACCGCCTCGGCCGCGCCGGGCAGCACGGGCCCCGCGCCGAGCGCCAGTTCCGGGGCCCGCCGGGGGTTCGCCACCGACGGCGGCACGGCCGTCGCCGAGTGCGGCGTCGGCGGGGTACGCCTCGTCTCCTGGGCGCCCGCGCAGGGTTACCGGGTCCGCGACGTGGACCGGGGCCCGGACGACGACGTCGAGGTCACGTTCCAGGGGCCGACCCGGGAGTACGAGTTGAAGGTGCGCTGCATCGGCTCGGAGCCGGTGGCCGTCGCCGACGACTAGCCGGGACGTACACATCAGTGGTGTTCGCCTAACCACCGTGACGTTCTCGACCGTCGGTCCGCCCACCCACTCAGGTCACTCGGAACACCGGCCACCCGATCTCGGTGCGCCACGCGGCTGGATCGCTTGCGTCCCGAGGTCCGACGAGGTAGACCTCCCGCACGGGCCCCGCCACCGACATGGCGTTCTTCACGACCCAGGTACCGAGTTCGCCGTAGGTGACCTCGATGCCATCGTGCTCGCCAACATGGGTGGCCACTGCCAGTTCCGCGGCGGGTAGGGTCGCGGCGTGCACCCGCCCGGTATGAGGTGGAGCGGCCGTCGGCAGGTAGACCAACACGTGACCGCGGCCCTGCTCGAACAGGGAGTTGTCGTAGGTGCCACCCGGTGGACCGGTCACCGCGTCGCCAACTGCCACCTCCAACTCGGCCATTGCGCCCGCGAACCAGGCCTCGACCTCGCCCTCGTCGACCACGGCCGCCACCGCCGCGACCGTGCGGGCGGGCTCGGCACGAAGCTCAACCTTGATCGGCGCGGGGTCGGGCCGGAGCAGGCGGCGCAGCGACGCGACAGCGGCTCGGGTGCGGTCGAGTTCGGCCTCCAGGCGTTGGAGGTGGTCGGCGATCAGGGTCGCGCGGACACCGGGGTCCGGGGACCGCAGGATCCGCTGCACGTCGCCCAGGGGGACGTCGAGCTCGCGGAGCCGGTTGATCACCTGGGCGGTCGGGATCTGCTCGATGGCGTAGTAGCGGTAGCCGGAGGTCTCGTCCACTACTGCGGGTTCCAGCAGGTCACTCTCGTGGTACCGACGCAGGGTCCGCACGCTCAGGTGGGTCAGGCGCGAGAACTCCCCGATCGTCAGCACCCTCGCAGTATGAAGGCTCCCCCAGGGGGAGAGTCCAGCGCTTGACCTTCCTGCACCGCGAGGCCACACGGTGGGCTCATGACACACCACAACGACCTCCGGTCCGATCCACTGCCAACCACCGTCCGCGGTTTCCTCGCCGCTCACGTCGTTCGCGACGCCGACACGGCTTCGTCGTTCTTCGCGGAGGACGCGGTCGCCGTCGATCAGGGCGAGTCCTTCCGCGGCCGAGAGCAGATTTACGCGTTCCTGCGGGACGCCGGCTCCGAGTTCGAGTACACGACCAAGCAGATCGGCGCTGCCCGCGTCGACAACAGCCACTGGGTGGTGACCCTGCGGCTCGAGGGAACCTTCCCAGGCGGCGTCGCCGAACTCGACTACCGGTTCACGATTCGTAAGGACCTCGTCACTGAACTCGTCATCGCCAACCACGGATCCTGACAAGACCCGCACCACGTCGATCTTCAGGGGAGAGCGAATGCCTACTTCAGATCGCGATCGTCTCGATGGACGCCGTGCGTTGGTCACGGGCGGATCGAAGGGCTCAGGCAAGGCCGTCGTCGAGAGACTGCGGGAGATGGGCGCCGACGTCTACGTGACGGCCCGGACGATGCCCGAGGGGTACGAGCACCCCGACCGGTTCATCGAGGCCGACACCTCGACGGTCGAGGGCGCGAAGGCGGTGGCCGACCGGATCGCCGAGACCGGCGGCGCACTGGACATCCTGGTACACGTCGTCGGAGGTGCCTCGACGCCGTCCGGTGGGTTCGCGGTCATCACCGACGAGCAGTGGATGATCGAGCTGAACTTGAACCTCCTCGGAGCGGTGCGGCTCGACCGAGCCCTCCTACCGGCGATGATCGAGTCCGGCTCGGCGGTCGTGCTGCACTTCACCTCGATCCAGCGTGAACTTCCTCAGTACGACGCGTCCCTGGCCTACGCGGCAGCGAAAGCCGCGTTGCGTACCTACAGCAAGGGGCTCGCCAACGAGCTCGCCCCGCGCGGCGTCCGCGTCAACGCGATCAGCCCCGGCGGCATCGAGACGGAGGCCTACGAGAGGTTCGTGGACCGAATCGCCGAGGGCAACGGGATCAGCCGCGAACAAGCCAAGCAGAGCATTTACGACTCCCTCGGAGGCGTACCCCTGGGACGGTTTGCCAACACCGAGGAGATCGCCGACCTGGTCGGGTTCCTGGTCTCGGACCGCGCCTCGGCCATCGTGGGCGCCGAGTACGTGATCGATGGCGGAACAGTCCCTACCGTCTGAGCCCGCAAACGCAGCGACCTACGCCGTCATCTGCGGGGATGCCCTCCGGATCTCGGTCCCGCCCGCGCTGCTACGTGATCGAGGCGGGTCCGCCCCCACCGCCGAATCGACAGTGGGGGCGGACTCGGGTGGTGGTTCAGCTCGCGTACGCCTCCAACTCCCAGAGCGAATGGCCATATCCGGTGCCCCGGGCGGTGCCGTTGATCCGCAGGTAGCGGCCGTTGGCGCCGAGGGCGGTGTGCTCGTCCACGCCACCGTCGGCCCCGGTCACCGTCTTCACTGTGGTCCAGGTGGTGCCGTCGTTCGATGTCTGGATCTGGTACGCGCTGCTGTACGCCGCCTCCCAGCTCAGCTTGACCCGGCCGATCGCGGTGGCGCTGCCGAGGTCCACCCGGATCCACTGGGGGTCGGAGAACGTGCTCGACCAGCGGGTGGTGAGGCTGCCGTCGACGGCCTGGGCGCCGGACACGTCGGCCCCCTCGTTACTGGACGTCGACGTCGGCTTGTTCAGCAGCAGGTTGCCGCCGGTCGGGCTTCCGGTGCCGCCGTAGACCTCGAACTCGAACAGCGAGTAGCCCCAGGCGGTCCCCCGGGTGGTGCCGAGCAGTCGGATGTACCGGCCGGACCCGCTGAGCCCGGTCAGGTCGTCCACCCCGCCGTCACCACCGGTCACCGTACGGATCGTGGTGAAGTTGACACCGTCCGGCGAGGTCTGGATCTGGTATCCGCTGCCGTACGCCGCCTCCCAGGTCAGCTTGACCCGGTTGATGGCGTACCTGGCGCCGAGGTCCACGTCGATCCACTGTGGGTCACCGAAGGCGCTGCCCCACCGGGTGCCGGCCACGCCGTCGAAAGCGTTGGCCGCTGTGAACGCGCCCTCGAAGCTGGACGCGCGCGCCGGCTTGCCCCGGGCCAGGTTGGCACCCGGCTCGGGATCCGGGTCCGGGTCCGGGTCAGGTCCGGGACCGCCGGGGCTGGTGGAGAGGGTGAACTCGTCGATGTCGAAGTACGGGCCGGTGCCCTTGAAGACCAGGAACAGTGTCCGGGTGCCGGTCGGGGCGGTGACCCCACCGGTGACAGTGGCGAAGTTGGCGTACCCGCCGGTGGACACGACGGTGGCCGAACCGACCAACGGCCCGGTCGGCGAGTCGACCCGCAGCTCCAACGTGCCGCCGCCACCGGCCGGGGCGCCGACCCGGGCACTGAACGACTGGACGCCGGTCAGGTTGTACGGGCGGAACGAAATCCAGTCGTTGTTGTCGATGTAGCCGACCGCCGCGCCGCCGTGCCCCGCCGCCCCGGCGACGATCTGGACGCCGGACGAGTCACCGAAGTGCTCGGCCTGACGTACCCGTGGTTGCAGCACCGCCTGGGTGTGCGTGGTCAGCGCCGGTTGGCCACCACCGCCCAGGTCGGTGTACTCGGCGTCGATGATGCCGAAGATGTTCGCCGCCGTGTCGTGCTCGCCGTCCGCCGAGGTCTGGATGACCCCGGTGCAGCCCTGCACGCTGCCGAGCTGGTGGCCGTGCGAGTCGTGGCCAAGCACGTAGTTCACCTTTACCCGGGCGCAGTTGATAGCACCGTCCTGGGCGTCGGTGACGGTGACGGAGAACGGCACAGCGTCCCCGAAGGTGAAGGTCTGCCCGTTCAACGGGGTGTTCACGGTGACCACCGGGGCACTGTTGCCGACGGTGACGACCACACTCGCGGTGGCCGTCTTGCCGGTGGTGTCCCGGACCGTCAGCGTCGGGCTGCGGGTCCCGTTGGTGGTGTACGTGAAGCTCGGGTTCGCCGCTGTCGAGTCGGTGGTGCCGTTGTTGTCGAAGTCCCAGGCGTAGGTGAACGGGTCGCCGTCCGGGTCGAGGGTGCCGGCCGAGGAGAAGGCCACTGTCAGCGGCGCGCTGCCGCTGGTCGGGGTGGCGGACACCTTCGCGATGGGTGCTCTGCCCTCGCGGGCGTACTCGATGCGGTAGAGCGCCGAGTTGGCGTCGCCGTTGAACCAGCCGGTGCCGTAGTCGAGCACGTAGAGCGCGCCGTCCGGGCCGAACTCCATGTCCATGACCTGGGTACCGGTCCACGGGAACGGGTTGATCTTCAGCGGTTGGCCGGACGCGTCGAGCTTGATGTTCTTGATCCAGCGGCGACCGAACTCACCGGCGAAGTAGGTCCCGTCGTAGTACTGCGGGAACGCCACCGGTGAGGTGTTGTTCGGGTCGTACCGGTAGACCGGGCCGCCCATCGGCGACAGCCCACCGCCGGTGAACTCCGGCGGCGAGCCGGACCCGCCGTACGGCAACCAGGCCGAGATGGCCGGCGGCAGCTGGGTGATGCCTGTGTTGTTCGGCGAGTTGTTCACCGGCCCGCCGGCGCAGTTGAACTTCGCCCCGGACGGCCCGGACGGGAAGGTGTAGTCGTTGTAGGCGTCGTTGCGGGCGGTGCAGTACGGCCAGCCGTAGAAGCCGGGCCGGTCGATCCGGGCGAATTCGACGTTGCCCGCCGGCCCCCGGTTCGGGTCTGCGGTGCCCGCGTCGGGACCGTAGTCACCGAGGTAGACGATCCCGGTGGCCTTGTCCACGCTCATCCGGAACGGGTTGCGGAAGCCCATCGCGTAGACCTCCGGGCGCGTCCGCGCGGTGCCCGGGGCGAACATGTTGCCGGCCGGGATGGTGTAGCCGCCGGCCGCGCTCGGCTTGATCCGGAGGACCTTGCCGCGCAGGTCGTTGCTGTTCGCCGAGGTGCGCTGCGCGTCGAAGGCCGGGTTACGCCCGGCCCGCTCGTCGATCGGGGTGAAGCCGGCCGAGTCGAACGGGTTGGTGTCGTCACCTGTGGACAGGTAGAGGTTGCCGGCCGCGTCGAAATCCATGTCACCGCCGACGTGGCAGCACATGCCCCGGCTGGTCGGCACGTTCAGGATCAACGTCTCGCTGGCCAGGTTGATGGTGTTGTCCGCGTTCACAGTGAACCGGGCCAGTCGGTTGACGCCCTCCCAGACGGCGAATTGGGCCGGCGTGCCCTCGGCGGGCGCACCACCGCCGGGAGTGCTCAGTGGTGGCGCGAAGTACGCGTACACCCAGCGGTTGGTGGCGAAGTTCGGGTCGGCCTTGATGCCCTGCAAACCCTCTTCGTCGCCTGTGTAGACCGGCAGTGTGGCGGCGATCTTGGTGTTGCCGGCGGCGTCGGTGTGCCGGATCACGCCGTTGCGGGAGGTGTGCAGCACGCCCCGGTCCGGCAGGACGGTGAGGCTCATCGGCTCACCGGTCTCGGCCGCGCCCTTGGCCAGCTCCACCTGCTGGAAGCTGCTGGTGACGGTGGGGCCACAGTCGGCGTCGACAGCGCCGGCGGCCGTCCGGATGCCGCCGAGCAGGTGCTGACGGAAGTTCGCCTCGGTGTACGACGCGTCGGTGTGCCCCAGGCCGGTGTACCAGGCTCGGCCGCCGGAGTAGTTCTGGCACCAGGAGATCGGGTGGTCGGCGCCCATGCTCCCCCCGGTGTAGGTGCTCTCGTCCAGGGTGGCCAGCACGTGCGCGTTGCCGCGGGGATTGGTGCGGTAGTTGTACAACTCGTCGAACCGGTTCCACCGCTGCGGCAGCGTCGCGGTGGACGGGTGCACCTGGTCGGCGACCTTCACTGTGACGTTCTGCTCGGCCGGGTGCGAGGCGAAGTACGCCCCGACCAGTCCCCCGTACCACTGCCAGTCGTACTCGGTGTCGGAGGCGGAGTGCACGCCCACGTACCCACCGCCGCCGGTGATGTAGCGCTCGAACGCGGCCTGCTGGGCGGCGTTGAGCACGTCGCCGGTGGTGGAGAGCCAGATCACCGCGGCGAACCGGTCCAGGTTGGCGTCGGTGAACTGGGCGGCGTCCTCGGTGGCCTCGACGCTGAAGCCGTTGGCCGCACCGAGCTGCTGGATCGCGGCGATGCCCGGGGTGATGGATCCGTGCCGGAACCCGGCGGTCTTGCTGAAGACAAGCACGGTGAACGGTGCGGCGCTGGCCGTGGGTGGCGAGGCGACGATGCCGCCCGCCACGAGGATCGCGCTCAGCGCGAGGCCGAGCCACGATCTCAGGGATCTGCGCACAGTGGGGTCCTTTCGCGGTGCGAGGGACGGCGTGCGCCGATCACGCCTGGCGGTGGTGGGACGAGACATGTGAATGCATCGTTGCGCCCGGATCACGAGCGCGTCAAGCACTCTCCCACCATCCGTGAGAGCGTTATCTCCGCAGGTCAGGGGCGACCGTGTGAAGTGAGATCGAATAACGGTTTTCGGGCCGCGATCCATCCGCCGAGGGCCCCGGTGCAGGTGCCCGCACTCGGGGCCCTTCCCAACCCTCGGTCAGCGTGAGTAGTACTCCACGACGAGTTGCTCGTCGCAGACCACCGGGACCTCCGAGCGGAGCGGGAGCCGGGTCAGCCGAGCGGTCAGGCCGGGCAGGCTCACCTCCAGGTAGGGGGCGAGACGTTCCGGGACATGCGCCCCGGCCGCCGCGACGACGAACGGCGCCTTGCCTCGACTGCGCTCCGCCACCTCGATGACGTCACCGGGTTGCAGCCGCGCGGACGGCCGGTCCAGGCGACGGCCGTTAACAGTGACGTGCTGATGGGTGACGACCTGGCGGGCCTGGTAGATGGAGCGGGCGAAACCGGCTCGCAGCACCAGCGCGTCCAGCCGACTCTCCAGCTCGACGATCAACTCCTCACCGGTCTTGCCGGGCCGGCGCACGGCCCGGTCGAACGCGCGCCGGAGTTGCCCCTCGTGCAGGTCGTACTGCGCCTTGAGCCGCTGCTTCTCCAACAGCCGGACCTTGTAGTCGCTGGTGGTGCGTCGGGCCCGGCCGTGCTGCCCCGGCGGGAACGGGCGGCGTTCGAAGTAGCGCACGCACTTCGGGGTCAGCGCGATGCCCAGGGCGCGGGAACGCTTGACCTTGGGACGGGTCTGATTCATCAATCACCTCTCAAGTAAGGTAAGCCTAACCTTATTAGGAGATGATCGCCTTGAGCAAGCCCTCGACCAGCACGGCGGACTCCACGGCCGATGCGGGTGTCCGAATCCGATCGATGCTCGCCGCCGCCGACTCCCTCACCCTGCACATCCCGGGCGTCGAGGCGTACGTCGTCGGACGGCACCTCGTGACGAGCGACGGGCGGCTGCGGATCGACCTACCGGTCGGCTGCCACCTGGCCGAACACCTCGCGCACCAGCGGGAGACCGTCGCGATGGTCGAGGTGACCGACCTGGCGCCCACGCCGCTCCGCGACCGGGTGCGCGGGCGCGCCACGCTCACCGGTTGGTTGGTGACCGAGGCCGCCGCGACCGGGAGCGATCAGGAGCTGGTGACGGTCCTCGACCTCGCCACCGCCGAGCTGACAGTCGACGGCCGCACCACGTGCGTCGACGCTGACGAGTTCGCGAACGCCCAACCCGATCCGCTGGCCGCCGTCGAGGCCGATCTGTTGTGCCACCTCGACCACCACCACCCGCGCACCGTCGAGGGGTTGAGCCGGCTGATCCCCGCTCGCCACCTCCAGGGCGTTCGCCAGGTTCGGCCGGTACGCCTGGACCGGCACGGTGTCGTACTCCGGTTGGAGCTGAGCAGTGGTGACCGGGACGTCCGGCTGAACTTCCGGGCACCACTGCGGCATCCGGCCGAACTCGGCGCGCGGATCGAGGAACTGCTTCGGCACCCGCGCGGCTGCCGCGCCCGACATGCCCGCTGACGATCGCCGCCCTCGCCGACGGTTAGGCAAGGCTGACCTATGCAAAACATCCCTAAAAGGGGCGGCTGATAGGGAGTTGTCCTGCCGAGGCCGGGTATGAAGGTGACCCGGCACCACCGACGGAAGCGAGATCGCCATGACCGACATGCTGGAGATGCCGCGGGTACACGAGTGCACTGTCACCGACTGCGGCTACAACCACGACGGCTGCCACGCGTTCGCCATCACCATCGGGCAGCAGAACGCCAGCTGCGCCACGTTCATCGACACCTCGGCGAAGGGCGGGCTGGACCGCGTCATCGCGCAGGTAGGTGCCTGCAAGCGGGACGACTGCCAGCACAACGCCGAGCTGGAGTGCCACGCGCCGTCCATCCGGGTGGGTCCGGGTCAGGACATCGCGGACTGTCAGACGTACGAGCCGCGCTGATCCCGGCGCGACGCGAACCGAGGGACGGCCGCCACGGCCGTCCCTCGTCCACGTTCGAGGCCGGCTACGCGGGGACGACCATCGGCGTGCCGGCGATCGGGTCGGGTACGACGAGGCAGCTGAGACCGAAGACCTGCTCGACGAGGTCGCCGGTGACCACGTCGACCGGCGCTCCCTCCGCGACGATCGCACCGCCGGACATCGCGATGAGGTGGTCGCAGTAGCGGCAGGCGAGGTTGAGATCGTGCATGACGATGACGATGGTCTTGCCGGACTCCGCGTTCAGTTTCCGCAACAGCCGCAGCAACTCGACCTGGTGGTTGATGTCCAGGTAGGTAGTGGGTTCGTCGAGCAGCAGCAGGTCGGTGTCCTGTGCCAGGGCCATGGCGACCCAGACCCGCTGGCGTTGCCCACCTGACAACTCCCGGATCGGACGGTCGATCAGATCCGCGGTTCCGGTGGCGTCGAGAGCCCGGGCGACGGCGTCGTGGTCGTCGTTGCTCCACCGTCGAAACCACCCCTGATGGGGGTAGCGGCCACGGGCCACCAGGTCGGCGACGGTGATGCCGTCGGGCGCGACGGGAGTCTGCGGGAGCAGCCCGAGCACCTTTGCCACGTCGACGTTGCGCAGGTCGGCGAGGGGTTTGTCGTCGAGGAAGACGGCGCCGTCGCGCGGTGCCAGCAGTCGGGCCAGGCCGCGGAGCAGTGTGGACTTGCCGCAGGCGTTGGCACCGACGATCGCGGTGACCTTGCCGTCGAGCACTGCGACGTCGAGGTGGTCGACGATGGTCCGGTCGTCGTAGCCGAGGGTGAGACCCTCGGCGCGTAGTCGGGTCATCCACCCGCTCCTTGTCGGTTGGTGGTGGCCAGCAGCCACAGCAGGTAGGGCGCGCCGACCGCACCCGTCACCACTCCGGTGGGCAACGGTGTGGGCAGCACGTGCACGGCGACGAGGTCGGCGGTGAGCAGCAGCGCGGCACCGACCAGGGCGGCGGGCAGGACGCCCTGGGCCGCAGGGCCGAGGAGCCGGTTGGCGATCGGCCCGGCCACCAGGGCGACGAACGCGATCGGGCCCGCCACCGACACCGCCAAGGCCACCAGCACGACGGCGGTGCCGAGCAGCCCGGCCCGACTGAGCTCAGCCCGGACACCCAGCATCCGGGCGGCGTCGTCACCGAGCGCGAGGGCACTCAGTGGACGTTGCAGCAACGTGGCGACCGGCAGCAGGACGATCAGGGCACCGGTGAGCACCCACAGCTCAGTGGTGCTGGCCTGCCCGACCGACCCGATCAGCCAGTGCATGGCCTGGCGGGCCTCGAAGAGCTGCGCCCGGCTGAGCACGTAGCCGACCAGGCCCTCGAAGAAGAGCGCCACCCCGATGCCGATGAGGATGAAGCGGTAGCCGCTGACGCCGTCGCGCCAGGCCAGCAGGTACATCGCCAGGGCGGCGGCGACCGCGCCACCGAGGGCGAGACCGCTGACGACGAGCCCACCAGCCTGGAGGAGCACGATCCCGGTGACGGCCGCCAGCCCCGCCCCCGAGGTGATTCCCACGAAGTCCGGGGACGCGAGGGGGTTGCGCAGCAACTGCTGGAAGATCGTGCCGGACGCGCCGAGGGCGAGTCCGACCGTCAGGGCGGCGGCCGCGGTCGGCAGCCGCAGGCCACGGACGACGAAGTCGACGCTGGGATTGTCGGACAGGTGCAGGACCGAGGCGATCACCTCGGCAGCGCCGATGCGGAAGCTGCCCACCATCATGGTGAGCACGAAGAGGGCGGTGACCGTCACGGTCAGGGCGCAGGTCACCACGACGGACCGGCCGGCTCGACGCCTCCGGTTGGCGCGCAGCGCCGCTGCCGTGCCGGACGGGGCGGAGCGGTGGTCGCTCGTTGTCGTTGTCGTCACCATGTTCAGACCTCCGACAGCCGGCCGTAGCGCACGATCGCGATGAACGCGGGCGCGCCGATCAGCCCGAGGATCACGCCGACCTGAACCTCGTCGGGGGCGGCGGCCATCCGGCCGAGCACGTCGGCGAGGAGCAGGACGATGGGCGCCAGCAGCATCGAGTACGGCAGGATCCAGCGATAGTCGGGGCCGCAGATGAACCTCGCCAGGTGCGGTACGACGAGCCCGACGAAGACGATCGGTCCGCAGGCCGCGGTGGCGGCACCGGCGAGGATAGCGACCACGGCGAAGGCGGCCACGCGGGTCCGGGTCACGTTCTGGCCGAGGCCACGCGCGACGTCCTCGCCGAGCGCGAGGCCGTTGATGGCCCGCCCGAAGCCCAACGACACGGCGAGGCCGATCAGCAGGAACGGCGCGACCCCGGTCAGGATCGGTGTGTACCGACCGGCGAGCGACCCCACCTGCCAGAACCGCAGCTCGTTGAGGGCATCCACGTTCGTCATCACTATCCCGCTGGTCACCGAGGTCAGGCCGGCGGTGACCGCCGCGCCCGCCAGGGCCAGCTTCACCGGGGTGGCACCCTCCCGGCCCAACGAGGCGACCGCGTACACCAGGGCCAGCGCCGCGATCGCGCCGGCGAAGGCGAACCAGGCGTAGACACCGATGCCACGCACCCCGAGCACAGTGATGGCCATGACCACGAACGCGGCGGCCCCGGAGTTGATGCCCAGGATCCCCGCGTCCGCCAGCGGGTTGCGGGTGACGCCCTGCAGGATCGCCCCGGCAACCCCGAGCGCGGCGCCGACCAGGATGCCGAGCAGAGTGCGGGGTACGCGCATCTCCAGCGTGACGGTGCTGCTGATCGGTCCGTCGCTGTCGAGGCTGAACAGGGCGTGCAGCACCTCGGAGAGCCCGATCGAACGCGAGCCCATTGTCACGCTCAGGAAGCCGACGAGGGCGAGGACCGCACAGAGGACGGCGAGCCCCGGCCCGAGGGCAGAGGCTCGCCGCACGCCTCCCGTCGAGGTGCGCGTCCCGATCTGGTTAGTTGCCGACATTCGGATCAGCGGCCTTGACCGCCTGGGTCAGCTTGTCCAGCTCGGTGGCGAAGTCCCCGTACGTGTGCAGCCAGAACGCCGGCCAGGAGACGGTGGCACCGACCTTGGCAGCCTTGATCTTGGACCAGGTCGGCTGCTTCGTGCTCCACTCGGCGTTGGCGGTGGGCGTGAAGGATCGGCCGTCCCACAGGATCAGGTCCGGCTGGTACTTGTCGGCGTTCTCCCAGCTGAGGTTCTCCCAGTACGGGAAGGCCGGGTCCGGGCTGGCCGGGTTGATCACCTTCAGGCCCCAGGTCTGCAGGTCCAGCAGCTCGGGCGCGTACTCGGGGTTCGCGACGTAGACCTTCTCCGTCGAGGGCGACATCGCCGCGACAGTCAGGTCCGGCTTGGCCGCGGTGGCCGCCTTGAACGCGGTCACCGCGTCCTCGAAGCGCTTCTTGTTCGCCGTGATCTGCGGGCTGGCCACGTCGGCGCCGAGGCTCTCGGCGAGGTCCTCGTACCCCTCGGCCAGCGCGACGATCGACTTACCCTGCGTGACGCCGACGACGGGGGCCAGTTCGGCGAGCTTCTTGCTCTTCTCGTCGACGCCCTCCTCCATGCCGCTGTGCGCCTTCTCGGCCGGCCACCAGTCGCCGACGATCAGGTCGGGACGCAGGGCGGCGGCCTTCTCCACGTCGATCTTGCCCCACTCCTCGCCGAGGATCTCGACCCCGGTGAGGTCGAGGTTCTTCAGGTTGGGGTCGGTCTTGACCGACTCGTCGGCGTAGACGCCGACCGGCTTGATGCCGAAGGACATGAGCGCCGCGGCCTCGCCGGCGTGCGCGATGATCCGCGTCGGCCTCTTGTCCGCCTTGACGACCTTGCCCGAGCCGTCGTTGAAAGACCAGGGGCCCGAGGCGGTGGCAGCGGCGGCGGTGTCACCGGTGCCCGTGTCGTTGCCACAACCGGTGAGCCCGCCGAGCACGGCGCTCAGCGCCGCGACGGCCAGGACCGGACGCCATGAGTGCATGGTGAAGTTCCCGATCTTTCGAAGAGAAGCGAGCCATCCGGCCCGAAAGTTAGGTTAGGCTAACCAACACTTTCGGTTTTGGCCAATGCCGGGTGCCCCCACCTCGAAAGATGGCCGCGAAACGGGCGATCGGACGCTCAGCGGCCGCCCGCGGCCAGCTCGGCGATCATCCCCTCGCAACTGCGGACCACGACCTGAGCGCCGCGCCGCTGCGCCAGCGGGAGCAGCGGATCCTCCGCCCGGTCACGCCATCGCCACTGCGCGTCGGAGGCGACCTCCCAGAGCTGCCGTACGTCGGCCTCGTGCTCGACACCGAGCCGAGCCGCGAGGCCCACCCCGTCGCCGCCAACCAGCCGTTGCGCCTCGGCGGCCAGCTCCGCGTCGAACCCCAGCCGGGTGTTCCGCAGCGCCACCAGCAGGCGCAACTCCCGAAACTCGTGCGCGCCGGCGAGGATCTGCTCCACAGCGCCGACCAGCTCGGCGGAGCCCCGGGTGGGCTCGGCCCGCAGCAGCGCTTCCACGGCGGCCAGCGCCGACCGCGCCTTGAGGGCGTCGCGGCGATCGATGAAACACCGCGTCACCGACTCACGTAGCTCGGTGAGACCGCTGCGCCGAATCAACTCCGCGGAGAGCTTCACCCGACTGTCGAACCCGCTGCGCACCAGCGTGGCCGCCAGCCGGACACCGAAGACCCCGAACCGGCCCAGCAGCGCGGCGCGCAGCTCGGTGTCCAGCCGTACCGGCAGCTCGCCACGGAGAAAGCGGTCGGCGGAGATGAGGTGGATGTCCAGCTCCGCCCGGGGCACCTGAGCCAGAGTCGCGAGCGCGGCGAAGTCGGACTCACCGAGCATCCGGCCGGCCAGGCCGATCATGCCGCTGCACGCCACGACGTTGACGCTGAGCGCGTTCACCCTCGGGTCGCGGTGGTGCCGGCGGGCGAGCTGGCGGGCCGTGAGCAGACCGTCGATCCGGCCGCCGCCGGTCTCGTCCGCGCGGGACAACACCATGATCACGTTGACCGGGGCGGACTGTCCGACGGCACTGTCCCGTGCGGACTCCAGCACCCGCAGGTCACTGTCGCGACCGTCACGGGTCAGGTACAACACCGCGTCCGCGTCGCGCAGCACCCGGTCCAACACCGGCGCCCGGCCCTGCTCGGCGCCGCCGGTGACCGCCGGGGTGTCGATCAGCGTGATCTGCCGCAGCGCCCGCGTCGGCCACCGCACCACGATGTCGCGCACCTCCCCCGCGCCCCAGCCCAGATCCACCCGTAGCCCGGTCGCCGACTTCACCACCGCCAACTCCTGCGGTGGCTGCCCGACCGGGTAGGCGGTGGCACGCGGCGCGGCCCCGTCCTCGTACCAGGTGAAGGCCCCGTCCGCCCGCTCGACCGGCGCGACCTCCTCGCCCATCAACGCGTTGAGCACAGTCGACTTGCCCGACCGCCACGGGCCGACGATGGCGATACGCAGCGGCTGCTCCAACCGGGCCACCTGTCGCCGAAGCTCAGCGACGGCCCGGGGATTGTCCTGGTACAGCTCGATGGCCTGGTGCAGCAACCCCCACGCGGCCTCGTCCAGGCGCACTCCCACCGTCATGCCTGCGGCTCCAGCAGCAGCGGGGCGGAGCGGGCGCCGGTCAACTGCTGAGCCTGCTCGTACACCGCCGCCAACCGGGTCATCTTCAACCGGATCTCGCGCTGCCGCTGTTCGCGCACCGACGCGTCGGTGTCGGCCTCCTGCTTCGCGCTGCGGAACGACTGCACGATGGCCTCCTGAAGCTCCTCGGTCAGCCCCGTGAAGTGGTCCCGCAGCATCCGCTGCACCTGCCGAGCGGCGTCGCGGCAGTCTCGGATGATCCGGACGAAGAAGTCGTCGACATGCCGCTGGATGGCCGTCTTGACCGTCGCCTGCCGGCGGCGGAGCAACTGTTTGCTCTCGTCCCGGATGCTCTTGCCGCCGAAGAGCGCCCCGATGCCGACCGAGACCGGATTGATCATCGGCATGCCGGCCAGGGTGGTCGCCAGACCGAACATCAGCATGCCGCCGTACGAGCCCTTCATGCCGGTGAAGAGCTTCTGACCGGTGGTGAACCGGTCGATCGTCGGCCGTTGCAGCTCGGGCATCCGCTCGCCGATGTCGTCCGGCATCGTCATCGACCAGGGCGGCAACACGTCGTATCCGTACCGGTCGAAGTTGGCGGCCACCCGCCGGGCGATCCAGTCACAGCGCTGGATCAGCCACTCGTGGTTCGCCTCCGCCGCCTCCACCAGGCTCCGCTCCAGCCAGTCCTGGAAGGTGTCCCAGGCGACCAACGGGTCGGCGGTGTCGAACGCCTCGTCCACCGCGCGCAGAATCTGTCGGGTCCGGTCACGCAGGTCGTACTCGAGGTCGGCGAGCAGGTCGGTGATCTCGTCGGTCAACGTGTTCTGCCAACGGGTGGAGCACCGGCGCAGCTCGTCGACCTCGCGCTGCGCCGCGTGCAGGCGGGAGATCGGCCCGGACTGCTCCTCGACCTCCTGGGTCGCCAACTCGGCGCGCAGCGGCGCGGCCAACTGCTCCACCACCGTCCGGGCCACCGTCTGCACTGCCGCCCGCGCCAGGTGGTCGGCCTTGCCGGCCAGATCACGTTGCAGGCGGGCGATCAGCGCGGGAAAACCCGACTCCGCGTTGAGCCCACGGTCGTCGGCCGCTGCCGCGCGCAGTCGCAGCGCCGCCGAGACCGGGATCAGCGTCGCCGGAACCCCGGCCTCGGCAAGGTGCTGCCGGTTGCGCTCGGCGACCGTACGCCAGTCCGCCACCAGATCGGTCTTGCTCTGCACCACCACCACGTTCGGATGCGAACGCGCGATGTGCAGCAGCATGTTCAGCTCGGCGACCGACAACTCCCGAGTGGAGTCGGAGACCAGCAGCACGGCGTCCGCGCGGGCGGGCGCGGCGATCGAAGCGGCGGCACCGATGCCGGCGACCTCGTCGGTGCCGGGAGTGTCCACCAGCACCAGCCCGGCACCGAGCAGGGCACGGGGAAGTCCGATCTCGACGTACGCCGGGCCGCCGCCCGGCCGACGGCCGACCAGGCCGGCAACGCTCGCCGCGACCTGGTTGAGCGCCACCGGGGTCCGCTCGACGGCCAACGCGTCGGGGGTGCCGGTGGGGTGCCCCGGGGCTGGTGGCGGTGCCTGCGCCACCGCCGCGGTGGGGGCCTCGGCATGCCGCACCACTGTCGGCAGGACTGTCGTCCGGCCGTCGCCGACCGGGCAGGCCGGAGCGTTGATGATCGCGTTGATCAGCTGACTCTTGCCCTGGTTCGGCTCGCCGATGACCAGGACACGCAGTGTCGGGTCCAGCAGTTGCGCGCGCTTCTGCCGCACCGTCTGAAGCAGGTCACCGCGACCGTGTGCAGTGCACGTGCGGGCGATCTCGTCCAGCACGTCCAACCAGATCCCGGCCATCACCGCACCAAGTGTGCGGATTTCGGCTTAATTAGCAAGAGGGACCGGATGTGGAACCGGGAAGGGCCGGATCGCCCGAGGCGATCCGGCCCTCCGCTCCGACCGGAGATCCGGATCAGAGCAGACCGCCGGTGATACCCAGCAGCCCGTGATCGGACGAGGCGTGCGAGTCGCCGCCGAGCACACCATCGGTGACCCCACCGGTCACGTCACCGACAGTGTCGGTGACACCGGGGAGGAGGCTGTCCACCTGGTGCGTCACGCCACCCACCGTCGACGGCACGTCGAGCGGCGGGACCACGCCGCCGACGAGACCGTCGCCGTGCCCGAGGCCCAGCCCGCCGAGGGTGTCGTCGACACCGAGGGAGCTGACGACCCCGCCGAGCTGACCGTGGGTGCCGGAGAGGGCACCACCGGTCAGGTCGCCGCCGATCAGATTCGAGTCAGTGACGCCGAGCAGACCACTCGGGTCGCCGACGGTGCCGGTGACGTCCCCGAGCACCGGGTCCGCGATCGCGTCCACCGGCTGCACCACGTCGGCGTCGAGGGTGTGCGCCACGTCGGAGACACCGGCCAGGTCGGTGTCGAGGCCGTACGGACCGACACCCAGACCGATGCCCGGCAGCACGGTGACCCCGGCGGCGGCGGTCGACGGGTCGACAGCGATGGCGCCGAGCACGCCGGCCTTGACGTCCACGCCACTGGGCGAGCTGGTGACGCTGATCTGCTGCGCCACGCTCTGCAACTGACCCACCACGTCGGTGGTGTCGGTGAGAAGCGGGTCCAGCCCGAGCTGCCCGACCGGCGAGGCCAACGGCGCGAGGCCCGCACCCGGCGCGTAGTCGACGACCAGCGGTACGACGTCCTGCACGTCCGCAGCGGTGATGTCGGTGAGCCCGGCGCCCCGCAACGCACCCTCGGGGTCGAGGTCGAAGGCCGACCGCGCGTCCGGGTTCGTCAGTAGGTCGAGCACGAAGTCGTGGAGCGTCTGCTGCGAGTCCATGTGCCGGTTCTCCTCGGATATGACATTGGCGGGGTGTCGTACGTCGACGGTGACGACGCTATTGCCGGGGCCCGCCCCCGGGCATCGGGGCTGAACCCGCATCCGGGCCGGTTGAACTAGGGGCTCCGCCACCTCGTACGTTAGGGGGACAGGGGGAAACCGTCCCGGCGAGATTAGGGTCCCGACCAGGGACTGATCTCTGGTACGAACGTAGGAGCCCGCGGGGTTCGCCGGGGGTGGGTCGTCGGTCAGCCGACGCCATCGCCACCGACCGGCCGACTCACGGGGAGAGACAGAGACGATGCCGTACGTCCTGGGGATAGACATCGGAAGCAGCAACACGGCCGCCGCCGTCGCACGACGACGCGGCGCGACCTGGACCCGGCCCGAGGCCGTCCCGCTGAGCGCCGGCTCACCTCTCATGCCGTCGGTGCTGTGCCTGGCCGAGGACGGTTCGCTGCGCGTCGGCGAGCCCGCGACCGACGACGGCAGCCGCACCACCCGGGACTTCGTCCACCGGATCGGCGACGACGTGCCGGTGCTGCTCGGCGGCGAGCCGTGCGCGCCGCAGACGCTGACCGCCGAACTGGCGGCGTGGGTGGTGGAGCGGGTCCACGCCCTGGAGGGCGGGGCGGCCGAAGCGATAGTGCTCAGCCACCCGGCGGGGTGGCGCCCCTACCGGCGGGAGGTGCTGCACCGGGCCCTGTCGGACCTCGGCCTACGGCACGTGACGTTGTTGCCCCGCACGGTCACCGTCGCCGAGAGCCACGCCGCTCGCGGGTTCGCGGGCAGCACCGCAGTGGTCTACGCCCTCGGGGGCAACAGTTTCGAGGCGGCGCTGGTGCGCCGCACCCCGCGCGGCACGTACGAGACGTTCGGCACCCCGCAGGGTCTCGACTCGATCGGCGGCGCCGACTTCGACGAGGCGCTCGCCGAGCATGCTCGTACCGTGCTGGCCCGGGAGTTGGCCGCCACCGGGCGTCGCGGGGCCCAGGCTGCTCTGCGGGGGCTGCGCGCGGAGTGTGACCGGGTCAAGCGGGTACTGACCGTCGACCTCACTGCCGACGTGGTGCTGACCCTGCCGAGCGGCCCGGCGCGGGTGCCGGTGACCCGGGCACAGTTCGAGGCCATGATCCGCCCGACGGTACAGGCCACCGTCGACCTCCTGCTCCGGGCCGTGCGCAGTGCCGACCTGACTCCGGCACAGCTCGACGGCGTCCTGCTGGCCGGCGGCTCCACCCGGGTCCCGCTCGTGACCGAGCTGATCGGCGCGGCCCTCCCGGTGCCCGTCGAGGTGGAGCCGGACGCCCAGTTGACCGCAGCCACCGGGGCGGCGATGGCCGCCTGTCAGGTGGTGTCACCACGCCCTCGCCAGCCGCCGCCGAACCGCGTTCCGGCAGCGGTCAGCGGCGCCGGGCGGTCCACCCTCCCGGCACCACGCCGCCCTCATCACACCGTTCCGGGCGATCCGCCACCGCGGCCCCCGGTCCGGGTCCTCCCACTGGAACTGCCGAAGCCGTCCCGCCTGGCGCTGGCCCGCGCCCGAGGACGCGAAGGATAAGCCCGATGATCATGAATGACCTCGCCGCACCAGGGTTGACAGTGGACAAGGGGTTGCAGGCGCTGCTGGACACTGTCGCGCAGGACCCGACCGGCCCGCTCGCCGTCGGCGTCGCCGGCCCGGCCGGTCACGGAAAGACAGCGCTCCTCGCCGAGCTGGAGCGCATTCACCACCGCGCCGGGATCGCCGTCCGCACGACCGCCCCGGAGCCGGACGAGCCGGTCGACCCCGACACCGTGGTGCTCGTCGACGACGCGCACCTGCTCGACGACGCACGGACCGAGGCGCTGCTGCGTCTGGCCGCCGGCCGGCGACATCGGTTGGTGGTCGCCCACCGCCCGTGGCCCCGGTCAGCGGCGTTCAGTGAGCTGGTCGACGCCCTGCGGCGCGACGGGCAGGCAGTGCTGCTCACGCCGTTCACCCGGGAGCAGACCGCCGCCTATCTCGCCGCCACACCCGAGCTGGGCCGCGCCGCCGACCTGGTCGACTTCGTCCACACGCAGACAGCCGGCGTACCCCGGGACGTGGAACGGCTGGCCCACGGCCTGGTCGGCGCGGAGACCCGGACCGGCACCGTGGACCCACCCCGGTCCGTCATCCTCGAGTTCGGGCCGGACCTGGACGTCCAGCCCGCCGCGGTACGACGGCTGCTGCTCGCTCTCGCGGCCGGCGGGGCGCTGCCGGTGAGCATGCTCGGTGCGCTGCTGGGCCGGGACCCGGCGGGAGTGGACGAACTGATCGCCACGACCCGGGCGGCCGGGCTGCTCGGCGCGGACGGCCGGCTCGCACCGATCGTCCGGCGGGCCGTCGCGACGCTCAGCCCCAGCACCGAGCGGACAGCGGTCTGGCGGCGGCTCACCGAGTTGCAGCTCGCTCGGGGTGGCGCGGTGCTGCCGCTGGTCCGCTCGCTGCTCGCGGTCGGCGCGCTCGGCGACTGCCCGGCCGCGACACTGGCCGCCGCGGCGGACGAGGCGCTGGCCGACGAGCCGGCGTTCGCCGCGGAACTGTTCGCGGCGGCCACGGCGGCCGGGCAGCCACCCAACGCGCGGCAGGCGCTCGCCGCCGCGCTCGCCGGTGACCTCGACGACGCGCTTCGGCTGGCGGACCGACTCCTGGCCACTGCCGCTCCCCCGGAGCGCTCCGAGGCGGCAGTGGTCGCCGCCACCGCCCTGGCCCACCGTGGTCATGTCGGTCGCAGCGTCGAGTTGTTCCGGTGGTCGGGCACCGCCTCGGCGGCGGCGTTCGCCATCGTCGGCGGGCTGGCCACCGGTGACCCGGCCGCCCGCAGCGAGTCACCGGCGGGTGATCCGGCGGGTGAACCCCCGACCCTGCACGCCAGCGCCGCCCGACTGATGGCCAACGGTGTACGGGAGAGCGTGACCGGCCCGCCGACCGCCGCGCTGTCCGCGCTCGTGCAGGCCGCCGCGCTGCTGGAGCCGGACGGCCGGGCGGCGCTGCTGCCGGACAGCCCGGCTGCCCTCGCCGCGTTGACGGCCGTGCACTGCGGTGAGCTGGACATCGCCGAGCGGGTGCTGCACCGTGCCCTGGGCGCCGGTGTCGGTGGCCCGCTGATGGCCCGCCGCCACCGGCTGTTGCAAGCCTGGATCCTGATGGTCCGTGGCGAGATCCACGCCGCCGGTGAGCGGCTCGCCACAGTGACGCTCGACGGGCGACCACTGGAGTCACGCGACCAGCTCTTCGCCGCCGCGATCCGGATGGGCGTCGGCCGGCGCAACAGCGACCTCGGGGCGCTCAAGCGGGGTTGGGGGCAGGCGCTGGAGGCCGTGGTGCGGCACCCCGTCGACCTGTTCACACTGCTGCCGTTGGGTGAGCTGGCCATCGCGGGCGCGCGGCTGGGTGACCTGGCCCGGCTGGAGCCGTACCTGCACCAGGGGCGTGCGCTGCTCGACCGCCTCGACGACCCGCCACTGTGGAGTGTGCCGCTGCACTGGAGCGGGCTGCACGCCGCCATCCTGACCGGCGAGCCGACGATCGCCGACGAACACGTC
Source organism: Micromonospora sp. NPDC048842 (assembly GCF_040649935.1). Lineage (NCBI taxonomy): Bacteria > Bacillati > Actinomycetota > Actinomycetes > Micromonosporales > Micromonosporaceae > Micromonospora > Micromonospora sp. NPDC048842. The sequence goes on along the minus strand of NZ_JBEZGK010000023.1, from coordinate 79,057 downwards.
GCCGCGTTGCTCGCCGCCGCCGGCCACAGCAGGTACGCGGCAGTGGTCGCCGCCGCCGCGGAGAGCTGGGTGGAGGTGCTCCGGGGGGTCGTCGACCCGACGCGGGTGGAGGCCGCCGCCCGAGGGCTGCACGACACCGGGTTGTGCTGGGACGGCGCCCGCCTCGCCGGGCAGGCCGCCATCCGCACCGCGGACCGACGGGCGATGACCACCCTGCTGGAGTGCGCCCGAGCGTTGCAGGGGCGGCCCTCCGGTGGGCAGAGCGAGCAGACACCGACGACCGGTGCGAGCACGGCACGGGTCGCCGGCCCGACGCAGCATGGTCTCAGCGACCGCGAGTACGAGGTCGCCGAGCTGGTGCTGGCCGGATTGACCTACCGCGAGATCGGCGATCGGCTCTTCATCTCGGCCAAGACCGTCGAACACCACGTGGCGCGGATGCGCAACCGGCTCAACTGCGCCAACCGCACCGAACTGCTGGCGCTGCTGCGCACCCTCGTCGCCGACCGGGCCAGCGACACGGCCGGGCAACCGTGGCCGCAGCGGGCGACCCGATGACCCGTAACGACGTTCGGCTGATCCGGACCAGGCTGGCCGTACTGGCCGCCGTGCTGGTCACGCTCTGGTCGTACGCGGCCTACGTGTCCAGCCAGGACGCCGTCGACCTGCTGCGCGTCCGGGCGCTGGCGGACACGCTGGGCCAGCCCATCGACCGCCTGATTCTGAGCCTGCAGACGGAACGCCGGATCACCGCCGAGACGATCGCCGGGGCGGGGCAGACGACGCCCGCGCTGGTCGGGGCCCGCGAAGGCACCGACCGGGCCGCCGCCGAGATCCGCGAGTTCACAGAGGGCCGCGACCTCCGGTTGCTCAGCGCCGGCACCGTCCGCGACCGGGCCGACGAGCTGGTCCGACGGCTCGACGGCCTGGGCACGACCCGATCCCAGGTGGACACCGGCCGGCTCGACCAGGGCACGGCAGTCGACGGGTACGACGAGGTCATCGACGTCGCCTTCCGGGTGTACGGCCCGGAGTGGGGCGCGTACGAGAGCGGGTTGGCCGCCGACACCCGCGCGGTGATCGCGCTGGCCCGCGCCCGGGAGTTGCTCGCCCGGGAGGACACAGTCGTCAGCGCGGCCCTGACCGCCGCACGACTCGGCGCCGACGAAAGGCGCCGGCTGACCGCACTGGTCAGCATCCAGCGGTACGCGCGCACCGAGGCCGCGGCCGGGCTTCCGCCCGACGGCCAGGCCGAGCATCAGCGCCTCGCGGCCCGCCCCGAGTTCGCGGCTCTGCTCGCCCTGGAGGACCGGCTGCTGCTCCAGGTCGGCACCGCCAACACCCTGGCCGGTCTCACCGTCCAGGACTGGCGGGGCGCGGCGGATGCCGCCCTCGGCGGGCTGCAGGCACTGGTGACGAACACCGCCCGCAGCAGCGTCGAGCGGGCCACCCCCGGTGCCGCAGTGCTCATCGCGCGTACCGGGGCCGTCGTGGGGCTCGGCCTCATCGTCGTGCTGGTGCTCCTGCTGAGTTGGGCGGGCACCGTCCGACGCCTGACCGACGAGCTGACCAGGATCGATGCCGACCCTCCGGCTCAGGCTCCGGTGCCGGACACGCCGGCCCCGGCCCAGGATCCGGCGACGCCGGGGGGTGACGCCGAGCGGGAGCTGTTCCTGGGGCTGACCCGACGCAACCAGGTCCTGCTGCGCGACCAGCTCAGCCTGCTGGACGGGATGCAACGTCGGGAACGGTCCACCGAGGAGACCGGCGAGCTGTTCCAACTCGACCACCTCACCACCCGGGTCCGACGCAACGTGGAGAAACTGATCACCCTGGCCGGCGCGACACCCGCCCGCCGCTGGCGACGCCCGGTGCCACTGCTCGACGTGGCGCGCGGCGCTGTCGCCGAGGTGCCGGACTACCACCGGGTCCTGATCGCGCCGCACTGGCCGTGGTCGCTCGCGGGGCCGGCCGTCACGGACGTCATCCACCTGTTGGCGGAGCTGATCGAGAACGCTCTGGCCTTCTCCGGGGCGGAGACCACCGTCCGGGTCAGCGGCGAACAGCGATCGCAGGGGTGTGCCGTCCTCGTCGTCGACGACGGGCCGGGGCTGGACGCCGCCGCGCTGGTCGAGGCGAACCACCTGCTCGGCAACCCGCCACCGGACGGCCCACCGGTGGGCCTCGCCGGCTGGTACGCCGCCGCCGTTCTGGCCGAGCGCTGCGGCGCCCACGTCTCGCTGCGCCCCAGCCGGCGCGGTGGGACCGCCGCCGTCGTGCTCCTACCCTCCCGGCTGATCACGGTCACCGACACCGGCCGCACACCGGCAGACGCACCACCCGACACCCCGTACCCACCGGCCCAGACCGGCACCGACCCCAGCGGCAACGGCGCGCTGCCGACGCGGGTCCGCCACCCCGGGCCGACCGGCCCGGAAAACGGCAGGACCAGCCTCGACACTGTTGAGTTGCCAGTTGCCAGAACAGCAAGGAGACAACAATGACGTCTGCAGTGGTCACCGAGGACGGCCTGACCGACGCCCTGAACGACCTTGTCGACCGGGTGCACGGCGCGGAGTTCGCCGTGGTGCTCTCACCGGACGGGTTGCCGCTCGGTGGCTCGCGGCGGGTGGGGGCAAAGCTGGCCGAGCAGATCTCCGGCGTGGTCGCCGGACTGATCGCGCTGGGGCTGGCCGCCACCCGGACCTGTGACGCGGGTCGGCTGCGCCAGGTAGTGGTGCAGATGTCGCGAGCGTTCCTGTTCATCGCCACCATCCCGAACGGGACCATCCTCACCGTGCGGATCGCCGGTGACGACGTCGAGGTCGGTGACATGGCGTACGAGGTGGCGCTCTTCGTGGGGCAGGCCGAGCAGCACCTGCCGATCACGCTGGGCCCGGCCTCCTCGGTGACGATCGGGGACACTGGTGCACACCAGCGGCACCACTGACGAGGCATGGTACGACGATGACGCGGGCCCGGTCGCCCGGCCCTACACGATGACCGGGGGGCGCACCGCGCCCGCACGCGGCCAGTTCGACCTGATCTCCCTGGTCGTCGCCCGGAGGGGAGTCACGCCTCCCACACCGCTCTTCCCCGAACAGGCGCGGATCGTCGAGCTGTGTCACCATCCAGTGTCGGTGGCCGAGGTGGGGGCCGAGTTGGATCTTCCGCTGGGGACGGTCCGGGTGCTGCTCGGTGACCTGCTCGCGGCCGGGCTGATCGAGACGCACGAACCGCCGATGCTGTCGGAGCTGCCGACCGAGGATCTGCTCGAGGCGATACTCGTCGGGCTTCGCGGGCTGTGACCGGGCAGGTGCCACCCGCGACCCGGACGGATCGTGGGCACGCACCCGGCGACGAACTGAAGGAGAAACTGGCAGTGCCGGCAACACCACCCCAGCCACGCCGTACCGTGGCGATCATCCTGCTGGATCGGGTCGTGGCCCTCGTCACGGCCGCGCGGCGGGTGCTCACCGGTCGGGAGGACGTCTCGCGGGCCACCTGGGTGGCCGTCGTCGCGGCGCTCGGGGTGCTGATCGCGACAGTCGTGTCAATCGTCGGGGTGCTGCGTACGCCGGAGAAGTTGACGCCGGTGACCCTCGACCCGCCGCCGTCGGTCGAGCAGGTGGGCGCGTCACCGTCCGCCACTCCCCGAGCACAGGCGCGACCGGCGCTCACCAGCCCGGCGGTGACCGCTTCACCGTCCGCCTCGGCCTCCTCGGTGCCACCGGCCGTCGCGTCGTCGACCCGATCTACGCCGACCGGTGCGACAGCCGAACCCACCCCGGCGGCCCTGGGCGCGGACTTCGCCATCACTGACAACGCCCTGCTCAGCTACGGCGCGACAGTGACGATCAGCAATCCCGGCTCGGTCCCGGCACCCGGGTGGACGCTTGTCGTCACCCTGCCCCGGGAGTCGCTGGGGGTCAGCGGGGTCGAGGGGGCGCAGGCCAGCCGGGACGGTGCGGTGTGGACATTCGTGCCGGACCCGAACACCGGCCAGGTGCCCGGCAACGCCTCGGTCCGTGTGACGTTCCGGGTCAATGGATCGTTGACCGGTTCCGCCCCCAAGGCGTGCACGATCGACGGGGTCGCCTGCTCCGGCCTGTCGGACTGACCAGTCCGGGACGCCCCGATCGGGCGCGGTACACCAGGCGTTCCGGAGGCCGCCATGCCTGATTGATCATCAGTTCGGGCGCGCTTCGTACCGTTCCGGCCATGACTGTCCTACAGACATCACCGTCGCCTCGCCGCGCCGGGTCGCGCCTCGGCGCCCTGCGAACCCGGGCCGCCGCCTCCGTCGCCGCTCTCGCCCTCACCGGCGCTGCCGTCGCGGTCGCCGTCGCGACCTCGTCGCCCGCCACCGCCGAGCCGGGCAGCGTCGTCGTCTCGGAGAACTTCTCGGCCGGGTCACTGCCCGCCGGTTGGCACGCTGTCGACGGCACCTGGAAGGTCGAGAACGGCCGACTGTACGGAACCTCCGTCAGCTCCAGCGAGAACAACAAGATCACCTTTGGTCGGCACCTGAACGACTTCCGCCTCGAGGCGACAATGCGCTTCGAGTCGGTCTCGGCCGCCACCCGCTGGGCCTCGCTCGGCATCGACGTTCCCGCCAGTGGCGCGACCCCCTGGTGGATCGCCACCATGCGCAGCGGCACCACCGCCGCCAACGGGCTCGAATTCGCCCAGCGGACCCCTGCCAACGCGTGGGTCGTGACGAACACCGCCTCCGCCCCGTCCGCCGCCGGCACCGGGCGGGACGTGCGCGTCGCCGTCGAGGTGCACGGCAACCAGGCCCGCTGGATCTTCGACGGGCGGGAGGCGATGCGGACCAGCAGCCTCCAGCGTTCCGCCGACGGCGTCCAGGGGCTCTTCGTCAACGGCGCGACAGTGTCGTACGACGACGTCACAGTCACCGAGCTGGCACCGAACGGCTACCTCCGCCCCGAGGGCAGCCCGTTCACAGTGATCGCCCACCGGGGCGCGTCCGCCGCCGCACCGGAGAACACCCTCGTCGCCCAGGAGATCGCCCGCAAGGGCGGCGCCGACTGGATCGAGAACGACGTCCAGCCGAGCAAGGACGGCGTCCCGTTCATCCTGCACGACGGCACCGTCGACCGGACCACCGACGGCACCGGCAACATCCGGGACCTGACCGCCGCGCAGATCAAGGCCCTCGACGCCGGCTCCTGGTTCGGCCCGCAGTACGTCGGCGAGCGGGTGCCCACCCTCGCGGAGCAGCTCGCCGACCTGCGGACGCGCGGTGGCAACCTGCTCGTGGAGATCAAGGGTAAGCACACCCGCGACGAGGTCGCCACGATCATCCAGGTGATCCGGGACGAGCAGATGATGGGCCGGGTCTTCATCCAGAGCTTCGAGGTCGACGCCCTGAAGTACACCTACGAGATCGCCCCCGAGCTGCCGCTCGGCCTGCTCCGCAGCACACTGGACGCCGACCCGGTGGCGATCGCGAAGGAGCTGCACCTGACCGCGTACAACCCGGACGGCAACGCGCTGTTGGCCAAGCCGGAGGTGCTCGCCCCACTGCACGCCGCCGGGGTCGCCGTGATGGCCTGGACGATGGACTCCGCCGGCCTGTGGCAGCGGTTGGAGCGGATCGGCACCGACGCGATCATCACCAACCGCGCGGCGGAGCTGGTCGGCTGGAACTCGGGGTTCGTCCAGCGGGCCTCCGCCGACCCGACCGTGCAGATCACCTCGCCGACCAACGGGGCGCGGCTGGACCGGGCGCAGTCCCCGGTGATCGCGGTCGCCGCGACCAACGCGGACACCGTCACCGTGACGCTGGACGGTAAGAAGTCGGCCGCCGGGCGCAAGCTCGACCTGGCCAAGCTGACCGCCGGCCGGCACACCATCACCACCGAGGCCACCGGGCCCGAGGGCACCGCCACCGCGACCAGCACCTTCACAGTGACGGTGAGCCAGGCCGGCCTCGGCTACCTGATCCTCACCTCGGGCGCGGACCCGGCCGCCGTCACGGCGATGACCACCAAGCTGGCCCACGCCCAGTACGCCGAACTGGCCACCTACGCCGACCGGCAGGCCGGCAAGCTGGTGCCGGCGGAGATCGCCAGCATCATCGCCGCTGACGCGCGCACCCTCGCCCTGAAGTAGCGGCTCGAAGGGTGGCGCTGGTCCGATGAGGGCCAGCGCCACCCTTCGTCCTCAGTGAACGGCGACGGGCGACTCGGCACGCTCACAGTGCTGTCGCACCAGCGGCAGCGCCGGGGCCAACGCCAGCGCCATGCACAGGCCACCGATCGGAAGCAGATCGAGGGTGACCACCGGCAGGACGATGCCGGCGAGGAGCAGCGGCACACTCCACCACGCCAGCCGCCGTCGGGCGGCGAGCATGCCCGTGAGCACGAGCAGGCCGACGAAGAAGAACTGGGGTACGACGTCGTAGAAGGCCACCTCCACGCCGGGGATGTCCTTGAATTCCGCGCCGAGCCTCGACATCTCCGCCCGGTCCTCGGCCAGCAGCCCCTCGACGATGTCCGCGCCGAACTGCACCATCGTCGCGGCGAGCCCGACCAACGTGAAGGCCACCACCCCGGTGCGCCCCGGACTGTGGGGCAGCAGGCGGGACAGCGCGAGCACACCCGGGACGAAGCACACCAAGCCGGCGAGGGCGACCAGGTGGGCGGCCTGCCAGTCGAGCCCGGGGCCGTACACCCCGTCGGATCGTGCCCACAGCCGGACCAGGCCGTAGGCGCCGAGGCCGACCGGGCCGGCGATCACGTAGAGCGCAGCGCGTTTCATGCCAGCCAGCATGTGGCTGCCGACGCCAGCAAACCTCCGGGAGGTTCCCTCGGGTCGCCCTGGCTTCCGTCTCAGGTCTTCCACCGAGCAACCCCGAGACCCCCACAGTCGACATCGGGGTGGCCCGTGCTCGCGGTGGCGCGCGCTCAGCTTTCGCTGATGAGGGGGGCGTAGTCGTCGCGGGTGAGCGGTCTGCTGGACAGGGAACCGTCGGCCCGGGGCACGCCGAGAGCCCTGCCGTCGCGCAGGAAGGCCACTGTGGAGATGTCCTCGCGGCTGGTGAGAGTGCAGACGATCTGCCCGAAGGCGAGGACCTCGTCGCTGCGACCGCCCACCTCTGCGGGTTCGTCCACCGCGACGAGGGCCTGCGTCCCTGTCACCGTCGCGCGGGCGGCGTTGACCGCCCCCGGCAACGCGCTGGTCAGATCGCCGTCCCGTTCGGCCCCGCTGGGCCCGGCGAGCAGGTGCCGCAACTGGTCCGCAAGGCTGGGTGCACTGTCGACCCGCCGGACCACGGGGACGATCCGGTTGTCCCGGACCAGGCAGAGCGTCTCGGCGGCGCTGCCGGCTGGTGCTGTGGTGTCGGCGGGAGCGGCGCTGCTCAGCGGCCCTCGTGGGGGCGGCACCGTGCGCGGGGTGTCGTCGGTGGGGATGCCGCATCCGGCCAGCAACACGGCGAGGGCCAACGGGGCGAGACGGCGGCGCCTCACGACAGGCTCTCCGGCAGGGTGACCCGGAAACAGGCGCCCCCGCCCGGACGGTCGGCGACGGTCACCTGCCCCGCGTGCGCGGCGGCGTGCTGGGCTACCAACGCCAGCCCCAGGCCGGTGCCGTCGCCGGCGCCACGGGTGTGGGCGGCTCGCCCGCGGACGAACCGGTCGAAGATCGCCTCGCGGTCCTCGACGGGAACGCCCGGACCGTCGTCGTCGACCTCGATGACGCCGCTGCCCCCGTCCCGGCCCAGGTGAACAGCAACCGGGCCACCACCGTAGGTGACGGCGTTGTCGAGCAGGTTCGCCAGGATCTGGGCGATCCGCCGCCGCTCGACCTGCCACGTCGGGGGCACGTCCGGTGCCAGGCGGACGAGGGCGCCCGGCAGGTCGTACGCGTCGCAGGTCTCCCGGGCAAGCTCCACCACGTCCACCGGGGCACGATGAGCCGGCTGGTCACTGCGGGCCAGGTCGATCAGGTCGTTGACGAGCCGTTGGAAACGGTCGATCTCGTCGGCGACGAGCCCGGCAGCGGTGGCCGTCCGTTCGTCCTGGTGTTCCCGACGGCGGGCCAGGACGCTGGCCGCCGCGGCGAGGGTCTGCAACGGGGAGCGCAGTTCGTGGCTGACGTCGGCGGCGAACCGGCGGTCCCGTTCGATGCGCAGGGCGAGACGGTCGACCATCTGGTTGAACGACGAGGAGAGGCGGGTGAGGTCACTGTCGGTGGCCGGGTCGAGCCGGGCGGTGAAGTCACCGGCGGCGATCTTCTCGGCCGCGTCGGCGACCGCTGTCAGCGGCCGTAACCCGTGCCGGGTGGCGTACCAGGCGAGGGTGGCGCCGGCTCCGGCGACCAGCACCGCGACGCTGGTCAGCGCGAGGGCCAGCACCCGGAACGTCTGCTCCAGCTCGCGCAGCGAGTTGACCTCGAAGTACGTCGCGGACGCGGACAGCGGCACACCGACCACCAGAGCCGGTTGCCCGTCGACACGGACACGCTGCACGGCCGGCTCCCCGGCGGAGACGACCCGGAGCAGTTCGTCGGGGATGGCGGCCGTGGTGCCGGGATCGGCGGCGCGGGCGTACCACTCGCCGTTGAGGTGCAGCACCGGTCGACGGCTTCCGCCGGTGTCCAACGACCGGAGCACCTCCACCACGTCCGGGGTGTCGGTGTCGAGGCCGGCGTGCACCACGGCGGCGTCGAAGTAGGCGGCCCGCAGGGCGATGCGTTCGCGGTCGTCGAGCAGGGACCGGCGGGTCAACTCGTAGGAGATCAGGGCCATCGACGCCGAGAGCAGAAGCGCGCCGACGGCGAACGCGGCGGTCACCCGGGTGCGCAGTCCGAGGCGTCTCATCGTTGCAGCTTGTAGCCCAGGCCCCGCAGGGTGACCAGGTGCCGGGGATTCGCCGGGTCCGGCTCGATCTTCTGCCGCAGGCGGCCGACGTGCACGTCGACGAGCCGTTCGTCGCCGCTGTCGTAGCCCCAGACCCGTTGCAGCAACTGCTGACGGGACAGCACCCGACCGGCGTGCTCGGCCAGCTCACAGAGCAGCCGGAACTCGGTGCGGGTGACAGTGACCTGTTGGCCGGCGCGGCGCACCTCCCCCGCCTCCGGACTGATCTCCAACTCCCCAAAGGCGACCGCCGGCACGGGCTCCGGCGCCGTGGTCGTGACCACCGGCCGGGCACGGCGGCGCAGAGCCCGCAGGCGGGCCGTCAGCTCCCTGATGGCCACGGGTTTGACCACGTAGTCGTCGGCGCCGGCTTCGAGGGCGGCGACGATGTCGTCGGTGCCGTCGCGGGCGCTGACCACCACGATCGGGACGTCGTCGTCACGGCGCAGCTGCCGGATGCACTCGAAGCCGTCGAGACCGGGCAGCATCAGGTCGACGAGCACGTAGTCGGCCGGGTGGTGACGTTGGGCGCGCAGGCCCTCCTCGGCAGTGGCCGCGCCGAGGGCGTCGTAGCCCTCGTCCTCGAGTGCGAGCAGCAGCGCGAGCCGGATGCGGTCGTCGTCCTCGATCACCAGTACGGCGGTCATGCCGGAATCATGCTCGGCGGACCGCCGGGCGGCCAACCGTGCCCGCCAGCCGGCGGTTTTGTCACACAACTGTCACAGAGCCTTGCAGTGACCGCCAACCCCGCGAAGCACGGTGGAGAGGAAGCGAAGGGGCGAGGAGAGAGGGGTACGGCAATGGCGACGCCGGTGCTGCCCGCGCGGTACACGCTGCCGCTGGTCGAGGTTCGCGTCACCGAACTCGATCTGGCCTGCCTGCCGGAGGTCAGCGCGGTGTTCGACCGACTGCTGGCACTGCGCCCCGCACAGGTGGTGCTCGACCTGTCCGACTGCCGGCACCTCGACGCCGCCGCCATCGGCCTGCTGCTCGACGTGCACCGGAGGCTGACTCGCGCCGACGCGGCCCTCACCGTCCGCGATCCGAACCCCCGGGTACGGCGCATCCTGCACATCACCCGCCTGGATCAGGTGCTCTCGATCGTGAGCGAGGAAGGACCAGCAGCATGACCGTCGTCCCGGACGAGTATCTGATGACCCTGATCTGCGACACCTGCGGCGAGACCATCCGCGGCACCGCCTGCGTGCTCCCCGACGCCGAGGTCGTCTGGACCCTGGTGGCCGAGCACGGCTGGAGCGGTTCCCCCTTCGCCACCGGGCCGCACCGCTGCCCGCACTGCAGCCTCCTGCCCGCCTCGACCGGTGGCCACGCGTCACGCGACGACCACGGTCCCGGCGGCATCCTCGGCATCGACCACCTCGACGGCACGACAGTCATCGCCGCCGCTGGTGACATCGACCTCGACACCGGCGAGAACCTGCGCACGGCCCTGCGGCACGTGGCCGAGGTGGGCGGGCACGTCGTGGTCGACCTGAGCCGGGTGCACATCATCGACTCGACAGGCCTCGGTCTGCTCGTGCGCGCCCACCGTGATGCCCGCGAACGCGGTGTCACACTCTGCCTCGCCGCGCCGTCGCGATTCATCCGCACCGTCCTGCACACCATGCGTCTGGACGGGGCTTTCCCGATCTTCGACAGCCGCGACGACGCCCTCGCCCAGCTCGCCGACGGTAGCGAGAGGACCCTCCCCGAGGCCCACGCGGTGGCCGTTCCCCGCTGAGGGCACTGGGCGAGCCAACCGGGTGGCGAGCATGTTTCATGCTGGAGTAATGATTCGTTTCGTACTGAATGTGCTGTGGCTCGTCTTCGGCGGTGGCCTCGTGCTGGCGGTCGGCTACGGCATCGCCGCGTTGATCTGCTTCGCCCTGGTCATCACCATCCCGTTCGGCGTCGCGTCGCTGCGCCTCGCGGTCTACTCGCTGTGGCCCTTCGGCCGCACAGTGGTGCCCAAGCCGGGCGCGGGCGTCGGCTCCGGCCTGGCGAACATCCTCTGGGTGGTGCTGGCCGGATGGTGGCTGGCGCTCTCCCACATCGTCGCGGGCATTGCCCTCTGCGTCACGATCATCGGGATCCCGTTCGGCATCGCCAACTTCAAGCTCGTGCCGGCCGCGTTCTGGCCCCTCGGCCGCGACGTCGTCGACGTGCACTGAACACGGAAAACGGGAGACACCCGGTCTCCCGCCACTTCTAACTTATACCGCACTGGGGGGCTTGCGGCAAGACCCCGTTTATGACGCAGAATCGTCGGCCGAGGCCAAATTCTGCCGAAATGGAAGTCATGAATTGGATTCCTTGCCTACCTCAGTGTTCGAACTTCCCGACCACCGCGCCCCCAAGGCCGACCCGGCGCTCATCGCCCACGACGAGCGGCACTTCGCGGCCATGGCACAGGGCCTCGCGCAGCTGAGCGCCGAGCTGTCCGACCGTCTGGACACCGCGCGTCGGGCGCCCGGCGGCAAGGGCCGACAGGCCGTCGATCGGGACGAGGAGGTCCGCCGGCTGACCGCCCGCCTGCGCTCGCTGAGCCGCTACGGACTGGACCTGTGTCTCGGCCACGTGGTCGAGGCGGACAACCCCGAGCCCGTGTACGTCGGACGTCGCGGTCTCACCGACAGCACGGGTCGGCGGCTGTTGCTCGACTGGCGCTCACCCGCCGCCGAGCCGTTCTTCGGCGCGACCCATGCCAACCCGATGGGCCTGGTGAGCCGCCGCCGGTACCGCTGGACCCGCGGCCGGATCAGCGACTACTGGGACGAGGTGTTCACCCCGGACGGATTCGTGGGGCACGCCGTCGCGCTCGACGACCAGTCCGCATTCATCGCCAGTCTGGGCAGCGCCCGGTCGGCCCGGATGCGCGACGTGCTCAGCACGATCCAGGCGGACCAGGACGCCATCATCCGGGCGGGGTCGGCCGGCGCCCTCGTGGTCGACGGCGGTCCGGGCACCGGCAAAACCGTCGTCGCCCTGCACCGCACCGCGTACCTGCTCTACTCCGACCCGCGCCTCGGTCAGCGCCGGGGTGGGGTGCTCTTCGTGGGGCCGCACCAGCCCTACCTGGCCTACGTCGCCGACGTCCTGCCCAGCCTCGGAGAGGAGGACGTGCAGACCTGCACCCTGCGCGACCTCGTCGCCGAGGGGGCCACCGCAACCGCCGACACCGACCCGGACGTGGCCCGGCTGAAGTCCTCGGCCGAACTGGTCCAGGCGATCGACGCCGCCGTCCGGTTCTACCAGGACCCACCGACCGCCCCGATGACGGTCCCGGTCGGCGACTCCGACGTCCGCCTGAGTGCCGACGACTGGGCCGACGCGTTCCAGGCGCCAGGCCCGGGCACCCCGCACAACGAGGCGCGCGAGGAGATCTGGGAGGAGTTGCTGACCATCCTCATCGACAGGTACGACGGCGAGGAGCCGGACGACGTGCTCCGCGACTCGCTGCTGCGTAACCGGGAGCTGCGGGCGACTGTCAACAGAGCCTGGCCGTTGCTCGACGCGGCCGATCTGGTGGGTGACCTGTGGTCGGTGCCCGCGTACCTGCGCAGGTGCGCGCCGTGGCTCAGCCCCGAGGAGGTCCGCAAGCTGCAACGCGACGAACCCCGGGCCTGGACCATGTCCGACCTGCCGCTGCTCGACGCGGCGCGGCAGCGGCTCGGCGACGCGGAGGGGTCGGGGCGCACCCGCCGACGTGACCCGGCCGCCGCCGTCGAACGCGAGCACATGGCCCGGGTCGTCGACGAGTTGCTCGCGGCCGACACCTACGACGACGGCGAGGGTCTGCTGGCGATGCTGCGCCAACCCGACCTGCGCGAGGTCCTGGTCGACGAGTCCGCGCTGCCGGACGCCGACCCGGACCTGCTGGCCGGCCCGTTCGCGCACATCGTCGTGGACGAGGCGCAGGAGCTGACCGACGCCCAGTGGCAGATGCTGCTGACGCGTTGCCCGTCGCGCAGCTTCACCATCGTGGGAGACCGCGCCCAGGCCCGGCACGGGTTCACCGAGTCGTGGCAGGAACGCCTCAAGCGGATCGGGCTCGACCAGGTCACAGTGGCGTCGTTGGGCATCAACTACCGGACGCCAGCGGAGGTCATGGCGCAGGCCGAACCGGTCATCCGGGCCGTGCTCCCCGACGCCAACGTACCGGCCTCCATCCGCGGCAACGGGCTTCCCGTCGTCCACGGACCGGTCGCCGACCTGCTGACGATCCTCGACACCTGGCTCGCCACGCACGCCGACGGGATCGCCTGCGTCATCGGCGACCCGACCTTCCCGCCCACGGCCCGGGTCCGGTCACTGAGCCCGGAGCAGGCCAAGGGGCTGGAGTTCGACCTGGTCGTCCTCGTCGACCCGGAAACGTTCGGCACCGGTATCTCGGGGGCGGTCGACCGCTACGTCGCGATGACCCGGGCCACCCAGCAACTAGTGCTCCTGACCAGCGGCTGAGGGGCTTGCCGCACATCGATCGGGGTCTAGTTGCCGAGCGTGACGTGCAGGATCCTCTCGTTGCTGTTGTTCGGGGTGCTGTCCTTGTCACCGACGTTGGTGGTGGTCAGCCACAGCCCTCCGTCGGGAGCCGGCTCCACCGTCCGCAACCGACCGTAGGTGCCACTGAAGTACGTCTGCACGTTCGTCAGGCTGCTGCCGCTGATCACCGCGCGGTACATCCGAGCGCCTCGGGCGCAGGCCACATAGAGCGCGTCCCGCACGATCGTGATGCCGGAGCAGGACCCTTCGGCAGTCGGATAGGTACGTGCCGGCGCGATGAACCCGGCCGTACCGCAGGCGCCGCTGGTGCCCTCGCACGCCGGCCAGCCGTAGTTTCCACCCTTGGTGATCAGGTTGGTCTCGTCCATTACCGAGTTGCCGAACTCCTGCTCCCACAGCCGGCCCTGCGAGTCGAACGCCAGCCCCTGCGGGTTGCGGTGGCCGTAGCTCCACACGTAGTTGCCGAACGGGTTGTCCGAGGGGACGGTGCCGTCCGGGTTGAGTCGCAGGATCTTGCCTTCGAGGCTGGACCGGTCCTGGGCGTAGTTGCCGTTCTGGGCGTCGCCGGTACTGGCGTACAGCTTGCCGTCCGGGCCGAACCGCAGGCGACCACCGTCGTGGTACTTGTTACGCCGAATGCCGCTGAGCAGGACCTGCTCGCTGGCGGTGTTGAGTCGCCCGTTCTCCAGCCTGATCCGGACGATGCGGTTGTCGCTCGGCGAGGTGTGCATGACGTACAGCCAGCGGTCGCTGGAGTAGCTGGCCGAGATGGCGAGCCCCAACAGGCCACCCTCACCGTCGGTGCTCTGCACGTTCGGCACCGTGCCCAGGTTGGTCTTGGCCCCGGTGGTCGGGTTGAGCTGGATGATGTCGTGCGCGTCGCGGCGGTTGTAGAGGACGCTGCCGTCGGGCAACGTCACCAGGCCCCACGGAATGTCGGTGTCGGTGGTGACCTGTCGCACCCCGCACACCGGGTTGGCGCACGCCGCACCGGTGGTCACCGTCGCGGTGCCGCTGCGCGACGAGGCGTTGTCCTGCGCGTCACGAGCCACCACGTAGTACTGGTAGGAGGTGTTCGCCGCCAGACCGCTGTCGGTGAACGTGGTCGCCGGCGGCGCGCCGGTGACCGTTCCCACCTTCGCGCCGGCCCGGTAGATGTCGTACGCCCGTACCCCGATGTTGTCTGTCGACGCGGTCCAGCGCAGCGTCACAGTGGTGCCCGACGCGGTGCCGGTGAGCTGTTGCGGCGCCGTCGGTGGCTGGCTGTCGGCCTGACAGGGCGGCGGAGTGATCGAGACGGTGGCGCTCGCCTGCGACACGTTGCCGGCGGCGTCGCGGGCGTTGACGTACAAGCCCCAGGTAGCCCCGGCCACCACTGTCAGGTTGGTGGAGAGCGTCGTGCCGCTCACCGACGTCATCAGCTGGCCGTCGTGGTAGATGTCGTAGAAGGCCACCGCCACGTTGTCCGTCGAGGCGTTCCACGCGAACGTCACCGAGTTGCAGGTCAGGCCGCTGACCCGTGGGCTACCCGGCGCCGTCGGCGGCTGACTGTCGGTGCTGCCGAGAGATGTCGTCCACCGCTGGTTGGACTGCCCGTTGCAGGTCCAGAGACCGACTGTGGTGCTGTTGGCGGTGCCCGCGCCGGACACGTCCAGGCACAGGCCGGACTGGACCCCGACGATGGTCCCGGAGGTGGTGATCCGCCAGCGTTGGTTGGCGCCGCCGGTGCAGCCGTTGATCTGCGCCGCGGCCGGGGCGGTGGTGTCCTGGCCGACCACGTCCAGGCACATCGTGTCGTCGTAGATCCGCAGCTCACCACTTGAGGTGAAGGTCCACGCCTGGTTGGCCTGGCCGTTGCAGTCGTAGATGTTGATGCCGGCACCTGCGGTTCTGACGTTGCCGACGACGTCCAGGCAACGGCCGCTGGCCACGCCAACGACTGTCGACGGCGCCGCGGCGGCCGCCGGCACACCGACGGCCAGGCTCAGCAGCGTCACCGCCGCCATCGCCACCGGCAACAGCCGCCGTCGTGGGCGTCGTGGGTTTCTCCGCGCGATGACTCGCATCAGTCCTCCAGGCTCAGGGCATCGACCGGCCCACCCAGACGACCACGCGCCCGACCACGCCGAACAGACACATCGACCATCAAAGATGCGATCGCCGCACATGTCAAACGATGTCCGCCGATCGGGGGCAAAACCACGGATCGGCGTACGCATCGCTCAACTACCCCGCAACGCCTCCCGGACGTACCGACGGGCGTGATGGATCCTGGACTTCAGCGTGCCGATCGGAATACCCAACTGCCCGGCGATCTCCTGATAGTCGAGCTGACACAGGTCGCGGAGCACGAGGGCCGTCGCCAGCTCCGGCCGGTGCGCCTCCAGCCGGTCCAGCGCGTCCAGCAGATCGAGGCGCGATCCGGCGATGACGCTCGTCGTACGGGGGTCGGCCACCTCGACGGGCAGCAGCGCGCTGGACCGCTCCGCCGCTCGTCGCCGCAGTGACCGGTAGGTCTGGCGGGCGCAGTTGGCGACCACCGTGTGCAACCAGGTGGAGAAGAGCGACCGCCCCTCGAACCGTTGGATGTGCCGGGCCACCTGCAACAACGCGTCCTGCGCCGCCTCCTCCGCGTCCTGCCGACAGGGCAGGAACCGCCCGCACTGCTCCAGCACCCGTGGACCGATCGCGGCCAGCAACGCGTCAAGTGCGGCGCTGTCGCCGGCCGCCGCGCGCCTCGCCAGTTCCTCGGTGTCAGATTCCTTCGCCACCCGCGCTCCCCCGCTCGTGGGCGTCACCGGAGTCCCGGTCCCCGGATAATACGATCGTGTCCATCCCGCCGCAGGTTGGCCGGTACCGCATCGCGCGCCCCGTCGGCGCCGGTGCGTTCGCCACCGTGTGGCTGGCGTACGACGACGAGCTGCACTCGCCGGTGGCGGTGAAGGTGCTCGCCGACAACTGGTCGCAGCGGGCCGACATCCGGGGGCGCTTCCGCCAGGAGGCCCGGTTCATGCGGCAGGTCGACTCCGATCACCTGGTCCGGGTGTTGGACATCGGCGAGCTGCCCGACGGCCGGCCGTACCTGGTGATGACGTACGCCGCCGGCGGCACGCTCGCCGACCGGTTGGGCAGCGGCCCGATGCCGGTGCGCGCGGCGCTGCGGATCGCCGCCGACATCGCCAGGGCGGTGGCGGTCCTGCACGACAGCGGCGTGCTGCACCGCGACCTCAAACCGTCCAACGTGCTGTTCGACCCCACCCCGGCCGGTGACCGGGTGTTGGTCGCCGACCTGGGGCTGGCCAAGACGCTCGCGCACGCGTCCGGGTTCACAGTGGTCGCCGGCACGCCCGCCTACATGGCGCCCGAGCAGCTCGTCCCCGGCGGAGGGATCGACGTGCGCGCCGACGTGTACGCGATCGGCGCGCTGACGCACCACATGTTGACCGGTTCGCCGCCCGGGCAGCCGGTGACGGCGGCACCCCGCGCACCCGCCGCCGTCGAGCGCGCCGTCCGCCGGGCCCTGCATCGCGATCCGGACCGCCGCTGGCCCACAGCGGCCGCGTACGCCGCCGCGTTGGAGGGTCTGCTCGCCAGCCGGCAGTTGGCGGCCCGCCCGCCGCCGCGGCGCATCCGCCGGTTCCTCGCCGCCGTCGGCACAGTGACCGCGACGTTGGTCATGGCCGGATCCGCCACCGCCGCCACCGCGCCGCACGGCTGGACCCGGGTGGCTGACACGACCGGCGCTGTCTCGGTGGCCGTTCCCAACGGCTGGGCGCGGCACCTGCGCGACGGCGGCTGGGACCCGGCGGTGATCGGCCTCGCCGACGGGCGCGGCCCCGGCCTGCTCGTCGGGGCGGATCTCAGCGTCTGGTCCGATGTCGACAGCGCGACGCCGGGGGTCTTCGTGGGAGTGAGCCCCGGGCTGCGCGCAGCGGAGCAGCCGGCGTTGCCCGATCACAGCGGGTGCACGGCCGCCGCAGGCCGGGCGGTCACCGCCGCCGCGTTCAGTGGCACCGTCCGCCACTGGGCGCGATGCGGTGGCGCGCAGACGTCGTTCAGCGAGGTCACACTGGTCGCGGCCACCGGCACCTTCGGCGTGTACGTCCAGGTCAAGCAGACCGACGGCGTCGACCGCACCGACGAGATCCTCGGCACCTTGCGGGTGGACACGTCGAGGGTCACTCAACGCTAGTACCGTTCCCAGTTCCCCGGGAAGTCGACCTTGCGCCACCGACGCGTCTCGGTGCCTCCATCGAGCTTGCGGACAGTGGCCTGCACAGTCTCGCCCACGACCCGATACGAGACGAACGTCATGACCCGGTCGCCGGACGGGCTGGAATTGTCGCCCAGGATGATCGGCCGTGCCTGCCGCTCTCGGCCGTCGTACGAGAGCTGAACCGGCACGAGGGCCTGCCGCCGTGCGGCGTCGGGGTTGCCCAGTTCGACGAGGACGAGCGCGTCCTCGGTCGACGGCGCGTTCGCTGGCTCCTCGGTGACGAACTCGGCATAC
Organism: Micromonospora sp. NPDC048842; assembly: GCF_040649935.1. NCBI lineage: Bacteria > Bacillati > Actinomycetota > Actinomycetes > Micromonosporales > Micromonosporaceae > Micromonospora > Micromonospora sp. NPDC048842. Next base: position 61,157 of record NZ_JBEZGK010000023.1, on the reverse strand, counting down.
ACCGGCCGCGCCCCGTTCGGCAGGATTCGGCAGGGGATGTCGAAGCCGTTCGACCCGTTCCGGAACACCACGAAGTCGTCGGACTCGCCGCAGAATCTGAGATCGCGGATCACCGCGTTGGGCCAGTCGGTTCGCCTGATCTCGCTCACCGGCGCGGCCGGCCCGGAGGTGCGGGTGGCCGGAGCACCCGGGGTGGCGCTGCGGGTGGCCGGAGCACTCGGGCCGGCGCTGCCGGTCGCCGGAGCGCTCGACACCGACGGGCTCGGCGGGCTCGCGCTGGTGGACGGAGAGCCGGCGGGTCCGGCGTCGCCGCCGACCCGTTTCACCGGTGACGTGCAACCGGCGACGAACGTCAGGGTGAGCATCGCACCGACGAGCAGGTTGCCGCGCATGGGTGGTCCTTCCTCCGCGGGATCTGTCACAGAGTTCGATGCACCGGTACGGGCGATGGTTCACGCGACCGGGGCGGCACCTCCGCCCACCATCGGTGCACCCGCCCCTCCTCCTCAAGTCGTAAGCGCATTGCCGTCTCACGCCGGATGGCTCGGGGCGATCACTCGAACAGGCTTGTCCCAGGGCATCGGGTGACGCCTTACGGACCTGTTCCGGACACCCGTTCGCCTGGGAAGGCACTGGCAGACAATGCGCCCACTCTCTCTTCTCCCACCCCGTCCCGCGCGGCCTGTCGTCCGACTCGGCGCGGTGCTGGCGACCGCTGTCGTTCTCGCCGTGGGGGCGGCCGGCTGCGGCGCGCCCCCGCAGAATCCCGCACCGCACATCGGCGCTCCGGCGGCACCCGCCGCAGCGAGCGGGACGGGTTCCGCCCTGACCGACACCGACGTCAACGCCTGGCTCGACGGCCTGCTGCCAGCCGCGCTCGACCGTACCGGCATCGCGGGAGCCACCGTCGCCGTCGTGAACAACGGCAAGATCCTCACAACCCGGGGGTACGGGTACGCCGACACCGGCGCCGGCGGGAACGCGGCCGTACCTGTCGACCCGGACCGGCACCTGTTCCGGATGGGATCGGTGTCGAAGCTCGTCACCGCCACCGCGGTGCTGCAACTCGTGCAGAGCGGGAAGCTCGACCTCGACACCGACGTCACGACGTACCTCGACTTCGAACTGCCGCTGCGCTACGAGCGGGCCGTCACACTGCGGCACCTGCTGACGCACACCGCCGGGTTCGAGGAGCGGATCGCCGGCCTCATCGGCACCGACGGCGGCGACCTGAACCTCCGCAGGGCCCTGATGACCGACCCACCGGAGCAGATCTACCAGCCGGGCACCGTCCCCGCGTACTCCAACTACAGCAACGCGCTCGCCGGCTACATCGTCGAACGCGTCAGCGGGACGCGCTTCGAGGAGTACGTCCAACGCAACGTCCTGGACCGCGCGGGCATGCCGTCGTCGACCTTCGCGCAGCCCCTCCCGGCGGCGCTGGGCGACCGGATGTCCAACGGGTACGACACCTCCGCCGGGCCTGCCGCGCCGTTCGAGATCGTCGGCACGCCCCCGCCCGGTGCGCTGAGCGCCCCCGCGACGGACATGGCGCGATTCATGCTCGCCCAGCTCGGCGAGCCGGTGGGCTTCGCGCCCCTGCTGGACCAACCGACCCGTGAGCTGATGCAGCGGCCGGCACTCGACGCGACGTCGCTGGGCACGCTGGCCGACGGGCCCCGGATGACCCTCGGATTCTTCGCCGAGGACCGCAACGGCCACCGGATCCTCGGCCATGGCGGCGACACCAAGTACTTCCACTCCCACCTGCAGATCTACCCCGACGACCGGGCCGGCATCTTCCTGTCCCTCAACAGCAACGGCTCCGGCGCCCTCGACAGCCACGAGCTTCGCGAGTCGATAGTGAACGGCTTCGCCGACCGCTACTTCCCTGCCCGCGACGACCAGCCGACCGTCGGCGTGGACCCGGCGACCACCGCCAAGCACGCAGCGCTGGCCGTCGGCACGTACGAGTCCTCGCGAGCGATTCAGAGCAACTTCCTGACGGCGATCGGCCTGGTCGGTCGAACCACCGTCAGCGTCGCCGACGGTGACCGGTTGCTGGTGGAGCCGGGCCCGCTGTCGGACTCCCCCGCCATCTACGAGGAGGTGGCGCCCTGGGTCTGGCGCGAGGTCGGCGGGCAGCGCACGATCGCCATGCGGGCCACCGACGACCGGGTCGAGGCGATCAGTTTCGACTCCGCGTTCGCGTTGCTACCCGTCGAGTCGGCCCGCGCTTCCACTGTGGCCGTTCCGGTGCTGGCCCTGTCGACAGTCGTGCTGCTGCTCGCCGTCCTGTCCTGGCCTGTCGGCGCGATCGTCCGCCGTCGGTCGGGCAGTGCTCCTTGGGAGCGGGCGGGGCGTACCGCGCGGATCCTGAGCCGCCTCGCCGTCGCCGGCACGCTGCTCGCGTTCGCCGGCTGGGTGCTGAGCATCGGCAGCATCATGAGCCTTCAGGACGTTCCCGGGCCTGTCCTGCGCACCATTCAGGTGCTGCAACTGGTCGGTCTGCTCGGAGTGCTGCCCGCCGCGGTCCGGCTCGTCGACGACGTGCGACGCCACGTCGGCTGGCGGCGGATCGCCGGCAGCGGCCTGATCCTGTTGGCTCTCGCGGGCACGGGCTGGTTCGCCGTGGAGTTCCACCTGCTCGCGCCTAGCATCTCCTACTGACCCGCCCGACCCGGGACGATCCGGAGCAAGGATGCGCACCGCATGAGGGACCACACGGACACCGATTTCGGCACACGACGACTGACGAAGTGGCTCGACGGCCGGCTCACCCGGCTCGGGGTCACCGGAGTGTTCCACCGGGACTGCCTGCTGGCCGCGGCGCTGACCGTCCTGACGTTCGTACTGCTCACCGCGCTGTTCTGGTTCGTTGCACCGGAGGACGGGGTGTCGTTCGACAGGGCGCGGGCCTGGCTGCTCGTCGCCATCTGCTGCGCGCAGGCGATGCTGCTGTGCCTGCGTCGGGTCCGGCCACTGCTCTGCCTCGCACTCGTCGTCGGCCTCCAACTGCCCATCATCGGCTTCTCCCTGCCCGAGGCGACCATCCGGGGCCTCGCACTGTTCGTCGTGGCGTACACCGTCGGGTCGTTGCTGCCGGTTCGCCGTGCCCTGCTGGCCGTCGGCGCGGTAGTGGTCGCGGAGTCGATCGGGGCGGCCGTCGTGGTGACACCGGATCTGCTGACGGCCGTCGCGTACGTCTCGGCGAGCGCCCTGACCTACGCCGGCGCGACATTCGTCGGTGGCTACGTCGCCACCTATCGGCGCTACGTCGAGTTGGTCCGGGTGCGGGCGGACGAGGCGATCCGGGAGCAACGCACGAAGGTCCAGGCGGCGATCGGAGCCGAGCGTTCCCGGATGGCCAGGGAGTTGCACGACGTCGCCGCGCACCACCTCTCCGGCATGGTCGTGCAGGCGGCGGCGGTCGAGCGGCTGATCGACCGGGACCCGGCGGCAGCGAAGGCCGGTGTGGCCTGGATCCGCAGTCAGGGCAAGGAGACCCTGGACAACCTGCGCCTGGTCGTCGGTGTGCTGCGCGGCAGGCCCGGGCACGAGGGCGGCGACGGTGCCGCCCCGGTGCCGGGGCTGGGCATGCTCGACGACCTCGTCCGCACCGCGGGCAACCTCGCCGGCCCTGTGGAGTTCGTCCGGGAGGGCGAGCAACGCGAGGTGCCGCCGATCGCCGACGTCGCGCTCTACCGGATCGCGCAGGAGTCGCTCAGCAACGCCCGCCAGCACGCCCCCGGCGCTGCGGCGCGGGTGACGCTCCGCTTCGAGCCCCGCTCGGTGTCGCTGGAGGTGGTGAACGAACCCGCCACGCCGCGACGCGTACCGGCGGCACGGACCGGTGGCGTCGGCCTGGTGGGCATGCGTGAGCGCGCCCAGCTGATCGGGGCGACGTTCACCGCCGGCCCGACGGCGGCAGGCGGCTGGTCGGTCGCCGCGACACTCCCGACGAGCGGCCCCGCCGCGTTCCGTCCGAAGGAAGAGGCCCCCGCATGATCAGAGTGATGCTCGTCGACGACCAGGCCGTCGTCCGGGCCGGCTTCCGCGTCATCCTGGAGCAGTCCGGCGAGATCGAGGTCGTGGCGGAGGCGTCGAGCGGGTCCGCCGCGGTGGAGCTGGCCCGCCGGCTGCAACCGGACGTCATCTGCATGGACGTCCGGATGCCGCACGGCGACGGGCTCACCGCGACCCGGCAGATCGTCGCCGAGGCGACCGGGACGCCACCGGCGGTGCTGGTCGTGACGACCTTCGACCTCGACGAGTACGTCTTCGGCGCGTTGGAGTCCGGCGCCAGCGGCTTCATCCTCAAGGACTGTGAGCCCGAGGAGCTGATCGAGGCGATCCGTCGCCTGGCGAGCGGGTACGGCCTCGTCGACCAGGCCGTCACCCGTCGGGTGATCTCGGAGTTCGCCAGGCGTACGCCCGCTCCCCGCTCGGACGCGGCGGCGGCGCACCAGCTGACCGCGCGGGAGACCGAGATCGTGGAGCTGCTCGCACAGGGCCTGTCGAACGTCGAGATCGCCGAGCGGCTCTTCATCGAGACCAGCACTGTCAAGTCGCACCTCGGGCGGGCCATGGCCAAGATCGGCGCACGGGATCGACTACAGACCGTGGTGTGGGCGTACCAGAACGGGGTGGTCCACCGGTGACAGCGACCCTGGTCCCCTGCCTGGCGGCGGTGGGTCCACCCCCGGTCGAGAGTGGACATTGCCGGAGTACGATCCGGGCGTACCGCTGTGGTGACCTCCAGCTGACGACCCCTCGATAGGAGCCAGGCATGGCCGGCCCGGACCCCGAACTCGCCGCGAAGCTTCAGCCCGACGTGCCACACGCGGCACGGATCTGGAACTACTGGATGGGCGGCAAGGACAACTTCCAGTCCGACCGGGCGGCCGGCGACGCTGTCGCCGAGGTCTACCCGGAGATCGTCCTGATGGCGCAGCAGTCGCGCGTGTTCCTGGTGCGGGCCGTGCGTTACCTCGCTGCCGAGGCGGGCATCCGGCAGTTCCTGGACATCGGCACCGGCCTGCCCACCATGCAGAACACGCACGCGGTCGCCCAGGGCGTCGCGCCCGACTCGCGGATCGTCTACGTGGACAACGACCCGATGGTGCTGGTGCACGCGCGGGCACTGCTGGCCAGCACGACGTCGGAGGGTGTCACCACCTACGTCCCGGCCGACTACCACGACCCGGAGAAGATCCTCGCCGAGGCGGCGCAGACGCTCGACTTCGACCAGCCGATCGCCGTGATGTACATGGGCGTGATGGGCTACGAGCCCGACCTGGACGTAGTGCGCTCGATCGTCGGACGCACTATGGACGTGATGCCGTCCGGCTCGCACCTGGTGCTCTGGGACGGCACCAACACCAGCCCAGCGGTGGTCTCGGGTGCCGACCGGCTGGCGCAGAGCGGCGGAGTTCCGTACATCCTGCGCAGCCCGGAGGAGCTTGCGAGCTGCTTCGACGGGCTGACGATGGTGGAGCCGGGCCTGGTGCCGATCCCGCTGTGGCGACCGGAGGACTCCGACGCCGTCGGGATCGACGCCTACGGCGCTGTGGCCCGCAAGCCCTGACCGAAACGACGTCCGCCCCGCTCCCGCCATCGCGCCGGAGCGGGGCGGACGTCGTTCACCGCGCGCACGTCAGGGTCAGGCCGTCCGGCACCGCGCTGGTCGTCGCGAGCACACCGAACGTGGTAGCCCCGTCCAGCGCCAGCGTCCCGTTGTAGGAGGCGTTGCGAACTGTGACGTCGGAGCCGACCGTCTCGGCCACCCCACCCCAGGCCGTCTGGACCTGCTCGTCACCGGACCACGTCCAGGAGACGCGCCACTGGTCCAGCGGAAGCGTCCCGGTGTTGCGGACCGTTACCGTCGCGACGAAGCCGCTGCCCCAGCGGGCATCGATCGTGGCCGTGGCACGGCACGAGGCCAGCGAGGCGGTCCGGGCCGAGGCGATCACATAGGGATCGCGTCTTCCGTCGACGTCGGTGAACCGGTACCAGTACTCCGTGTCGGGCGTGAGCCCGTCGATGGTCACCGCACCGTTGCGCTCCGGCCCGGAGACACTTTCGGCGACCGCCGCCCGCCACTGTTGGGCGTCTTCCCGACTGGTGAAGAGGCTGACGGTCATTGGCGGGTCGTAGCCGCAGGGTGGGCGGAAGAAGATGAAGTACGAGACGGTCAGGCTCGTGGTGGTGACCCCGGTGACGCTGGCGCTGATCGGCAGGGCCGGCGGGCAGGCGATCGTGGGCGAGGGCAGTGGTGTGGGCGGGGGCGTCGACTCTGTGGTGCCGCTCGCCCCGCCCCAGACGGCGAGCGTCACTGTCGTAACGGCAAGGAACATGCGAAGCATCGGTACCTCCGGTGGGGACCGGGCACCGATGACCGAGGGGTGGACGGTGCCGCGCTCGGGTTTCCGGTCACCGACGAGGGCCGCCCGGCACGGGTGACGTGGCCACCGCGTGCGCCCCGTGGACCGGAGAAAATGTGGTGCGCGCTGGCTCCCGAGCACGACCGACCACAGCATCGCAGTCGACGAACATCGATGCAAGGCGATCCCGAACCTGTCGGCCCTTCAGTGGGGAGACGAACCGACCCGCACCCGGTCGCTCTCGTTGTCGGAGAGGAAGGCCGCCAGGGCCTGCCCCTGCTCGGTGACGGCGACCCGGTCAGCTCGGGAGAAGCCGCGCAGTGGGTTGACGGTCACCGTTTCCGACTCGACGGTCCAGGTCGCCGCGACCCGGCCGTCGACGAGCACCACGCGCTCGCCGGCCACCGAGAGGCCACGGTGGGCGTCGTCGATGATCCGGCTGCGGTCGTCGTAGCCGAGAATCGCGTTGTCGAACGCCGGCAGGAACCGCACCGGGGCGGGTGTCTCCGGGTCGGGGCGCGGCGCGTCGGGGAGGTCGATCAGCTTCCGGCCACGCTCGTCGCGGAAGGTCACCAACTCGTCCCGCATGGCGTTCACCACGGCCGGCAGTCCGGCGAGGCCGCACCAGGCCCGCAGGTCGGCAGTGGCCGCCGGACCGAACGCGGCCAGATAGCGGCGGACGAGCAGTTGGCCGACGGGATCGGTGTCCGCCGCGGTCGGCGGGGCGATCTCCCGGTCGAGCCACGCGGAGAGCAGGACGTAGCGCGCGCCTCCCTTCGCCCGCCACACACCGCGCGGCGGCACCTGTGTCATCGGGAGCAGCGCGACAGCGATCTCGCCCAGCACCCGCAGCCCCGGCGTCGGCCAGCGCTCGCCGAGCGCCCGCCCGATCTCGGGCATCGAGCGGGGCTCACCGTCGGCCACCACCGCCCGCGCGGCAGCGGCGAGTTCGTCGAGGTCCACTCCGTCGAGCTCGCCGCGGTAGACCCCGAGCACGCGTTGGCGCAGCATGGCGTCGTGACGGGGGCGCCAGGCCACGACGTCGTCGGCGACGAGCAGGTGGACGGTGCGGCGCATGAGGTGGGTACGAACCACGTGTCGCTGGGTCAGCAGGGTCGAGAGCACCGTCGGGTCGAACGAACGCAGCCGCGACCACAGCCCGATGAACGGCTCCTGCGGCTCCTGGGCCTGGAGGCCGCCGAGGTGGGCGACGGCGTCGAGCGGCGGCAGGTCGGCGCGGTCGAGCAGCAGTTGCCGGGCGAGCGTCGCGCGGTTGAGCGCCCGGCTGTCGAGAATGGTCATGGGGTCCTTTCGGCCGGCGTCATTATCTGACCCGGGGCCGACAGTCTGGGTGCCCGACCGTCTCGGGTACGCGCATTCGCCCCGTCCGGTGGCACCGGGCGGGGCGAATGCGAGCGGGTGAACCGATCAGTGCTTACCCACGAAGATGCCGATGCCGTTGGCGACCAGACGCTCCGTACCGTCGGACGGGCTGTTGCGGGCGGTGGCCGCGGCCTGGCCCGGCTCGCGGACGGCGACAGTGCTCGACCCGCCGCCGTCGAGGTTCACGGCGGCGTCCGCGCCGACCGAGCGCATCAGGTCGGCCAGCTCGGCGATCGTGAACCCGGCGCTGGCCGGGGCACGGCCGGCCAGGGCGACCAGGTACACGGTCCGACCGTCGGGGCTGACGCCGGCCGCGCTGCGTACCGCGGCGGTCTTGGTGTCCAGACCGGCCAACGGCGCGCCGTCGCGCAGGATCGGCGCGCCACCGACCGCGAAGGTCAGCTTCGGCTTGCCGGCGGACTCGAGCTTCTCGCGCACCTGCACCCGGTCACCGACGGCGAGGTCGTCGAGTGCGTCCGCGCCGCCCTCGCGCCCGACCAGCACCTGGGTGTCGGCCGGGATCGCGCCCGCACCGGGCGTCGGGCCGACCGCTGTCACCACGCCGTCGCGTACTGTCACCTCGTAGGTGTGGGTGCTGCACGGGTCGCTGCGGCTCGTGTCGGTGCCGCAGGTGGACCGGACCCGGGAGGCGGTCCCCCAGTCGGCGGTGAACAGGCCGACGCCGTCGACCGGAGCGCGTACTGGTTGAGGCCGCCCAGCGCGATAGTGCCCTTCCTGCTGCGCACCTCGCCGTCCAGGCTCACCGTGTCGACGCGTGCCTTGCCGTTCACGCCGACGCCGAACACGTCCCGGGTCGAGGTGCCGGGGGCCAGGCCGGGGCCGAAACGCTGCGCGGTCGGCACCGCGAACTTCAGCTCCTCGCCGTCGGCGATCTCCGGGCCGGACGACGAGTAGGTGGGCGTGACGCCGGTGTGGGTCTCACTGTTGTTGAAGAAGTCCCCGTTGACGCCGGCGATGGCGCCCTGGTCGTTCGTCATGGCGGAGACGACCTGGCGCTGCGCGACAGCGGCGGGGTGCAGCAGGTCCAGGGAGACCTTGTTCTTCTTCAGGTCGGCGGTGAGCAGATAACCGACGGTGACGCCCCGGGGCGTGGACACCTCGAACGAGCCGTACGTGACGCCGGGGGCGAGTTGCGCGGTCGAGGTGATGGTGATCGGGGTGCCCGTCGCGGGTACCGTGGCGGTCGCGGCGTGGGCGACGCCGGTCGGCGTGACGAGCGCGGTGAGTCCCGCCGCGAGCAGCAGCGCCAGACGTGGGCGTACGAGGTGCGGTGACCTCATTGCCGCTCCTTTCCTGGTGCGTTCCTGGCCTGGGCCGGGATGGCCGAGCCGGGCCGGCGGTTGACCGGACCGGCGATGATCTTCCTGGTCAGCCGATCACTCGGGGGTGAACACGGGAGGCTGCGGACGTGAACCGCCCGCACCGTCTTGATCAACTGCCGGAGTGGCCGGAGCAGGCCGGCGTGTCCCCTGGGGTGCCAAAAAGTTTTGTGCACTTCCTACAACTGAGGGACGGTGGGTTCGGTGGTTGCGCCATAGCGCTGGCCGCCGCCACGCGGAAAGGTGATCACTGCTGGGAGGCCGTCGTCTCCCGGCACGCAGGTCGAGGTCTAGCTAAGGGGTTCTTCGGGTGTTCAACCGTGTCGCCATCGTCAACCGTGGTGAAGCCGCCATGCGGCTCATCCACGCGGTCCGCGAGCTGGCCGCGGAGACCGGCATCCAGCTCGAAACCGTGGCTCTCTACACCGATGTCGACCGCAACGCCACATTCGTCCGCGAAGCGGACATCGCCTACGACCTCGGCCCGGCGTCCGCCCGCCCGTACCTCAACCTGGCGGTGCTGGAGCGCGCCCTGACCGAGACCGGTGCCGACGCCGCGTGGGTCGGCTGGGGCTTCGTCGCCGAGGACCCGGCGTTCGCCGAGCTGTGCGAGAAGATCGGCGTCACCTTCGTCGGGCCGAGCGCTGACGCCATGCGCCAACTCGGCGACAAGATCGGCTCGAAGCTGATCGCCGAGAAGGTCGGTGTGCCGGTCGCGCCGTGGAGCCGCGGCGCCGTCGAGACCCTCGCCGCCGCCCAGGCCTCGGCAGCCGAGGTCGGCTACCCGCTGATGCTGAAGGCGACCGCCGGCGGCGGCGGTCGCGGCATCCGCGTGATCAGGAACGAGGCCGAGCTGGTCGACGCGTACGAGCGCACCAGCCAGGAGGCGGCACGGGCGTTCGGCAGCGGCATCGTGTTCCTGGAGCGCCTGGTCACCGGTGCCCGGCACGTCGAGGTCCAGGTGATCGCCGACGGACAGGGCACCGCGTGGGCGCTCGGCGTCCGCGACTGCTCGGTGCAACGGCGCAACCAGAAGGTCATCGAGGAGTCGGCGTCGCCGGTGCTCGACCCGGCGCAGGCCGCCGAACTGAAGACGTCGGCCGAGCGGCTGGCCGTGGCTGTCGGTTACCGCGGCGCGGCGACGGTCGAGTTCCTCTACCACCCCGGGGACCGGCTGTTCGCGTTCCTGGAGGTCAACACCCGCCTCCAGGTCGAGCACCCGATCACCGAGCTGACCACAGGGTTCGACCTGGTAAAGGCGCAGCTGCACGTCGCTGCCGGCGGGCGACTCGAAGGTGCGCCGCCGGCCGAGCGCGGGCACGCCATCGAGGCGCGGCTCAACGCCGAGGACCCCGACCGCGACTTCGCGCCGTCCCCCGGCCGCATCGCCCGGCTGGACCTGCCCAGTGGCCCCGGCATCCGGGTGGACACCGGCGTCAGCGAGGGTGACACCATCCCGGCCGACTTCGACTCGATGATCGCGAAGATCATCGCGTACGGCCGTGACCGCGACGAGGCGCTCGGCAAGCTGCGCCGGGCGATGGCGAACACCACGGTGATCATCGAAGGCGGGGCGACGAACAAGAGCTTCGTGCTCGACCTGCTCGACCAGCCCGAGGTGATCGACGCCAGCGCGGACACCGGCTGGATCGACCGCGTCCGCGGCGAGGGCCGCCTCGTCACCCACCGCCACTCCGCTGTCGCCCTGGCCGCCGCCGCCATCGAGGCGTACGAGGAAGAGGAGCGCGTCGAACGGCAGCGGCTGCTGTCGACAGCGGCCGGTGGGCGCCCGCAGGTACAGCACGCCAGCGGCCGGCCGTTGGACCTCAAGCTGCGTGGCGTCGGCTACCGCACCCGGGTGGCGCGGGTCGGCGCGCACAGGTTCCGGGTCGGCATCGAGACCGGGCCCGTCGTGCGCACCGCCGACGTCGAACTCGACCGCTTCGACAGGCACACCGGTCAGATCGTCGTCAACGGCATCCGCTACCGCCTGCTCACCGGCACGTACGGGCCGACCCACCTGGTCGAGGTGGACGGCGTGACGCACCGGGTCAGCCGGGACGAGGGTGGTGTCCTGCGCTCCCCGATGCCCGCGCTTGTCGTCGCCACGCCGCTGGAGGTCGGCGCGGAGGTCGAGGCGGGCGCGCCGGTGCTGGTGCTCGAAGCGATGAAGATGGAGACGGTGCTGCGGGCGCCGTTCAAGGCGCGGCTCAAGGAGTGCGCCGTGTCGGTGGGCAGCCAGGTGGAGGCAGGTGCGCCGCTGCTGCGCCTCGAGCCGCTCGCGGACGACGCCGAGGAGACCACCGACGACCCGAGCACCGAGACCGTCGAACTGGACCTGCCCACCGCCGACGCGGACATCCCGGCGTACGAGCGCAGCAGGCGCGGCCAGGAGGACCTGCGGGGTCTGCTGCTCGGCTTCGACGTCGACCCGCACGACGACCGCCGGGTGCTCGACGACTACCTCACCGCGCGGCGGACGGCCACCGAAGCCGGTCAGCGGCCCCTGGCCGCCGAACTCGACCTCATCGAGGTGTTCGCCGATCTCGCCGAGCTGAGCCGCAACCGGCCGACGGGCGAGGACGGCGGCGCCGCGCACGTGCACAGCGCCCGGGAGTACTTCCACACCTACCTGCAGAGCCTCGACGTCGAGCGGGCCGGGCTGCCGGACGCCTTCCAGACCAGGCTCGGCAAGGCTCTCGGCCGGTACGGCGTCACCGACCTGGACCGCACCCCCGCCCTCGAAGCCGCCGTCTTCCGGATCTTCCTCGCCCAGCAGCGCGCCTCCGCGGACGCGCAGGTCATCGCGGCGCTGCTGCGCGCGTGGCTGCGGGAGACTCCGCCGGACGAGACGCTGCGCGAGCCGGCCGGCCTCGCGCTGGAGCGGCTGATCGCCGCGACGCAGGTCCGTTTCCCAGTGGTCGCGGACCTCGCCCGCGGCGTGGTGTTCGCCTGGTTCGCCCAGCCGCTGCTGCGCCGCAACCGCGCCCGCGTCTACGCCGAGGTCCGTGGGCACCTGCGGCACCTCGACGCGCAGCCGGACGCGCCGGACCGCGCCGAGCGCATCGCCGAGATGGTGCGCAGCACCGAGCCGCTGGTCCGGCTGCTCGGCCAGCGGCTCGTCCGCGACCACCTCGACAACGCGGTCATGTTGGAGGTGCTGACCCGGCGGTACTACGGCAACCGGTCGCTCACCAGCGTGCGTACCCGCGAGGTGGCCGGCTGCACGTTCGTGGTCGCCGAGCGCGCCGACTCCAGCGTGGTCTCCGCCGCGGTCAGCTTCGACGCGCTGGGCAGCGCCCTGCGTGGGTTGGCCGAGCTGGCCACCGGCGAGGACGCCGTGGACGCCGACATCTACCTCGGCTGGGAGAACCAGCCGGAGGACTTCGACGCGATGGCGGCCGTGCTGGCCGAGGTCATCGCCGCGCACCCGCTGCCGCCCCAGGTCCGTCGGGTCACCACCACCGTCGCGGGTCGTGGCGGGGCGGTGATGCACCACCACTTCACCTTCCGCCCGTCGGGCGCCCAGTTGACCGAGGACCGGCTGATCCGTGGGCTGCACCCGTACATCGCGCAGAGGATGCAGCTGGAGCGGCTGCACAAGTTCGATCTGACCCGGCTGCCGTCGTCGGACGAGGAGGTCTACCTCTTCCAGTGCGTGGCCCGGGAGAACCGCGCCGACGAGCGCCTTGTCGCGTTCGCGCAGGTGCGTGACCTGACCGAGCTTCGCGAGCAGGACGGCCGTCTGGTCGCGCTGCCGACGACCGAGGACGCCATCGCCGCCTGCCTCGACTCGATCCGCCGCGCCCAGTCGCGGCGGCCGTCGAAGACGCGCTTCAACACCAACCGCATCGTGGTCTACGTGTGGCCGCCGAGCGAGCTGACCCGCGAGGAAATGGAGATGATCGCCGGGCGGGTCCGCCCGACGACAGCGGGCGCCGGCCTGGAGGAGATCCTGTTCATCGCGCGCCAGCGCGACCGCCGGACCGGCGAGCTGACCAAGATCGCCGTACGGATCTCGTTCGACGCCGCGGGCGGCGCCGAACTGGCCGTCGGGGAGCCGCCGGTCGAGCCGATCGAGCCGCTCGACGAGTACCGGCTCAAGGTGCTGCGGGCCAGCAGCCGCAACACCGTGTACCCGTACGAGCTGACCGGCCGGCTCGGCGACTTCGTCGAGCACGACCTCGACGCCGGCCACGCGTTGGTGCCGGTGGACCGGCCGAAGGGGCGCAACAGCGCCGCCATCGTCGCCGGCGTCGTCACGACGCCGACCGAGCGCTACCCCCAGGGTGTCACCCGGGTGGTGCTGCTCGGCGACCCGACGAAGTCGCTGGGCGCCCTGTCGGAGCCGGAGTGCCGGCGCGTGATCGCCGCACTGGACCTGGCCGAGCGGATGCAGGTGCCGCTGGAGTGGTGGGCGCTGTCCGCCGGGGCCCGGATCTCGATGACCTCCGGTACTGAGAACATGGACTGGGTGGCCGCGGCGCTCAAGCGGATCGTCGAGTTCACGCAGGCCGGCGGTGAGATCAACATCGTGGTCGCCGGCATCAACGTCGGTGCGCAGCCGTACTGGAACGCCGAGGCGACGATGCTCATGCACACCAAGGGCATCCTGGTGATGACGCCCGACTCGGCTATGGTGCTCACCGGCAAGCAGTCGCTCGACTTCTCCGGTGGAGTGTCCGCTGAGGACAACTTCGGCATCGGCGGCTACGACCGGGTGATGGGGCCGAACGGGCAGGCGCAGTACTGGGCGCCGAACCTGACGGCCGCACGGGACGTGGTGATGGCGCACTACGACCACACGTACGTCGCGCCCGGCGAGGACGCGCCCCGGCGCGCGGTCACCACCGACCCGACCGACCGCGACATCTCCGGCTTCCCGCACGACGTGGCGGGCAGCACCTTCGCCACCGTCGGAGAGATCTTCTCCGTCGAGTCCAACCCCGACCGCAAGAAGCCGTTCGACATCCGAACGGTGATGCGGGCCCTCTCCGACCAGGACCACCCGGTGCTGGAGCGCTGGGCCGGCATGGCGGACGCGGACACCGCCGTCGTGCAGGACGTCCACCTCGGTGGCATCCCGGTCTGCCTGCTCGGCATCGAGTCCCGGTCGGTGCCCCGGCACGGCTTCCCGCCCACCGACGGGCCGGACACCTACACGGCGGGCACGCTGTTCCCTCGCTCGTCGAAGAAGGCCGCGCGGGCGATCAACGCGGCCAGCGGCAACCGGCCGCTCGTCGTGCTGGCCAACCTGTCCGGCTTCGACGGCTCACCGGAGTCGATGCGCAAGCTGCAACTCGAGTACGGCGCCGAGATCGGCCGGGCGATCGTCAACTTCCGGGGGCCCATCGTCTTCTGCGTGATCTCGCGCTACCACGGCGGTGCGTTCGTGGTGTTCTCGAAGGCGCTGAACCCGAACATGACGGTGCTGGCGCTGGAGGGCTCGTTCGCCTCGGTGCTGGGTGGCGCACCCGCCGCCGCCGTGGTGTTCTCCGCCGACGTCAACGCTCGTACGGCTGCCGACTCGCGGGTGCGGGACCTGGAGGCCCGCACCGCCGCCTCGGCCGGCACCGAACGCGCCGCGCTGACAGCGGAGCTCGACGAGCTGCGTTCGTCGGTGCGCGCTGAGAAACTCAGCGAGGTGGCCGCGGAGTTCGACAGGGTGCACAACATCCACCGCGCCGTCGAGGTCGGGTCGGTGGACGCCGTCATCCGCGCCGCCGAGCTGCGTCCGCGCATCATCGAGACCATCGAGGCCCGCCTGGGATGACGCCAGGGTGGCGCTGACCAGGGGCCCGCCTGTTCAGGCTGGTCCCTGGTCGATCACCGCGAATCCGACGACGTCGCTGTCGCCCTCCTGGACGTGTACCCCGTTGAGCGAGTTGAAGGCGACGGCACCGGACGTGCTCTCGATCCGGTAGGTGCGTCGGCCCTCGCTGTCTCGCTGCTCGGTCTGGACGAAGCGGAAGAGTTGCCCCTCCGCTTTGGGGGCGCAGACGGCGACCACGAGGGTCGGCGGCCCGCCGGCGTTGCGGCGTACCCCCACGCACGAGTTGTCAGCGAAGGCGGTCCTGATCTGGTGACGGGCACCGACCGGGACAGGGACGAAGACGCTGCGCTCGGTCAACCGCACGTTGCCGACGACCTTGCCGTCAGTCCCGACGACGAGGTACGCCGGCGGCCCCGACTCCATCGAGAGGGCGACCTCGCGCGTACCCGAGAAGACGCCGCCGCCCGACGGCGACACACCCTCCCCGGACGGTGACCCCGGTGAGCTCGACGGCGTCGACGGCGCCGACGGGGACGCCGTCGTGGTCGCGGCAGGTGTGGCGACGACGTCCTCCGCGGGAGCCACGCATGCCTGTGTGCTGAGCGTGAGTGCGGTGACGGTCGTGACGAGGCCGGTACGGAACACGAGTTCCTCCAGGGTGGTGGGTGGGAAAGCTCTATCCAGGACACACCGCGGCGGTCCTGTCGATTGCACGCGGGCCAGGTGCAATCAGCGGCCGGCCCGGCGTGTGTCTGTGTTGGGTGATCCGCGAGCGTAGGAGGTGCCGTGCCGGGCGACCAGCCGGATGAGCGTGCCGCCTTCGACCGGTTCTTCCAGACCTGGTACGGCCGGGTCAGCGCGCAGATACACGCATATCTGGGTGACCGGACCGAGGCTGAGGACGTGAGCCAGGAGGCGTTCCTGCGGGCCTGGCAGAAGTGGCGCGACATTTCCTCGTACGACGATCCCGTGGCGTGGGTGCGCCGGGTGGCCTGGAACCTCGCCACCAACCGGCTTCGCCGTCTCACCGTCGCAGCCCGCGCGTTACGCCGTCAGCCCCTCGTCCCGCCCGTGCCGGGGGTCCAGCCGGACCACGTGGCGCTCGTCGCCGCCCTGCGTACGCTGCCGGAGCGGCAGCGCCGGGTGATCGTGCTGCACTACATCGCCGACCTGCCGACCGCAGAGATAGCCGCCAGCCTCGGCGTACCCCAGGGCACGGTGTTGTCGTGGCTGCACCGCGGCCGCGCGAAACTGGCGGAACATCTGAGCGAAACGTCGAACGGAGAGGCGGTCACGTCGTGACACCCGCGGAGCCGGATCCCGGTCGAGACGACGTCACCGGTTTCATGCTGCGGTCGTACGCCGAGACCGGCCACCTTTCGTTCAACGCGCCCTCGGCCAACGTGATCGTGGGCCGGGCCCGGCGTCGCACCACGACGAAGGTGATGCTGTCCTTCGCCGCGGTCGTGGCAGTCGCCGCCGGGGGCATCGCGGCGATCACCGGGATTGGTCCCGATCCGGACCGCGACCCACCGGTCATCGGGCCCACACCGACACCGTCGGTCAGCGTCATCCCCACACCGGCGACACCGCCCACACCGGCGACGACGTCACCCTCGACACCACCCGGCCCATCGACCCGCTCGCGGACGGCGTCCCCGGACAGCACGTCGAGCTCACCGGGGTCACCGTCCGGGGAGGGTGTGTCGCCGTCGGGCGGCGGCGTCTTCTCGGGTACGCGCGAGGTCGCCCTCTCGATGGAGTCGGGGCCGCCGGCGTACCTCGTCGTCGGGACTGACGGCAAGGTCGTCGGCAACGTGCGGTTGACCGAGCGCAGCGTCTTCGTCCCTGTCCCGGTCGGTGCCCGTCACCAGATCAGGACCGCCTTCGCTGACAACTCGTGCGTGGGGGTACGCCGCAACGCCGGCGGGCCGCCGACCCTCGTGGTCGCCG
Source organism: Micromonospora sp. NPDC048842 (assembly GCF_040649935.1). Taxonomy (NCBI): domain Bacteria; kingdom Bacillati; phylum Actinomycetota; class Actinomycetes; order Micromonosporales; family Micromonosporaceae; genus Micromonospora; species Micromonospora sp. NPDC048842. The sequence goes on along the minus strand of NZ_JBEZGK010000023.1, from coordinate 44,325 downwards.
TCTGCGCCCCCGAGGCGGAGGGGCAACTCTTCCGCTTCGTCCAGACCGAGCAGCGAGACAGCGAGGGCCGACGCACCTACCGGATCGAGAGCACGTCCGGTGCCGTCGCCTTCAACTCGCTCAACGGGGTACACGTCCAGGAGGGCGACAGCGACGTCGTCGGATTCGCGGTGATCGACCAGGGACCAGCCTGAACAGGCGTCGCACGTACCGATGAACGGGAACCCGCTACGCCCAGCGCTGAGCCGTCAGTTCCACTGGTTCTCGTTGGCGCGCTCTTAGCTGAGCGCTGCGTTCAGCGCGACGGCGACGGCGAGCCAGACGATGACAGTGCCGACACCGATGCCGACCATGGCGAGCGCCTTGACGGCGGTTGTCATCCGGGTGTGGGCGACTGTCAGGTTCGCCCAGACGCCCAACGCCCCGACCAGCGCGCCCAGGATGCCGCCGACGGTGAACAGCAGGATCGGCAGCATGACCAGGATGCGCAGGAAGATCGGCATGGAGGGCCCGGTCCGGTGCTTGACACCGTTGACCTCCACGGTCGGGTAAGGGTCGGCGAGGACGTTGCGTACCGTGGCCTGGACGACACCACCGTCCACCGTCGGCAACGCGAAGTGTCTGCCCGTCCTGGGGGCCGGCACTCCGCCGACGGTGACGGCAGGGTGGCCAAAGAACGCCTTGGTGGCGATGACGATCGGGCCAGCTACGCCGGCGACGTGGAGAGGTTCGGTGTTCACCGGCGTGATCTTAGGAAGCCCGGTGCGTCCCGTCCATCCCGTTGACCGAGCGGGGCGTCGGCGGCCCGCGTCGCGGCGTCCGGGCCGACGGGAAGGTGGACGTGCCCTCAGCCGGTTCGTCGCCCGTGGCTCGGGTGGGTGTCGGCCTGCCAGGCGGCGACGAGATCCTCGCGCGCCCGGGCGACCCGGGAACGGATCGTGCCGACGGGGCACTGGCAGACGTCCGCCGCCTCGGCGTAGGACAGGCCGAGCACCTGGGTGGCGACGAACGCCTCGCGGCGCTCCGGGGTCAGTCCGGCGATCAACTGGTGCAGGGTCACGCCCTCGTCGGCACCGGCGGTGATCGCACCGGCGGCCTCGGCCGCCGCCTGCCAGTCCGGCACCGACGCCAGCCTCGGCCGGGCCACCGCCGTCCGGACGTGATCCACTGCAACGCGCCGGGCGATGGTGAAGACCCAGGTACGGGCCGACGAGCGGCCGGCGAAGCCGGGCAGGTTGCGAATTGCCCGTAGGAACGTCTCCTGGGTCAGGTCGTCGGCCTCTCCCGGCCCGGCCAGGTGCGACAGGAACCGCCAGACCTGGTCCTGTAGTGCCCGGATGAACGCCGTGGCGGCCTGCCGATCACCCTGGCCCGCCTCCCGCGCCCACCGGGTCACCTGGTCGTCGTCAGCGACGCCGTTCCGCACAGACCACCGTCCTGTGTGCCACGGGCGCTCCTTCATGCCGAGATCCGTCGTCGGAACGCCGCCGGTCGGCCGCGCACTCTGGTGGTCGCCGGCCGGTCCGGAAAAGTTCCCGAGGTTCCCAGGTTCGACTGATCTCGCGGATGTCCGAGGTAATGGGAACCGCTGCCGCTCAGCTCGGGACGGGCTGGTCCGCGCTCTCGCGTTCCCGCGGGACCACGGGGTCGGGCATGCTCCACGAGCGCCACAGCTTGCTGTACCCGCCCCCGGCCCCGAGCAGTTCGGCGTGCGTGCCGTGCTCGGCGACGCGCCCCTGGTCGAGGACGACGATGCGGTCCGCGGTGGCCGCCTGGCTGAGTCGGTGGGCGACGATCAGAGTGGTACGTCCCTCGGTGGCCGCCACGGCGGCGCGGTCGAGGTCGCGTGCGCCAGCGCTGCCCGCCTCGGCGGTGGCCTCGTCGAGGACCGCGACGGCCGGATCGGCGAGGATGAGGCGGGCCAGTGCGAGCTGCTGGGCCTGGGCCGAGGTGAGCTGCCGCCCACCCTCCCCCACCGCTGTGGCGAGGCCGTCCGGCAGGGTCCGCACCCACTCGGTGGCGCCGACGAGGTCGAGGGCGGTGGCGATCTCGGCGTCGGTGGCGTCGGGGTCGGCGAGGCGCAGGTCGTCGGCGAGCGGGCCGGCGAAGACGTGCACCTCCTGGCTGATCAGGGCGACCTCCCGACGGAGGCGGTGCTCGCCGAGTTGGGCCAGCGGCACGCCGCGCAGGGTCACCGCACCGTCGGTGGGCGCGATGATGCCGGCGATGATGCCGGCGAGGGTGCTCTTGCCCGCACCGCTCGCGCCGACCAGGGCGACGCGCTCCCCGGGGGCGAGACGCAGGGCGATGTCCCGCAGCACCACCGGCCCGTCGTCGTAGCGGTGTCGCCCGACGGTCACCTCCAGTGCCGCCGGTACACCCCGATCGTGGCGGTCGGGCTCGGTGCCGGCGGGGGTAGCGGTGTCCGGCAGGGTGGTGACCCCGACGAGTCGGGCCAGGCTGGCCCCGGCCTGCAACACCGAGTCCGACTCGAACAGCAGCAGGCCGATGGGGTTGAAGAGTCGGTGGAAGTAGAGCGCGGCAGTGGTGGCGGCGCCGACGGTGGCCAGGTCACCGCGGACCAGCAGGAAGCCGGCGAGCAACACGGCGGCGAGCCCGACGAACTCGGAGCGGTTGATGCGCAGCCCGAAGCGGGTGTAGAGACCGAAGATCTCCAGCGACAGGTCGCGGGCGACGCCGGAGCGCTCCGCGATCCGCACGACGTGGGCGTCCTCCATCCGGTAGGCGCGCACTGTCGCCGCGCCCCGCAGCGCCTCGGCCGTCGCCTGGGCGCGCTCGCCCGTCGCCACCCGCTCGCGGGCGTAGTACGGCACCGACCGCTTCAGGTACCAGCGCAGCGCCACCGCGTACGCCGGGGCCGCGACCAACCCGGCGATGCCGAGCCGCCAGTCGAGAGCGAAGAGCCCCGCCCCGGTCAGCACGACGGACAGCAGCGCGCCGAGGAAGGCGGGGCCGCTGGTGGCGATCACATTCGTCACCACTGCCACGTCGTCGCCGGCACGGGCCACCAGGTCCCCGGTCCCGGCCCGCTCCAGAGTGGCCGAGGGCAGGTGCAGGGCCCGGTCGAGGACCCGCTCCCGGAGTCGGGCCAGCACCGTCTCGCCGAGACGCGCGGCGACCGCCGCTCCGACCGCGGTGAGGAGCCCCGCGAGCACGGCGGCGCCCGCGATCACGGCGGCCCAGGCCACCACCCGAGGTGTGTCGGTCCCGGCGATGACGTCGTCGACGAGGCGCCCGAGGACCCAGGGGGCGACCAGCCCGGTCGCGGCGGCGGCGATCAGCAACGTGCCGGCGACGGCGCTGAGCCCCGGCAGGAGCGCCAGCTCGGTGCGGAGGGCAGCCCAGGTCTGCCGGCCGGTGGCCGTCGGCAGCAGGTGCCGGGTGATCGGCTCGGACGTCATCGCAGGGTTTCCTCCCGGTAGCGGGCGTCACTGGCGAGCAACCGCTCGTGCGGACCCTCGGCGACGACCCGTCCCCGGTCGATCACCGCGACCCGGTCGGTGATCCGCAGCAGTGCCGGGCTGGTGGTGATCAGCACCGTGCCGCGGGGTCCCGCCCCGCGAGCCTCGGCCAGCCTGGTGGCGAGCAACCCCTCGGTCACCGCGTCGACAGCCGTGGTGGGGTTGTGCAGCACGAGCACCGGCGGATCGGCGACGAGCGCCCTCGCCAGCCCGATCCGCTGTCGCTGCCCACCGGAGAGGTTCGACCCGCGTTCGGTGAGCAGGCGGTCGAACCCGTGCGGGTGCGCGGCGAGCACGTCCTCGGCGGCGGCAGCCCGTACGGCGGCACGCAGCACCTCGTCGTCGACGAAGGCGCCGGCGCTGAGGTTGGCGCGCAACGTCCCCTCGAACAGCGCCACGTCATGCTGTTCGACAAGGACCACTGCGCGCGCGGCGTCGATGTGCAGCTCGTCGGCGGACACGCCGTCGATGCGGACCGTGCCCCGGTGGTCCGCGCGGGGCACCCGGCCGGCCAGCAGAGCGACCAGCGCCTCGCCCTCGCTCGGGTCGTAGGCGAGCACGCCCAGGATCTCACCGGCGCGGACGCGCAGGCTGACGTCGTCGAGGCCCGCGTACGAGACCCCGTCGAGGGCGAGCCGGGACGGGCTCGGGGCGGGCGGCCCGGCGTCACCCGGCTGGACGACCGGCGCGGCGCCGAGGACCCGGGCGACCCGCCCGGCGGAGGCTCGGGCCATGGCGAACAGTTGGACGCAGTACCCGAGGGTCTGCACCGGCTCGGCGATGAACTGCGCCAGCCCGACCACGGCGACGAGTTCACCGATGGTGAGCCGGCCCTGAAGCGCGAGCCAACCGGCGAATCCGGCGACCGTGGCGAGGAAGAGGCCGTTGACAGTGGTGGTGAGCCCGAGGTGCAGACCCTTTGTGGTGGCGGCGCGCAGGGTGACGTCGAGCGCGTGGCGGCTGGATCCCGCGTACCGGCGGGCGGCGTGGTCCTGTGCGCCGATGCCGCGCAGCACGCGCAGGCCGCTGACGAGGTCGACGGCGAGGGCGGTAGTGGCGGCGAGCGCCTCCTGCTGCGACGTGCTGCGCCGGGTGAGCAGCGGCGCCATCCGTTGGAGGGCGACGACCAGCAGGGGTACGCCGATGAGCACCCCGAGGCCGAGAGGGACGTCGACGACGAGCAGCGCGACGGCCGCGACCACGATGGCGGTGAGTGCCGCGGCGGTGAGTCCCGCGACCCGCACGACGAGCGCTGACAACTCGGCGTCGGAGGCCGTCACTGACAGCAGCTCGCCGTCGCGCATGCCCGAGCGGCGTCCGCGCGGGTCGAGGGCGCTGCGGACGATCTCGACCCGGGTGGCGTGCGCCTCGTGTTCGACGGCGGCGAACGCCAGTCGTGCGCCGGCCCGGTAGGCGAAGGCGAGCACTGTGAACAGGGCGGCCAGGCCGGCCAGCGAGAGCAGCAGGGCGCGGACGTCCCCGGTGGCCACCGCACGGTCGATGACCACGCCGATGGCCACCGGGACGAGGGCTTCGGTGGCCTGGTGGGTGCAGAGCAGCGCGATGCCGGCGGCCACCCGGGCGCGCTGTCGACGCAGCGCGCGACGGAGCACCACACCACCGGTGGTCTCGGCGACTGTCATGCTCGGATCGATGAGGGCACGGCGACGGACTCCACTACGATTAGGGCAGGCTAACCTAACATGCCCCCGAAGTGGGATTGGACGCGCGGTCCCGGTGCTCCCCGACCGGCACCGAGGCGGGCAGACCGAGACCCTTCATGGCCGCCGCGACCAGGGCCTCCGGGGGCAGTGAGACATCGAGTACGAGCACCGCCTCGTCCGGCTCGGCCGGTTCCAGCGTGGCGAGCTGCGACTCCAGCAGGCTGGCCGGCATGTAGTGGCCTTCGCGCCGGGCCAATCGGGCTCGGATGACCTCCACCGGGCCGTCCAGGTGCAGGAAGTCCACCCGGAACGGGCCCTGGCGGAGCACGTCCCGGTACGACCGCTTCAACGCCGAGCAGGCCAGCACCGTCGAGCGGCCCTCCGCGCCGCGATCGGCGATCCACCCGGCGATGTCCCGCAGCCACGGCCACCGGGTGGTGTCGTCCAGCGGCACCCCGGAGCGCATCCGCGCCACGTTCTGCGGGGAGTGGAACTCGTCGGCCTCGGCGAACGTCAGCCCCGTCGCCACGCCGATCCCGCGCGCCACTGTGGTTTTGCCCGCCCCGGAGACGCCCATCACCACTACGTGCCGGGTGGGCCGGGCGCCGCGCCGCTCACCAGTCATGGACCGTGCCGTCCTTGAGCCGGTTGAACGGCAGGTACGCCGGCTCGTACGGGAATCGCGCCGCCGCCTCCTCGTCGAGCTCCACCCCGAGCCCCGGTTGGTCGCCCGGGTGCAGGTAGCCGTCGGTGAAGGTGAACGACTGCCGGAACACCTCGTTGGCCAGCGGGGTGTGCTTCATGTACTCCTGGATCCCGAAGTTGTGGATGGCCAGGTCCAGGTGCAGCGCCGCGGCCATGCCCACCGGGGAGATGTCGGTGGGGCCGTGGATGCCGGACTTGATCTGGTACTGGGCGGCGAAGTCGAGCAGCTTGCGCATCGCCGTGATGCCGCCGGTGTGGGTGACAGCGGAACGGACGTAGTCGATCAGCTGTTCGCGGATCAGGGTCTGGTAGTCCCAGACCGTGTTGAAGACCTCACCGATGGCCAGCGGGGTGGTGGTGTGCTGGCGGACCAGCCGCAGCGCCTCCTGGTTCTCGGCCGGGGTGCAGTCCTCCAGCCAGAACAGGTCGTACGGTTCGAGGGCCTTGCCGAGCTTGGCGGCCTGGATCGGGGTCATCCGGTGGTGACCGTCGTGCAGCAGCGGCAACTCCGGGCCGAACTCGCCGCGCACCGCCTCGAAGACCGACGGCAGGTGGCGCAGGTACGCGCGGGTGTCCCAGTCCTCCTCGGCGGGCAGCGGGGTGCGCTGCGCGGGCTCGTAGTCGTAGCGCTGGCCGGTGGCGCTGGGCTGCGCGGCCACGCCGTAGACCGCGTTGATCCCGGGCACCGCGGTCTGTACCCGGATCGACTTGAAGCCCTCGTCGAGGTGGCGACGGATCGAGTCGAACAGCTCGGGGATGTCCCGCCCCGACGCGTGCCCGTACGCCATGATGCCGGTGCGCGACGCGCCGCCCAGGAGTTGGTACAGCGGCATGCCGGCGGCCTTGGCCAAGATGTCCCACAGCGCGACGTCCACCGCGGCGATGGCCGCCATGGTGACCGGGCCCCGGCGCCAGTACGCCGAGCGGTACAGGAACTGCCAGGTGTCCTCGATCCGGTGCGGGTCCCGGCCCATCAGCAGCGGGGCGACGTGGTCACGCAGGTACGAGGCGACGGAGAGCTCGCGGCCGTTGAGCGTGGCGTCGCCCAGACCGGTGATGCCCTCATCAGTTGTGATCTTGAGGGTGACGAAGTTCCGGTCGGGGCTGGTCACGATGATGTCTGCTGCGACGATCTTCACGGGGTGCCTTTCGTTCTCGCCGGTCGGGGTCTCACCACTCCGCGTAGGAGCCGTCGGGGTGCCGCCAGGTCGGGCTGCGCCAGGCGTGCCCGCGCTTGTCAGCGGTCCGCACGGCGTGTTCGTCGATCTCGATGCCGAGGCCGGGCGCTGTCAACCGCCGCACGTACCCGTCGACGAAGGTCAGCGGGGTCTGGTCGAGGCAGTAGTCGAGCACCTCGGCGCCCTGGTTGTAGTGGATGCCGATGCTCTGCTCCTGGATCAGGAAGTTGGGTGTGGCGAAGCCGACCTGGAGACAGGCGGCGAGGGCGATCGGCCCGAGCGGGCAGTGCGGGGCGAGCTGCACGTCGTACACCTCGGCCAACGTGGCGATCTTGCGAACCTCGGTGATGCCGCCGGCGTGCGCGAGGTCCGGCTGGGCCACGGCGATGCCGGCCTGCAACACGGGCAGGAACTCCTGCCGGCTGTAGAGCCGCTCCCCCGTCGAGACGGGGGTGGTGGTGCAGCGGACGACCTCACCGATCAGGTGCGAGTTCTCCGGCACCACCGGTTCTTCCAGGAAGAACGGCCGGTACGGCTCCAGCAGCGGAGCGACCCTCCGGACGTTGGCGAGGGTGAACCGACCGTGGAAGTCGACGGCGACGTCGCGGTCGTCGCCGAGGACCTCGCGGGCGACGGCCACCCGCTGCACCACAGCGTCGAGGTCGGCGACCGAGGCGAGCGCGCCCATCCGCCCGGACGCGTTCATCTTCACAGCGGTCAGGCCCGCCTCGATCCGGGCGCTGATCTGGTCGCGGATCTCGGCAGGCTCGTCACCACCGATCCAGCCGTAGACCCGGATCCGGTCTCGGACCGGGCCACCGAGGAGCTGGTGCACGGGGGCGCCGTAGTGCTTTCCGGCGATGTCCCAGAGGGCCTGGTCCAGACCGGACACCGCACTGGCCAGGATCGGGCCGCCCCGATAGAAGGAGCCCTTGGTCAGCACCTGCCAGTGATCCTCGATGCGCAGGGCGTCCCGTCCGGTGAGCAGCTCGCTGAGTTGGTGGACGGCAGTGCGCACGGTCTCGGAGCGGCCCTCGCAGGTCGCCTCGCCCCAGCCGACGATGCCGGACTCCGTCTCGATCCGGACGAACAGCCAGCGGGGCGCGACCAGGAACGTCTCCACCTTCGCGATCGTCGTCATGTCCCGATCAGCCCTTCGTCGCACCGGCGGTGAGGCCGGAGACGACGTATTTCTGCACGAACAGGGCGATCAGCATGATCGGCAGGGTGACCACTGTCGCGGCGGCCATCAGGCCGCCCCAGTCGATGCTGGCGTAGCCGACGAAGTCGAAGATCGCGACCGGGAGCGTCTTGGTGTCGGAGCCGGAGAGCACCAGGGCGAACATGAAGTTGTTCCAGGAGAAGATGAAGGAGAGGATGCCGGCGGTCGCGACGCCGGGCACCGACAGCGGGAGGGTGATCCGCCGGAACGCGCCGATGTGGGTCAGCCCGTCGACCAGCGCTGCCTCTTCCAACTCGGTCGGCAGGCCGTCGAAGTAGCCCATCATGATGTAGACGATCAGCGGGAGCGACACGAACATGTGGCTCAGGATCAGCACCGTGAAGCCGCCGACCATCTTCAGGTTCGAGAAGACGTAGTACCAGGGCACCAGGAGCGAGACTCCGGGGATGACCCGGGCCATGAGCACGACGAGCGCCGACTTCTTCATGCTGAACCGGCTCATCGAGTACGCCGCGGGCACCCCGAGCAGGAGCGACAGCGTGGTGGCCGCGAACGCCACCCAGAGGCTGTTGCCGATGAACTCGAGGTAGTTCGCCTGCTGGAGAACCGTCTCGTAGTTCTTCAGGCTGGGTGAGAAGACGAACGCCTTGGCCGTGTCGTAGATGTCCACGTTGGTCTTGAAGGACGCCGCGATCATCCAGAGCAGGGGCGCCATCAGCGCGAACACCACGACGACGAGAGCCGAGTTGCGGAACACCCGGTACGGCTTGCTCGGCTTCATCGGCCCAGCCCCTTCTTGCGATAGGTGAGGGCCCACATCACCCCGATGATGATCAGGAAGAAGATGATGAGGACTGTCGACGAGACGCCGTAGTCGTTGTAGTCGAAGCTGAGGCCGTACGCGTACACGTTGAGGGTCTCGACCTCGTGGAAGGAACCGCCGCCGCGCCCCTTGGTGGCGTAGAGGATGTCGAACGTCTTAAGGGCGTCGATGCCGCGCAGCAGGATGGCGACGATCACGGTGGGCATCAGCAGCGGGAGGGTGACGTGCCGGAACCGCTGCCAACTGCTGGCGCCGTCGATCCGGGCCGCCTCCTGCGGCTCGTCGGAGAGCGAGGTGAGTCCGGCGAGCAGGATCAGCACGACCATCGGCGTCCACTGCCAGATGTCGATGAACATCGTCGTCGGCAGGGCCGAGTGCTGCCCGGCCAGCCAGGGTTGAGGGCCGATTCCGATCCAGCCGAGCAGTTGGTTCGCCATCCCGATGTTGGGGTCGAAGATCAGGCGCCACATCATGCCGACCGCCACCGGAGTGGCCACCAGCGGCAGGAGGATCGCGACGCGGACCCACTTCTCACCGCGGAAGGGCCGCCACAGCAGCAGGGCGATCGCCATGCCGAGAATGACCTCGAAGAACAGCACGACGCCGGTGAAGAGGACGGTGCGCCAGACCGCCGGCCAGAACCGGTCGGTGTCGGTGAGCACGTCGAGATAGTTCTGGAAGCCGATGAACTCGGACTCAGCGCGTACCGAACCCTCGGCGTCGGTCAGGCTCAGGTACCCGGTCCACGCCACCGGAAAGATGATGAGAACGGCGACGAACGCCATGGCGGGTGCCGCGAAGAGCCACTTGCGGTGTTCGTTGGCCCAACGCGACCAGGCCGACGTCGTATCCACTGACGCCGCGGGGGCCTCGGGCGAATCGGTACGGGGGGTGAGAACGGCTGACATTGAGAACTCCGGGTTGGAGGGGTCAGGTCCCGGCGAGGCGGCGGAGCCGGTGGGCCCCGCCGCCCTGCGCGTGTGCTACTTCGCCTCGTCGTCGAGGAACTTCTGGAACGCCGCGTTCGCCGTGTCCGCCGAGCTGGCGGCGTCCTTGCCGGTGATCGCGTCGACGATCGGCTGGCCGACGATCTCCCGCGCCTGGGCCACCTTCACCACCAGCGGACGGTCGTGCCCGACCCCGTTGGCGGTGCTGACCGTGTTGGCCTCGGCGAGGTCCTTCGGGTAGGAGGCGGTACCCGCCGGGTTCGCCCAGACAGAGGTGCGGGCACCGGGTACGCCGGCCGTCTGCTGCGCCAGCGCCTGCTCCTTGCCGGCGGCCCACTGGATGAACTTCCAGGCGTTGTCCTTGTTCTCCGAGCTGTCGTTCACGCCGAGCGCCCAGGACGGGATGTTGTACGGCTTCGATCCGGCCGGGCCGGCCGGGAAGGCGGCGAAGCCGACGGAGTCGACGACCTTGGACTTGGTCGGGTCGGTGGCGTTCTTGTAGAGCGAGTTGGCCTCGGTGTAGAAGGCGGCCTTGCCCTGCGTGAAGATCGCCATCGCCTCCGACCAGCTCATGTCGGTGCTGATGTTCTCCGGGCCGTGGTCCCTGAGCAGCCCGCCGTAGTAGGCGTACGCCTGCTTGGCCTGCTCGGTGTTCACAGTGGCCTTCCCGCTGGCGTCCACGAAGTCGCCGCCGAAGCTGAAGAGGAAGCTGGAGAACTGTGTGACAGCGGCGGCCTTGCCGGTACGAGCGACGAAGCCGGCGACGCCCGGGTTGTCGGCCTCGATCTTCGCGGCCTGCGCCTTGAGCTCGTCGAGGGTCTTGGGCGGCGCGGTGAAGCCGGATTTCGCCAGCAGGTCCTTGCGGTAGTAGAGGACCTCCTGCTCGGTGATGATCGGCAGCCCGACGACCTTGTCCTCGTAGGTCGTCGCCTGCATCGGCCCGGCCTGGAAGTCACCGAACTCGAAGGCGCTGTCGGACTTGACCTTCTCGCTCAGGTCGGCGAGGTACTTGTTCTTGCCGAACAGCTTCCCCTCCTGAAGGGGCCGGTACATCATCACGTCGAGGTCGTCGGACCCGGCGTTCAGCTTGACGTTGTACTGGTCGGAGAGCTGGTCCTCACCGAGCTGGGTGACCTCGACCTTGAGGCCGGACTGCTTCTCGAACTCCGGCAGGACCTTCTTGATGTTCTCTGTCCACACGTGGTTGACAAGTGTCACGCGGACGGTCTTCGAGCCCTCGCCGCCGTCGTCGCCGCCGCAGGCGGTCAGGCTCATGGCGGCGACCACAGCCAGAGAAATGCCGATTATCGATCGACGTCGCACGCTTGTCTCTCCTTCTGTCGTGGCCGCCGCCCCCGAGAGAGCCGCTACCTCGGCGTTACATCCGCTTAACATCCGGATGCTAGGCCGATTAAGCGGATTACCTCAAGAGGTAGATGCAAATGATATGATCTTTGAGTGGAACCGTCCTCACCAGAGGTTGCAGCCGCTCCGGCCCTCCCCGCCGAGTCCGGGCTGCACGCGCGCGTCCTCGAACACCTCGGCACCGCCATCTGCGGCGGTGAGCTGGCACCCGGATCGGTCCTCAACATCGACGAGCTGGTCGACAGGTACGCGGTGTCCCGCTCGGTCGTCCGTGAGGTGCTACGGGTGCTGGCCTCGATCGGATTCATCGAGGCACGCCGACGGGTAGGTGTGATGATCCGACCGGCGAGCGCGTGGAACGTCTTCGACCCGCAGGTGATCCGTTGGCGTCTCGCCTCGGCCGGCCGGATGGCCCAGCTCCGCTCCATCACCGAGCTGCGCACCGCCGTCGAGCCCCACGCCGCCTACCTGGCCGCCAGCCGGATCGGCCGTGACGAGGCGAGCGATCTCGTCGGGCTGGCGGCGAAGATGTGGGCCGCCGGCGAAGCCGGCGACGAGGAGCGCTTCCTGCACCTCGACATCGAGTTTCACCGGCGCGTCCTGCTCGCCTCCGGCAACGAGATGTTCGTCCGGCTCCAGGAGCTGGTCGCGGAGGTGCTCACCGGCCGGCACAAGCACCACCTCATGCCGCACCACCCGCATGAGCAGGCTCTCCAGATGCACGCCGACGTCGCCCAGGCGATCCAGCGGCGCGACGGGGAGCGTGCCCGGCAGGCGATGGTGCAGCTGATGGAACAGGCCTTCGACGAGATGAAGTCGCTGTGGGAGCAGACCGGCGAGCCCGACCGCGGGGCGATCAGACGCTGACCGGGCCCCTCGATCGCCTCAGCGGACCACGCCGATACCCGTGAACGACCTGTCGTACTCGGTGAACGACCGGTTCGTGTACGGCGCGTAGATCCAGGTCCGCAGCGAGTTGGCGGCGGTGTCGACCTCGACCAGGCGTACCGGGTTGGTGCTGTTGGAGTGGAACGTCTGGAGGAACGAGTAGATCTTGTTTCCGTTGACCCCGGTGTCGACCCGGTTGGCGGCGATGCCCGTGTGACCGGAGAAGACGAACCGGATGTTGGCGTACTGCTTGACCAGGTTGTCGAAGAGGTACTGCGGGCTCGTCGCGCCGTACCCGGCACTCTGCTCGATGGCGCCGTTACCGTCGATGTAGTCGTGGGTGACCACGATGACGTTGTGCCGAGGGTTGGCGGCGACGACGCTCCTGGCCCAGTTCACGGCCGCGACCCGGGGCCAGAGTTCCAGGGTCAGCACCATCCACTGCACGCCACCGGCCGCGAAGGTCGAGTACGAGTTGTCGACCTTGCCGGCCTCGAACTGCCCCCGGACCGCGCGGTACTGGCTGACTGTGAAGTACTGGTTGAACACGCTGGTGTCGCGGACGAGTTCGCGGGTGCGGGCGGGGTCGCGGGCGGAGCCGCCGACGCCGGTCGCCTGGGTGTCGTGGTTGCCGAGAGCCAGCGCGTACGGGATGGCGGCGTTCTCGATCGGCCGCATCGCGTTACGGGCGATGACGTACTGCGCGTGGTCCGGGGTGTCCCAGTTGACCACGTCACCGGAGGAGGTCACGAAGCGCAGGTCAAGCGCGGACCGGTTCTGCACCAACCAGTTCGTGCGGTTGAGGAACCGAGGGTCCGAGCTGCCCAGCACCTCCTGCTGGGTGTCCGGCAGGACGGCGAAGCTGAACTTCGGGTCGGTGGTGCCCTCGGTCTCCATCCGCGCGGACGCGATGTGGACGTTGCGGTCGCAGGAGTCGGCCCGGAAGTCGTTGACGAGCTGGATCCGCACCGTGTGCTGGCCGGCGCCGACCGCCGCGCCGACCGGGTAGGTGCCGTAACTGGTCGCGCTGACGATCGTGGTCTGGCCGACGTCGACGCCGTCGACCGTCACCCGGACGGTCGGCCAGCCCTGGCAGTTGTCACCGACCGCCCCGATCACCACTCGCCCGGAGCCGCTGATGCTGGTGCTGGCATAGCTGGAGTTGCCCCAGAGCGAGGCGTGCGTGCCGGACGCGGGCACCGGGGTGCCGGTCGCCGTACGGATCGCACCGTCCACGACGGTGAACGGGGATGCCTCGGCGGCGCTGGCCGTGCTGCCGGCGAACGCTCCCCCCGCGATGACGACCACTGTCGCCACGGCCATCGCCACGATCGTGGACCCTGATCTCCTGATTCGCACCGCTGATCCTCCCTTGTCGACGTACGCCCAGAAGCTGGGCATTCGTAGCCTAGGACGAATCGGGACGACACATGTGAATACTTAACAGCCATCCTGCGTACTTGAGTTGTACTGCGTCAGTCGGTCCGGGCACTGAGGCTCCGTGCCAGGACCGGGATCATCACCGCCGCGGCGACGAGGTGCAGCCCGAGGAGGGCGATGACGACACCCACTACCGAGAAGAAGCCGGTCACCACCGCGAACCCGGACAACGGAATCGTCTCGCCACCATCGGGGATCTCGAAGTCGATGCCAGCGGCTCGGGCCAGCGCGGCGGCGAGGGTGGTGCTCACCACCGCCACGAGCGTGGCAGTCAAGCCGGTGCCGGCGAGCCCGCGGAATCGGTGGGTGTGGCTGGGTCGGCCCGCTGCCGGGCCGGTGACGCGCGCCACGGCGCAGCGTGAGTGTCCACATGGGACTACTCCGTGCCGTCCGCCGGCAGGCGCTCCGGCAGCCCGAGCCGCGGGAACTGGTCGTCGTGGAAGGTGAATATCTCGGTGATTCTGCCGCCGGTGACGCGCAGGACGTCGATGGTCAGCGGCAGGTACGCGCCCTCCTGCTTGCGCCAGTGGTAGAAGGCGACGGCGGGCTGGCGGTTCACCGAGGTGGGGACCGCGTGCAGGCCCGTCATGCCATCGAAGCCGTCCTCGACCCAGTTGTTCACCACAGCGTCGCGGCCGACGTACAGGCCCGGGGTGGGTGGCATCGAGCAGCGGACGTCGTCCCGCAGCAGGCCAGCGAGCACGTCGACGTCAGTGGCCACGCTGGCGTCGGTGAAGCGGCGCACCAGCTCGCGCGTGCCGGCGTCCTCCTCGCCCCCGGTCCAGTCCTGCCGCTCGGCGGGCAGGTGCTCCCGCATGCCGGCACGCGCCCGCTGCAGGGCACTGTTGACCGAGTTGACCGAGTCCCCGATTAGCTCCGCGACGTCCTTCGCCGGCCAGCCGAGCACGTCCCGCAGGATCAGCACGGCCCGCGGACGCGGCGCGAGATGCTGGACCGCGACCAGGTACGCCAGCTCGATCGTCTCCCGCGCGACGGCGACGGTCTCCGGCTCGTCCGCGTCGCCCGCTGGCAGCTCGTCGAGCAGCCGGTCCGGGTAGGGCTGCAACCACAGCACCTCGCCGCCGGTCGCCGGCTCCGGGCGGCGCTTGGCGAGCAGGTCGAGGCAGGCGTTGGTGGCGATCCGGTACAGCCAGGCCCGGAACGTCGACCGCCCCTCGAACGTCTCCCGCCGCCGCCAGGCACGCAGGAACGTCTCCTGCACTGTGTCCTCGGCGTCCTCGAACGACCCGAGCATCCGGTAGCAGTGCACGTGCAGTTCCCGCCGGTGCCGCTGCGCCAGCCCCGAGAACGCCGGCTCGTCGACCTCGCTCAGACCGCTCACGCCCAGCTCCTCCAGCCGCGTGTTCGCACTCATCACGTCATCCTTCCGCCTCGTCATGTCCTGTCCTAGGTATGACGGGCGCGGACGCGACAACTCATCACTCGGGTCTGATCGAGTTGGTGAGTGGCGGCCGTACTGATCCGACGGCCACCGGCGGCAGCTGGCCTCACCAACCCGTACGGTCGTCGTCATAGGGCGGACGCCCCGACCAGCGTGATGACTCACAGGCATCTTTATGCCGGTGAGTCATCACGCTCGCGGGCGCATCCGCCTCCCGGCGGACCGGTGAGGCGCGAGCGTGGTCCTACTGGGCCGTGCCGCCACCCGATCGACCCGCACCGGTGGCGGAGGGCCGGTGCGCGATGCGGGGCGCTCGCACGGCGGAGGCGTTGCCGGCGCCGGGGCGGTAGTCCCGTGCCGCGCTGGCCACCATCTCGTCGGCGTCACGAGCGAGCGCCTGCCGGATGTGCGACGGAACGAACTCGGACGTCGCCATCGCCAGTCGGACCTGCACCGCGCGGTCGTCGACCAGGCGGGCCAGGTCCGCCTCGCTCAGCTCGACGGCCCGCACCAGCGCGGCACGGACGTCGACCACCGGGTCCGCGGCGAGCGCGCTGCGCTGCTCGGCGCTGGTCCGCGGGTTGCGGGCAGCCCCCTTGCGTACGCGTGCGGTGCGATCGGCCAGCAGGGCGGTGATCACGTCGGGGTCGTGGGTGTGCGTGGCGAGTCGTTCCCGTACCTCGGGTGACACGTCGTTGATCAGCTTGGCGGCCAGCTCGGGCTCCAGCTCACGACTCTCCGCGAGGAGACCGCGAAGCTCCTTGTCCGAGGTCTGCGACATGACCTGGCGGATCGACTCGTCACAGGCCGGGTTGCCGGCGACTGCCCAGCGGACCCACCGGTCGGCGTCCTTGACCAGGCGCATGAGGTTGGCGATCGAGGTGGAGGGGTTCCGCGCGACGGCCTCCCGGACCTGACGATCATGGTCACGGGTGAGCGGTCGCAGGGCCTGCGCTGGTGCGTCGGCCCGTGAGGCGACCGCTTTGCGGACCAGCTCCGATGGGTCGGACGCCAGGTCGATAAGGGTCATTTGTGGCGTTGTGGGGTCTTGGGCGAGGGCGAGCCGAGCGTCAGCGCTGCCACCGATCGGACGGTGGGCGGTGGTGCCGGACTGGCTGTGTCGGTCGGCCGCGCCGACGTCCTGCTGTTTCCCCATGCCGCAATCATGTCACGCGCCCGGTTCGGCAGTACCGGCCGCGGGCGGCACCGGGGCGGGCAGGCGCAGGCCGGACATGCCGCCGTCGACGGCCAACGAGGTACCGGTCACCGACCTGGTCACGGGCGAGGCGAGGTAGACGACGGCGGCGGCCACCTCGTCGGCTGTCACCAGTCGGCCGGTCGGCTGGCGGGCGGCCAACTGCCGTTTCTCGGCCGTCGGGTCGGCCGCGCCGGCGAGAAGGCGAGCCACCCACGGCGTGTCGACGGTGCCGGGGGCGACACAGTTGACCCGGACGCCCTCCGTCACCAGGTCGGCGGCCATGGCGAGGGTGAGGGCGTGCACGGCACCCTTCGACGCCGAGTACAGGGCGCGTCGGGGCAGGCCGACGGTCGCCGCGATCGAGGAGATGTTGACGACCGCCGCGGACGACGAACGGCGCAGGTACGGCAGGGCGACGGCGCTGGTTCGGGCCACGCCGGAGACGTTGACGTCGAGTACCCGGCTCCACTGCTCGTCGTCGTCCTCCTCCACAGTGCCCACTGCCGAGATGGCGGCGTTGTTCACCAGGATGTCGATGCCGCCGAACGCTGCCGCGACCGAGGCGACGGCCGCGCTGAGGGAGGACCGGTCTGCCACGTCCGCTCGGACGCCGAGTACGCCGGGATCCTCCGGCAGGCCGGACAGCTCCAGGTCCAGGACACCCACCCGGGCGCCGGCGGCGGTGAACGCCCGTACGCAGGCGAGACCGATCCCCGATCCACCTCCGGTCACCACCGCCACGAGACCGTCACACCGCATCAGGCGTCCCGGAGCGTGTTGCGCTGCCGACCGAGGCCGTCGATCTCGACCTCCATCACATCGCCGACGGACAGGTACGGGAAGCGGCCGGAAAGTGCCACTCCCTGCGGGGTGCCCGTGTTGATGACGTCGCCCGCGTCCAGGACTGTGTACTGGGACAGGTGCCAGACCAAGTACGCCACGTCGAAGATCATGTCCTTGGTGCTGGAGTCCTGGCGGGGCTCGCCGTTGACCCAGGACCGCAACCGCAGCGCCTGCGGGTCGGCGATCTCGTCGGCGGTGACCAGCCAGGGGCCGAGCGGTTGGAACGTCTCGCAGGACTTGCCCTTCGACCACTGGCCGCCGGAGACCGCGAGTTGGAAGTCCCGCTCGGAGACGTCGTTGGACAGCACGTACCCGGCGACGTGCCCGAGGGCGTCGGCCGGTGAGGCGAGGTAGCGGGCCGTCCGGCCGATCACCACCGCCAACTCCACCTCCCAGTCGGTCTTCGTCGATCCGCGCGGGATCAGGACCTCGTCGTAGGGGCCGACGACGGTGTTGGGCGCCTTGTAGAAGATGATCGGGTCGGTCGGTGGCTCGGCCCCCGACTCGGCGGCGTGCGCGGCGTAGTTCTGCCCCACGCAGAGCACCACCCCGGGTCTGGCGATCGGTGCGCCGACCCGCTGACCGGTGATGTCGATCTCGGGCAGGTCGGTGGCCTCGCGAACCCGCCGGACGCCGTCGCCGGCGAGGAACTCGCCGTCGATGTCGGGGGTGAGCGACGAGAGGTCGAAGTGCCGCCCGTCGACGTACAGCACGGGACGCTCCCGCCCCACCGGCCCGACGCGCATGAATCTCACGAACCCGACCTCCAGTGCATAGGGCGCAAAGCCCCTATTTCCTATAGGATGTTGCCTTGCTAGTGTGTACTCGCTCACAACGGCACAGTCAAGGGGTGGCTGAGGAGACGAGATGACCCAGCAGGACCCTCGCGAGGGTCGACTCCGTCCCGCCCGACGACTCACCCTCACCGAGGACGTCTACGAGTCGATAAAGACGCTGGTCATGGACCACATCCTTCCCCCCGGCGAGCGGGTCAACATCGACGCGCTGGCACGGGAACTGGACGTCTCCCCCACCCCGGTCCGCGAGGCCCTCGCCCGGCTGGAGGCCGACGGTCTGGTCCGTAAACGCCCGCTCTCCGGCTACACCACCACGCCGCTGCTGAGCCGTGCCGAGTTCGACGACCTGTTCGACGTCCGCCACCTGCTGGAGGGCGCCACCGCCGGGCGGGCCGCCACGCACGCCTCCGCCGAAGCCCGCCAACGGATCAGCGTCGAGGCGGCGGCGAGCATCGACGTGGAGGCCGGCGACGGCTATCGCCGACACGCCGCCTTCACCGCGCTGGACGCGAAGTTCCACGACCTGATCGCCGAGGTCTCCGGCAGCCCCCTGCTGCGGGACACCATCACGCGGCTGCACTCACACCTGCACCTGCACCGGCTGTACTTCCCGGTCGCCGGCGCGCCGGACACCAACACCGAGCACCAGCGCATCGCCGCCGCCATCGTCGCCGGCGACGCGGCAGCCGCCACCGAGGCGATGCGCGCCCACCTCAGCGCCGCCCGGGAGCGTCACCTGCCCGCCTTCGACCAGCTCCCCACCCCCGGAACACCGCGCGACTCGGCGTGACCCACCCCCACACCTCCGAGGAGCCGCCATGCGGATCGCCCTCTTCATCACCTGCGTCAACGACCTCGCGTTCCCGGCCACCGGCATCGCTGTCACCCGCATCCTGCGGCGGCTCGGCCACACCGTCGACTTCCCCACCGACCAGACCTGCTGCGGGCAGATGCACGCCAACACGGGTTACCGGGCCGAGGCCATGCCCATGGTGCGCAACTACGTCGACATCTTCGACTCCTACGACGCCATCGTCGCGCCGTCCGGGTCGTGCACCGCGATGATCCGCGATCAGTACCCGCGTCTGCACCCGCCCGCCACCTCGGTGGCCGCCCGCACGTACGAGCTGTCCGAGCTGCTCGTCGACGTTCTCGGCGTCACCGACGTCGGCGCCGAGTTCCCGGAGACGGTCACCTACCACCCGACCTGCCACGGCCTGCGCATGTTGCGCCTCGGCGACCGGCCGCTGACCCTGCTGCGCGAGGTGCGCGGGATCAAGCTGGTCGAGCTGGGCGACGCCGAGGAGTGCTGTGGTTTCGGCGGCACCTTCGCCCTGAAGAACCCGGACGTCTCCACCGCGATGCTCACCGACAAGTGCGCCCGGGTCCGCGACACCGGCGCGCTGGTGCTCGCCGCGGCCGACAACTCCTGCCTGGCGCACATCGGCGGCGGCCTCGACCGCCACCGCTCGGGCGTACGGGCCGTGCACTACGCCGAGATTCTCGCCGAGACGGGAGCCACCTCATGAACCCACCGGTCGCACCCGCCACCGGGGGCGGGCGGATCCGCACGCCGCTGCCGTTTCCCACCGCCGCCAAGCCGGCCGTCGCCGACACGCAACTCCGGGCCAACCTGCACCGGGCCACCCGCACCATCCGGGCCAAGCGAGCACGGGTCGTCGACGAGGTACCGGACTGGGAGGCCCTGCGCGACGCCGGCTCGGCGATCAAGGCGGACGTCCAACGTCGCCTGCCGGAGCTGCTCGAGCAGTTCGAGGCGTCCGCCACCGCTGCCGGCGCCACAGTGCACTGGGCCCGCGACGCTGCCGAGGCGTGCCGGATCGTCGTCGCCTTGACCCGGGCCACCGGGGCCGACGAGGTCGTGAAGGTCAAGTCGATGGCGACCCAGGAGATCGAACTCAACGAGGCGCTGGAGGCCGCCGGGATCGCCGCGTACGAGACCGACCTGGCGGAACTGATCGTGCAGCTCGGCGACGACACCCCCTCGCACATCCTGGTGCCGGCCATCCACTACAACCGGGCCCAGATCCGGGAGATCTTCCAGCGTCGCATGGCCGACGCGCCGGCCGACCTGAGCGACGAACCGGCCGCGCTGGCCGAGGCGGCCCGCGCCCACCTGCGACGGCGTTTCCTCTCGGCCCGGGTCGCCGTCTCCGGCGCCAACTTCGCCGTCGCCGACACCGGCACGCTCGTGGTGGTGGAGTCCGAGGGCAACGGCCGCATGTGCCTCACCCTCCCCGAGACGCTGATCAGCGTCGTCGGCGTCGAGAAGCTGCTGCCGACCTTCAGCGACCTGGAGGTCTTCCTGCAACTGCTGCCGCGATCCTCGACCGGCGAGCGGATGAACCCGTACACCTCGATGTGGACCGGCGTCACCCCCGGCGACGGCCCGCAGGACGTGCACATCGTGCTCGTCGACAATGGCCGGTCCGCGGTGCTCGCCGACCCGGTCGGGCGGCCCGCGTTGTCGTGCATCCGCTGCTCCGCGTGCCTGAACGTCTGCCCGGTGTACGAGCGGGCCGGCGGGCACGCGTACGGCTCGGTGTACCCGGGGCCGATCGGGGCGATCCTGTCGCCGCAGCTGACCGGCGTGGCTGACAACGCCTCGCTGCCGTACGCGTCGACCCTCTGCGGCGCCTGCTACGACGTCTGTCCCGTGAAGATCAACATTCCGGAGATCCTGGTTCACCTCCGCCAGCAGGCACCGCACCCACCCGTCGAACGGGCCACCATGCGCGTCCTGTCCTGGGTGATGCGCAGCCCCCGACGTTGGGCTGCCGCCCTGCGCCTGGCCCGGGCCGGCGCGGGGCCGCTCGGGGCGTACCGTGAGCGGCGCACCGGCGCTCGGACGCTGCGGCGACTGCCCTGGCCCGCCTCGGCGTGGACCCGGTCGCGCGACCTGCCGCTGCCCGCGCCGCAGACCTTCCGGGAATGGTGGGGTAAGCAGTGAGCGCACGTGACGAGATCCTGGCGCGGCTCCGGACGGCGCTGGCCGACAGCCCGCCGCCGGTGCAGGTGCCCCGCGGGTACCGCCGGGCCGACGACCGCTCCGACGTGATCGGGACCCTGGTCGATCGCCTGGAGGACTACCGGGCCGTCGTCCACAGTGGCATCGACGCCCTACCCCGACTGCTCGGTGGGGTCGACCGGCTCGCCGTCCCCACCGACGTCCCCGCCGACTGGCTGGCCGGCTACGCCGGAGAGCTGCACCGCGACGCGCCGCCGCTGTCACCGGCCGCGCTCGACGACCTGGACGCGGTCCTGACCGGCTGCGCCGTCGTGGTCGCCGACACCGGCACCATCATCCTGGACGCCGGCCCGGCGCAGGGGCGGCGCGCGCTCACCCTGGTGCCCGACCGGCACATCTGCGTCGTGCGCACCGACCAGGTCGTCGGTCTGCTGCCGGAGGCGCTGACCCGACTGGACCCGCGCGCCCCGCTGACCTTGATCTCCGGCCCGTCCGCGACCAGTGACATCGAGCTCAACCGTGTCGAGGGAGTGCACGGCCCACGCCGGCTGGAGGTCGTCCTGATCGGCCCAGCGGGCGGCTCAGGAGCCTGACGACGGCACCTGCTCGTCGCTGCGGCTCTCGCCCGCCGTCACGCGCAGCGGAATGCCGCGCACGTTGAGCAGCATGACGATGCCCACGCCGACCACCAGGGCGATGTCGGCGACGTTGCCGACGAAGAACCCGGCGTAGTCGATGAAGTCCACCACGTGCCCGCGAGCGAACCCCGGCTCCCGGAAGAGGCGGTCCAGCAGGTGCGTGGTCGCGCCGCCGAGCACCAGGCCCAACGCCACCGCCCAGGCGCGCGACGTGACCCGCCACGCGACGACAGTCACCGCGACCACCGCCGCCGCCGCGAACACCGCGAAGATCCAGGTGTACGCGGAGCCGATCGAGAAGGCGGCGCCCGGGTTGTACAGGAGTCGCAGTTGCAGCAGGTCACCGAGGATGGTGATGGTCTGCCCGCCGGAGAGCGCGGACTCGGCCCAGTACTTGGTGAGCTGATCCGCGGCGAGCACCACAGCAGCGATCAAAACGACGGCGCGGAACATCAGCGAACCCTAGCCGGTCAGCGGTGACCGTCACCACCGATGGTGAACGTCGGGGCAGCCCGGAAACGAGCCCGCCTGGCCGCACGCCGAAATGCGCCGAGCACCGCCGGCCCGGCGAGTGTGACGAGGACTGCTGTGGTGACCGCCCGCCCGGTGTCCCAGCCCAGCGAGGTGACTGTGAAGAAGGTCAGGTACCTGTGGAGTTGCTCCAGGGCCGGCAGGCCGGGCTGGTAGGCGATCGAACTGGTCGGGTCGAGCGAGAACGGCCAGAAGGACAGGTTCAGCATGAAGCCGAAGAAGTATCCGCTCACCGCCGCGTAGGCGGCGAGCAGGACGATCTCGGCCCGTCCCCGGGCCCGGGGCAGCAGGCCGGCGAACATGCCGACCCAGGCGCAGCCGAACATCTGGTACGGCATCCACGGTCCCACTCCCCCGGTGAGCAGGGCGGAGGCGAACAGCGAGGTGCAGCCCAGCGCGAAGCCGAAGCCGGGCCCGAAGACCCGACCGGCGAGCACGAGGACGAAGAAGACCGTCTCGATGCCCGCCGTGCCGGCGCCGAGTGGTCGCAGGGCCGCGTTGATCGCTGACAGCACGCCCAGCATGGCGAGCGCCTTGGCGTCGATCCTGCCGTCGGCGATCTCGGCGAAGATGACGGCGAGGACGAGGAGCAGCAGCACCCCGAACATCAGCGGAGGGGTCTGGGTGGAGCCGAAGGTTCCCGGCGCGACGACGAACGGCCACAGGAACGCCACGAAACCGAGGAACGACGCCATGGTGATCGCGAGCACGGCGCGGGCGGGCACCCGGACCGCGACGTTCAGTGTCGTCATGCGGGCACCGCCGGAGCGTCGAGGGCGGCGGCGACCTGCCCGACAGTCAGGTACGGCAGCGGTGCGAGGATCTTCGCGACCTGCGGGGCGAACGTCGGCGACGCGGTGAGGACCGCCGGGACGGATCCGGCGGCGACGATCTCACCGTCGGCCATCACCACCACCCGGTCGGCGGTGGCGGTGGCGAACTCGACGTCGTGGGTGGCCACCACGACGGCGCGGCCCTGCGCGGCGAGGTCGTCGAGAGTGCGGGTCAGCGCGGCCTTGGCCTGGTAGTCCAGTCCACGGGTGGGCTCGTCGAGGAGCAACACCCCGGGGGTGACGGCGAGTTGGATGGCCAGGACCAGGGCGAGTTGCTGCCCGGCGGACAGATCCCGGGGGTGGCTGTCGCCGTCGATGCCGGCCGCGATGCCGTCGAGGAGCCGTCGCGCGCTGCCCGGTTCGGCGCCGTCGCGGTCGGCCTGGTCGAGTTCGGCGTCGACGGTGTCGAGGTACAGCAGGTCGGTCGCGGTCTGCGGAACGAGGCCGACGAGTCGGCGGGCCTCGCTGGCACCCACCCGACCCGGGTCGAGGTCGCCGTGTGTCGGGTCGGGCACGACGACGGCGCCACCGTCCCGGCGACCCGAGCCCTGCAAAGCCCAGAGCAGTGACGACTTGCCGGAACCGTTGCGCCCCATCAGCGCGGTGATCTCACCGCGTACCAGGGTCAGGTCGACTCCACGGACGGCGACGACCGACCCGTGCCGGACGATCACACCGGTGGCGGTGAGCGCGTTCCGGGCGTCGGCGTGGGAGTGGCGGTGTGGCTGCGGTGGCGTGGCGGGTAGCCGGTCGCGCAGTGTGGTGGCGTGCCGGCGGGCGTCGCGTACCGACAGCGGCAGCGGTGACCAGCCGGCCAGGCGCCCGAGTGCGACGACCGGCGGCGCGACTGTGGTGCCGGCGACGAGCGTGGCCGGGTCACCGTGGCGGACACTGCCGTCGCGGGCGACGTGGATGAGCCGGTCGGCGTACGGCAGGACCCGTTCCAGGCGGTGCTCGGCCAGCACGACCGTGACACCGAGGTCGTGGACCAACCGGGTGATGGTGGCGAGGACGTCGTCGGCCCCGGTCGGGTCGAGCGCGGAGGTGGGTTCGTCGAGGACGAGCACCCGTGGGTGGGCGGTCAGCGCCGCGCCGATCGCCACCCGTTGCTGCTGACCGCCGGAGAGTTCGTGCAGGCCACGGTGGCGCAGGTCGACGAGGCCGAGCAGGTCGAGGGTCTCCTCCACCCGGGTCCGCATCACCGCCGGGTCGAGCGCGAGCTGCTCCATCCCGTACGCCAGCTCCTCCTCGACGGTGTCGGTGACGAACCCGGCTACCGGGTCCTGCCCGACAACGCCGACCAGGTCGGCGAACTCCCGGGGTGGATGGTGGGCGGTGTCCCGGCCGGCGACGCGCACGCTGCCCTGGAGGGTGCCACCGCTGAAGTGCGGGACGAGCCCGTTGATCGCGGCGAGCAGTGTCGACTTCCCCGCGCCGGTGTGGCCGACGACAAGGCACAGCTCCCCCTCGTCGATGTCGAGGTCGACGTCGCGGACTGTGGGGCGGGGCGCGCCGTCGTACGTGATGCTGACGCGCTCGAAGCGGATCATGACGGTGCTCCTGCGGTGTCGGCGGCGCGGCCTCGCGCGGCGGCGGCGGGCTGCGGTCGGTGCGGGCGTGGCGGTGTCGGTGCGGCGATCGCCGCGATGGCGGCGACGAGGATCGCGGCGGCCGGTAGCGCGGGCAGGGTGGGCCAGTGCAGCGGGTAGAGGCTCGGGTTGAGCGCGGCGGGGTCGTAGCCGGTGCCGGCACCGAGCACGACGGCCGTGACGACGCCGCAGCCGGCGACCGTCCACTCCGGCCACTGCCACGGGTCGGGCCGGTAGCGGCTGCGGGAGACCCGACGCCCACCGAGCGCCATCCCGGCGACGCAGAGCAGCACACCACCGCCGAGGCCGCCGAGCCCGACCGGGCGGGGCACGCGCGGGTCGAGCAGGCCGTACACGCCGACGCACAGGCCGGCCATGCCGGTGAGCATGAGGACACCGGTGAGCCGCCGCGAGCCAGGCGTGGCGGTGCCGACCCGGCCGTAACCGCGGGAGTCCATGGCGGCGGCCAGCCGCAGCGACCGGTCCAACGCGTCGTGCAGGACCGGCATCACGATGGCCCGCACGGCACCGAGGCCCCTGGCCCGTCCGGCACGCAGCCGGCGGGCACGGGCGACCCGTTGGACGCTCTCCACGAGTTGCGGTGCGACGCTCAGCGAGACGGTGACGGCGACACCGAGTTCGTACAGCGCGCCGGGGAGGACCCGCAGGGCACGTTTGGGGTTGGCGAGGCTGTTGGCGGCGCCGATGCAGCACAGCAGGCAGGCCAGCCGGAGCCCGTCGACGGCGGCGGACAGTGTCGCCTCCAGGGAGACCGGACCGCCGATCTGGATTCCCGCGTACCACTCGGGCGTGGGCAGCTGCGGGAGCCGGAACAGGATGTGGTCGTCGGGGGTGATGCCGGAGGCGAAGACCGTCCGGAACACCACCCGGATCGCGATGATGATCAGCGCGAGGTAGAGGTAGTAGCGGAACGCCCGTGCCCAGGGCGCGTCAGTGCGGCGGGCGCTGACCACGAATCCGAGCACCGCGAAGATGAGCAGCAGGAGGAGGGGGTTGCTGGTGCGGCTCGCGGCGGTGGCCAGCGCGAGCGCCCACAGCCACCAGGCCACCGGGTGCAGGGAGCGCGGCAGCCGGGCTACCGCGAGGCGATGGACAAGGCTGGTACGGATCGGGCGCATCGGGTCAGGTGCGGCGGCGTCGCCAGCCGACGACACCGCCGGCGAGGGCGAGCAGCGCCAGCAGCCCGACCGTGATCAGTGCCGGCAGCGCCGAACCGGTGTCCTGGCGGGCAGCAGTCGCGGTGGGTGCCGCGTCGAGGATGTGGGGTCCGTCGGTGGTGGCGCTCGGCGATCCGGACGGCACCACCGGACCCGCGGATGTCGCCACTGTGGACGACGGCGTCGGCGCGCCACTGACCGGGACCGACGCTGGCGCTCCCGCCGGCGGGAGGGCGGGTGGAGGGTTGCCGCCTGCGGGGTTGCCCGGCGCCGGCGGGTTGCCAGCGCCCGGTGCGTTTTCGCCACCTGGCTGAGCCGGGGTGGGCGCGGCGGGGGCCGGAGGGGAGGTGGTGGCGCCGGTCGGCTTGCTGTTGCGGGCTCGGACGCTGTCCGGGCTGAACCGGGGCCGCCCCTCGGTCCCCCCGATGTCGGTCGCCCCGAAGATCCACAGGTCGACGCTGCCGGGCTTGGGTTTGTAGCTCATCGCGCCGAGTTGGCTGTAGACCCAGCTGTTCTGCCCCGGGTCGGCGTGCCAGTACGACCAGTACGCGCTGGCCGGCGGGGTGAGGGCACACCCCTCGTCCGCCGGGGTGGGGTACTGGGTGCCGCCCTGGTGGCCCGCGTAGCCGATCCGGCAGATGAACGCCGGCCCGTCGTGCTGTGTTCCGGTGGTGCGCCAGCCGCCCTGGTTGAGCAGTTGGTAACCGGTGGTCGGGGTGGTGCCGCAGGACCGCAGGAGCGGCCCACCCCAGCGGCTGAAGTCGACAGCGAGGATCACCCCGGACGAGGTGGTGCACTGCCCGATCGGCAGCGGGTCGGCCAGCGCCGGCGTGGGCGTCACCGCCAGCGCGCCGACGATCGTCAGCGCCACTGTCGAGCGGCGCCACCTGCGGGCCGTCACGACAGGCCGCCCTGGTCGGCGACAGCGCGACGGCGTGCGGAGACCCGCAGCAGGATGCCCGCGACGACGAGCACCAGCGCCAGCAGGGTGATCGTGACGATCGACCAGCCAGTACGGGGCAGGTTGCCCGACGAGTGCCCGCCGGTGCCGGGCGACGAGGGGGTCACGCTGGGAGCCACGGACGGAGACGGCGACGCCGACGACGGGCTCGCGGTGGGCGTGGGCGTCGGGGTCGGGGTGGCGGACGGGTCCGGGCCCGGCAGTTCGTGCACGTCCCGGGTCAGGGTGGCGAACGAGATGCCTGTCGCGCCGCCGACGACCTGGGTGGACGCGCGTACGTCCGAGCCGGCCTGCCCCCCGGCGGCGACGGTGAACCCGCCGTCGTCGTTCTGCTGACCGGCCAGGAACGACAGTGCCTTGTCGGCCTGTCGGGCGTAGGTGTCGCCGCGCAGGGTGAGGCCCTGGATCGCGAGCGCTGTGGAGTTGGTGGAGTCGCCGGCCGCGCCGGGGAAACCGCCGTGTGCCTTCTGTGTCGACGCGATCCAGCTCAACGCCTTGTCGACGGCGCTGACCGCGGCCGGGTCGTCGGTTGACGACGCGAGAGCCATCGCTGCCATCGCGGTGCTGTCGACGTCCCGGTCGGCGTCCGCCGCCGGGATGAGGCTGGGGAACGATCCGTCGGCGCGCTGGAGGCCCTTCAGGAAGGCGATCGGCTTGGCGGCGGCCTCGCCCTGTCCGGCGCGGCGCTGCGCGATGATGCCGAGCGACTGCCCGAACACCGATGTGGCGTACCGGTAGTTGCCGGCCCCGGCGCAGCCGGCCTGCATGTCGAGCTTGGCGCAGGTGACGTCACCGAGCGCGGCGATCAGGTCGTGTCCGCCGAAGGCACGCGGGTCGTACCCGGTGACCTGGGCGAGGAGGGCCACCTTGCCGATCGCGCCGCCAGCGGCGTAGTCGGTACCGATGCCGAGCCACGTGTCGACTGTGAATCCGCTGTCGCCGACCGCGCCGCCGCCGCGCAGGAACTCGACGATCGCCCGCAGCTTGGCGTCGTCCCCGCCGGTGGCGGCCAGGGCGTAGGCGCCGTCGATGCTCAACCCGAAGTCGGGGAAGCCGGGGAACGACTCGTAGTACCTGCCGTCGATCAGGTTGGTCGACGCGACGAGGTAGGACACCCCCTTGACCAGGTCGGGTCGCGGCCCGGCCGGCGGTGGCGGCGCACCCAGGCTGGCCAGGTTCTTGCCGGCCAGCGCGAGCGCGGCACCGGTCGTGGCGGCCAGGTCGGCGTCCGGGTTGCTCGGGTCGGGGCTGAGCCCACCGCCGGTGGTGATCCGGCCGACCAGCAGGCCGGTGGCGGTAGCGGCCCGGTCGGCGAGGCCCAGCACGGCGAGGGCCTGCGCGGCGTACCCGGTGGAGTAGGTGTCGGTGACCCCCGCGCCGGCGTACGGCTGGTAGCCGCCGTCGGGCTCCTGCGCGCCGGACAGGAACGCCTTTGCCGAATTCAGCGCCGCGTCGTGCCCGCCGAGTGTGTGCAGCGCCAGGACGGCCAGGGCCGTGGCGGCGAGGTCCGGATCACAGGCATCGGTCGGGCTGAGCCATCCGCCGGCGAAGGCGCCGGTCGCACACTGCTGCGCTGTCAGCCGGGAGACGGTCGCGGCGGGCGGGGTGACGCCGGCCCGCTTGAGCGCGAGCAGCGCGCTCGCGTGGCTCATCGGGCCGGCGGATCCGGCGAAGTCACCGGCAGCGGCACAGCCAGCGGCGATGTCGGTCGCGGCGCAGACGTGGTCGGTGAGCGTGGCGATCAGATCCCGGCCGCCGAACGCACGGGGGTCGCCGCCGATGATCGTGGCGAGGAGCGCGAGGTCGGCGACGTTACCGGCGTGCGGCGCGGCGGTGTCACCGTTGGGGAAGATCGCGGCGTCGACGTGCGTCCGGAGGTAGTCGACGACCTTCGTCAGGGTCTGAGCCTGACCGCCGGTCCCGGCCAGCGCTGTGGCGACGGCGATGGTCCGGTGGTAGTCGACACCCCAGTTGTCGACGTGGTCGCCATCGGTCAACTGCCCCACCAGGTAGCTCGCGACGGCCTTGACCTGGGCTTCCGTCGGCCGCGCCGGTTCGGGTGTCCCCGTCGGGGTCGCTGTCGGGGTCGCTGTCGCGCTCGGGGTCGGGCCGCTCGCGCGCACCGACGCGGGGGTGAAGCTCGGCGCCCCGGTGGAGCCGCCGATGTCGGTGCCGCCGAAGACCCACGCCTCGACCTCGCCCGGCCCCGGTCGCTGCGCCATCGCCCCGAGTGGACTGTAGGTCCAGTGGTCCTGCCCGGCCGGGGCGATCCAGTAGGACCAGTAGGCCGTCGCTGGCGGGGTCAACTGGCACGCCTCGTCGGCCGGCGTCGGGCGTTCGGCGCCGGCGTCGAAGGCGGGTGAGCCGATCCGGCAGATGAACCCGGGCCCGTCATGGGCGGTGCCGGTCGTGGTGAAGCCCGCCTCGTGCAGCAGGTCCAGACCGGTGGTCGGGGCGGCGTCGCAGCCCCGCAGCAGCGGCCCACCCCACGCCCCGAAGTCGACCACCACGATCGCGCCCTGGGTGGGGGTGCACGCCTCCAGCGGATCGGCGAGCGCCGCACGGGTCGGCACCACGAGCGCCAACGCGCCGAGCAGCACCGCGGCGACGAGCGCCAACCACGGCGCGGGAGTCCGCGACGTTCGACTGACCAGTGGGGACATGGCGACTCTCTCAGGGGTAGCGGCGCAGGCGCGGACGCGGACCCCGAGGACAAGTCCCGGAAATCTGGCTCCGCGCCGTGTACCTCGACGGCGCTGCGGTGCTCTATCCAGCCAGGTAATCCGACTCGTCCCGATTGGGACCTACGGCTGCGGGCCAGCGCCGGACTTTGACCGGCTTCCCCTGACTGCTGGATCGCGGTCATCGGACCACAGCAGCAACCACCCCGTCAACGCGAGAACGTGTCATGTACCTAACAGCGCGCGGTAGGGACTTCCTCCCATACGGTGACCGCGTCATCGCGTGGGGGAACCCGGTGGAAATCCGGGGCTGACGCGCAACGGTGAGGACGGTTGGCCGTCCCGAGCCCGACTACCCACGTGGTGACGCAGCACCTGCGGTATCCGTCCCACGCGTCCTGCGGCCGGCCCGCCCCGCTCCGCCGGCTCTCCCGTTGGGCCCCGGGTCGAGGCAGTCGTGCCCCGTACCCCCAAGGAGACCCGATGTCCTCGCGCCTTTCCTCCGGCAGTCGCCGGAGACGTCTCGCGACGGTTCCCGCCGCCGCGTTGATCGCCACTGTCGTCGCTGTCGCGACCGGTGCCGCACCGGCCGCCGCGACCTCGACGGCGGCGCAGATCGCCACCGCCAAGACCAACGGCGTCGCCTACCTGCGCACCCTCCAGGCAGCCGACGGCAGCTACGCCAGCGGCGGGCTGTCGAACGAGTGGGTATTCAGCGCGTTCGCCCCCGCCGGTGTCGCGGCGGTGGACGTCTACCCCTCCGGCGACACGACAAAGAACGCCCGCACCGTGTACCGCAACCAACTCTCCGCCGCGTCCTGGCCGAGCACCTCCCCTGTCGTCACCGACTACGAGCGCGGTGTCCTGAACGCCTATGCCGCCGGCATCGACCCCGCTCGCGTCTCCCCCGCCCGCAACCTGATCGCCGACACCATCGCCTACTGGCAGACCGGCTCGGCCGGCTACTACGGCCCGCCGGCCAACGTCAACGGCACCGTATTCGCCACCCTCGCCCTGGCCGGCGCGAAGACCCAGGCCGGTGCCGCCCGCGTACCGCAGGCGCTCCTCAACCTGTCGGTCACCCGGATCCGCAACAACCAGCACAACGACGGCGGCTGGACCTTCACCCAGGCCGAGGGCAACCCCAGCCAACTCGCCGCCGCCAGCGACATCGACATGACCGGCGCCGCGATGGCCGCCCTCTGCGTCGCCGGTGTCCCCAACACCGACACCGACGTCGTGCAGGCGAAGAACTTCCTCAAGGGCAAGCTCGTCAACGCCTCGGGCGCCTTCACCTCGATGTTCGGTGTCAACACCGACTCCAACGCGTGGGCCGTCTCCGGGCTCAACGCCTGCGGCATTCCCAGCCAGGGCTCCGATTTCACCACCACCGCCGGCAAGACCCCTATCGACTTCCTGCGGGCCCAGCAGCTGACCGGCGGCGGTTTCAAGTACCTGACCACAAACACCACGCCGTCGGCGTACGCCTCCATCGACGCGGTGCGGGCCCTGGCCGGCGCGGGCTACACCGCCGCTCCCCCGACCCCGGTCACCGCCGGCGCGCCCACCTGGGTCGCGGCGAGCGGATTCACCGCCGGCACCGCCACCCGGCTCGCCGTGATCATTGACAATGGCAGCGGCAGCATCAAGCCGTGCGCGGTCACGCTGACGCCGACCGCCGCCACCACCACCCTCGGCACCGTGCTGGACGCCGCCATCAGCGCAGCCGCCCCCAGCGGCTGCGTCACCGCCCTCAACCCGACCAGCGGCACCGGCACCATCACCTCGATCAACGGCCTGGCCAACAGCGGCTCCTCCACCTGGAAGGTGTCCAGGGACGGGGGGACCCCGGCCACCGCGACCCGTGGCACGACAGTGACAGTGGGCGACACCATCTACCTGCGCTACGGGGTCTGATTGTCGTCCGGGCGCTGACGTGGCCGGCGGCGGCTCACCCGCCGCCGCTGGCCACCCGCCCGACTGATGGTCGGTTGTTGATCAGCGACATGCTGCATGTCTCTGGTAATTGCCAAAGACTTGCAACTGTGTCACCGTGATGATCAACGGTTGCGGCGCCGCGCCCACCCGACAAACGATCCTCCCCACACCACAGGAGCCCTCTGTGACCCGGATGCGTCCGACCTTCCGACGCCTCGTGGCGTCGACCGCGGCGGCGGGGATGCTCGTCCTCGCCGGGTGCTCGGCCCCTGCCAACCCCGACGGCTCAGCCGGCGGCGCGACGCTTGTCGTCGCCACCTCCGACGAGCCGGACGCGTTGAACCCGGTGCTCAACTACGGCGTCGACGGCGCCTCGCTGATCTTCGACGGCCTCGTCAGCCGGGACGCCGACAACCGCCTCGTCGCCGGTCTGGCCACGGCGTTGCCGGAGCTGTCACCCGACGGCCGCACAGTGACCGCGAAGCTCCGCGACGGCGTGCAGTTCCACGACGGAAGCGCGCTGACCGCCCAGGACGTCGTCTTCACGTACCAGGCCGTGCTGGATCCGACCGTCGACTCGACGCTCCGCTCCGACCTGGACATGGTCGAGTCGGTGACCGCGCCCGACGCGGCAACTGTGGTGTTCCGGCTGCGCTACCCGTACGCGCCGTTCCTACAGCGGCTCACCCTCGGCATCGTGCCGGCGAAGCTGCTCAGCGGGCAGGACATCAACACCGCCGGGTTCAACCGCAAGCCGATCGGGACCGGGCCGTACCGGGTCGACTCCTGGACGCCGGGTGACCGCCTGGTGCTCACCGCCAACGAGCGCTACTTCGGTGGCCGGCCGAAGAACAACCGGGTGGTGGTCGCGTTCGTCGCCGACGACAACGTCCGCGCCCAGCGGATGCGCGCCGGCGAGTTCGACGCCGCCGAGTTGCCGCCGAAGCTGGCCTCCGGTTTCGACGCCGACGCCACGTACAGCGTGCAGCGGGTGCCGACCGCCGACTACCGCGGCGTGATGCTGCCGACGGGCAACGCGGTCCTCGCCGACCCGGCGATCCGCCGGGCGCTCAACCTGGCCGTCGACCGGGCCGCGATGGTGACCGGGCTCCTCGGCGGCGCCGGCGAACCGGCGTTCGGGCCGATCCCGCCGACCTCCGAGTTCGCCGACCCGTCGATCATCGGCAAGCCCACCGCCGACCCGACGGCGGCGGGAGCGCTGCTCGATGCGGCCGGCTGGACTCCCGGCCCCGGCGGGGTACGCGTCAAGGACGGCCGACCGGCCCGGTTCACGCTGATGTACCCGGCGAGCGACACGCTGCGCAAGGACCTGGCCCTCGCCGTCACCGCCGACGCGAAGAAGGTCGGCATCGCTGTCACCCCGGCGGGGCTGACCTGGGACGCCATCGACCCCCGGATGAAGTCCGACGCCCTGCTGATGGGCTACGGCACCCCGTACGACCCGGACTTCGTCTCGTACAAGTTGTTCGGCTCGACGTTCGCGGGGCAGGGCTACTTCAACCCCGGCTCGTACCGCTCCGAGGTGACCGACCGGGCCCTGCAGGAGGGCCGCGACCAGATCGACCCCGCCCTCCGCACTGCCGCGTACGCGCAGTTCCAGAAGCAGCTGGCCGCCGACGTGCCGTGGCTGTTCCTCACCTACCTGCGGCACACCTACGTGCTGAAGTCCTCGGTTCGGGGCGTGGCGCCGCGGGTCGAGGCGCACGAGCACGGGGTGGCGAACAGCCTCTGGTGGAACATCGAGACCTGGACGCGGTCGTGACCCGTTCCGGTCGACTGGCCGGGGCCGGTGCGGTGGTCCGGCGTCGGCTCCTCGTCGCCGTGCCGGTGCTCGCCGCGACCAGCGTCGGGATGTTCGCCCTCGGTGCCGCCTCGCCTGTCGACCCCGCGAAGCAGTACGCGGGCGCGGCGGCCTTCACCGCCAGTGAGGAGAACCTGGCCCAGCTGCGCGCGAACTGGGGCGTCGACGACCCCCTGCCGGTGCAGTACCTGCGGTGGATCAGCAACCTGGTCCAGGGCGACCTGGGGTGGTCGACCAGCCGCCACGAGCCGGTCGCCTCGGTGCTCGCCGCCCGGGCCGGCTGGACGCTGCTCCTGATCGGTGTGTCCCTCGCCCTGGTCCTGGTCGCGAGCCTGCTGCTGGGCGCGCTGGCGGCGTACCGGCGGGGTGGGTTGTTCGACCGCGCGTTACGGGCGGCCGCGTACGCGGTGCAGTCGATGCCGGTCTTCTGGCTGGGCCTGGCCGCGATCGCCGTGTTCGCGCTGGCCCTGGGCTGGTTGCCGGCGGGCGGGCTCACCGACGTCACAGCGACCAGCACGTCCTGGTCCGATGTGGCGCACCACCTGATCCTGCCGGTCGCGGTGTTGGCCGTGTCCCAGGCCCCGTGGTTCGTGCTGTTCGTTCGGGACGCGGTGGCGGAGAGCATGCGCGACGACCACGTGCTCGCGGCGCGGGCACGCGGGTTGCCCGGTCGGACTGTGCTGTTCGGGCACGCACTGCGGACCGCGCTGCTGCCGTTCCTCACCCTGGTCGGCACCCACCTGCCCGAGCTGGTCGGCGGGGCGGTGCTGGTCGAGACGGTCTTCTCGCTGCCGGGCCTCGGCGCCGTCACTGTCGCCGCCGCGCTGGGCAGCGACTTCCCACTGCTGGCGGCGATCACGCTGGTCACCACGGCGGTGGTGCTGGCCGCGAACCTCGCTACCGACCTCGCCTACGCCGCCGCCGACCCGAGGGTACGACTCGATGGCTGACCTCGCTGCCCGACCGTCGCTGCTGCGGGTGACCCGGTCGCGGCTGCGGCTGCGCCCCGGCCGGGCTGGTGTCATGGTGGCCGGCCTGGTCCTCCTGGTGGCCATCGCCGGCTCCCTGCTCGCTCCGCTGGTCTGGCCGCTGGACCAGAGCGCTGTCGCACTGGACCAGACCCGGTTGGCGCCGTCCTGGACCCACCTCGCCGGCACCGACGACCTGGGCCGCGACGTGGCCCACCGCGCGGTCTACGGGCTGCGGGTCTCGCTGCTCGTCGGCGCGGTCGCCGCGCTCGTCGCCACAGTCCTCGGGGGCGTGGTGGGCGGGATCGCCGGCACGCTCGGCGGCCGGGTGGACCGGATCCTGATGCGGATCGTGGACACCATCGCCGCGATGCCACACCTGCTGCTGGGCATCTTCATCGTCGCCATGCTGCGTCCCAGCCTCGGTGCCGTGATCGCCTCGGTGGGGCTCACCCACTGGCTCTCCACCGCCCGCATCGTCCGATCCGAGTTGTTGAGCCTTCGGACCCGACCGTTCATCGACGCCGCCATCAGCGGCGGAGCCGGCCGGCTCCGGGTCCTCACCCGGCACCTGCTGCCGCACGTCCTGCCCCGGCTGGCCCTGGCGACCACACTGATGATCCCGCACGCGGTGTGGCACGAGACCGCCCTGTCGTTCCTCGGCCTCGGCCTGCCGCCACACCTCGCCTCACTGGGCAACATGATCAACGACGGTCAGGGGTCGCTGTTGACCGGCGCCTGGTGGGCCAGCCTGGCACCGGGCGCGGTGATCGTCGTCGTCACCCTCGCCATCGCGGTCCTCGCCGGCCGCTGGCGCGACCGTCTCGATCCCCGGGTCCGAGCGGAGCTGCACCTGTGACCACCACCGAATCCGTTTCCGCCCCGGCGTCGCCCCGTGCCGCCTCGAGCCAGCCGCTACTCGCCGTGGACGGCCTCGGCGTCGAGTTCCGGCTCCGCGACGCGCGCGTGCGCGCCGTCAGCGATCTCAGCCTCACCGTCCGGCCCGGCGAACTGCTGGCCATCGTGGGCGAGTCCGGCTGCGGCAAATCCGTCCTGGCCCACGCCCTGCTCGGCCTCCTGCCGGGCAACGCCACGACCACCGGTCACGCCGTGCTGCACCACCCCGGCGCCGACCCGGTCGACCTGGTCACCTGCGGCCAACGCGAGCTGGCCCGGAGGGTACGCGGACGCCGGGTCGGGTTGGTCCCGCAGAGTCCGGCCACCGCCCTGAACCCGGTCCGCACCGGGCGGCGACTGCTCGCCGAGACGCTGCGGGCGCACGGCCGCGACCGCGCCGACGCCGACCAACTCGCTGTCGATGTCGGGCTCGACCCGGCGGACCTGGACCGCTACCCCCACGAGCTGTCCGGTGGCATGGCACAGCGTCTGGTCACCGCGCTCGCGCTGGCGCCCGACCCGTCGCTGCTCATCGCCGACGAGCCCACCACCGGGCTGGACCGGCCGCTTGTGGACCACACCCTCGACCTGCTGCGCCGCCGTTGTGAGAACGGCGCGGCCGTCGTGCTCATCACGCACGACCTGGCCGCCGCACGCCGGGTCGCCGACACCGTCGCCGTGATGTACGCCAGTCGCATCGTGGAACACCGCGACACCGACCAACTCTTCACCGCGCCGGCCCACCCGTACGCCTCGGCGCTGCTCGACGCCCTGCCGGACCGGGCCTTCCGGCCGGTGCCGGGCGACCCGCCGATGCTCACCGCGCTGCCCCCCGGGTGCGCGTTCGCGCCCCGCTGCCCACGCCGCACCGACACCTGCGCCGACCGACCACAGTCGACACCGGTCACCGGCGGCGGCACTGTGGCCTGCCACCACCCGATCCCCACCGGAGCCACCACGTGACCAGCGCGCACC
The DNA here is from genome assembly GCF_040649935.1 of Micromonospora sp. NPDC048842. Taxonomy (NCBI): domain Bacteria; kingdom Bacillati; phylum Actinomycetota; class Actinomycetes; order Micromonosporales; family Micromonosporaceae; genus Micromonospora; species Micromonospora sp. NPDC048842. Next base: position 8,410 of record NZ_JBEZGK010000023.1, on the reverse strand, counting down.
ACCTGCTCGCCGACGAGGTGAGCGTCTCCTACGGCCGCCAGGTCGTCCTCGACGGCGTCACAGTGCGCATCGGCCGGGGAGAGACGGTCGGACTGCGTGGGCCGTCCGGCTGCGGAAAGTCGACACTGGTCCGGATCCTGGCCCTGCTGCACCGCCCCGATCAGGGCCGGGTCAGCATCGACGGCACCGCTGTGGACGCCGTCCGGTACGCCGTTCCGGTCGCCCTACGGACCCGCGTCGCCGCCCTCTTCCAGAGCCCGCGCGCCGCCGCCGATCCTCGACTGAGCCTCACCGATCTGATCGCCGAACCGCTGCGCGCCACCCGGACGCCCGAGTCGGCGGTCCGGGAACGGGTGGCCGAACTCGCCGACCTCGTCGGCCTCACAGCGGATCTACGCAGCCGGCGTCCCCACGCGGTATCCGACGGGCAACTGCAACGCGCCTGCCTCGCGCGGGCCCTCGTACACCGCCCCGACTACCTGCTCTGCGACGAGGCCACCGCGATGCTCGACGCCTCGACCCAGGCGCACGTCGCCGCCGTCATCCGCGATTACCAGCGGACCCAGCAGGCCGGGGTCCTGGTCATCACCCACGACCAGACCCTGCTGGACCGCTGGAGCGACCGCATCGTCGACCTGGCCGCCACAGCGGGGGTACGCGCCTGACCCTCGGCGCGGTCTGTTGCGAATCCCGGGGGGCAAGTGGCGATCGGCCTCGGAGGTCCGCCTCCGCCACTCGGGCGCGGCAGCGTCAGCCGACGTCGACTGGCACCCGCCGAGCGCGGGGGTCCGGACGGCCGCCCAGGATGGCGGCGAGGATCTCCGCGCCGTCGACGACCCTCGGGCCGGGGCGGTTGAAGTAGGCAGGCCCGTCGACCACCCATACCTGCCCCTGACGGACCGCGGGCAGGTCCGCCCAACCGGGTTGCGCGGTCGCCACTGACAGCTCGTCGACGGTTCGCTCCGGCGTGAACCCGCACGGCCCGAACACCACCACCTCGGGAGCCAGGTCCGCTACCACCGACCACAGGTGCGGGGTGCTGTGCGCACCCGGCCCGAGCAGCAGCGACCGCCCGCCCGCGTAGGTGATCTGCTCCGGAACCCAGTGCCCGCCAGGCATCAACGGATCGAGCCACTCGACGAACAGCACCGTCGGCGCGCCGGGCACCGCCCCTGGCAACGCTGCCAGGCGACGCTCGGCGTCGGCTCGGATCTCCGCCGCCCTACCTTCGGTGCCGGTCAGCGCGGCCACGGCATCGACAGTGTCCAGGATCCCGTCGATGGTCCTCGCCTCCAGGGACATCACACTGGTGTCGAGATCGATCAGACCAACCGCGTCATTGACCCGCTCGTAGGAGACCGCACACACGTCACACAGATCCTGGGTCAGGATCAGATCCGGCTTCAACCCCTCCAGCATGGCGACGTCGAGCTGGTACAACGACGATCCCCGGTGCGGGTCACCGGCGATCGCCGCCGAGATCTCCCGGCTCGTCAAGGTCTCCGGCAGGGACGTCGCGGTCACCGCCGGGATGTCGGCCAGAGCCCCCGGCGGCCAGTCACACTCGTGGGTACGCCCGACCAGTTGCCCGGTCAGGCCGAGCATGGCCACGATGTCCGTGGCCGCCGGCAGCAGGGAGACGATTCGCACGTCCGCCTGCCTACCAGGCGCGACCGAGCCACGTCCACTCATGGATGACCCCACAGGCCAGGCGGTCCTCGTTAGGCCAGTCGTGTCCACGACGATGCGTTCGGGTACCTCGCCCTGTCACATCGGCTCGTCGTCTGGGCTCACAAGCACGAGTGCAAACACGCGAGGAGGACACAGTGCAGTTTGAGGAAGCCGCCGAGGCCGCCGACGAAGCGACGATGCGGTCGATGCTGTCCGCCGACCCTGGGCTGCGCGATCGGCATGCAGACCTGGTTACGCGGATGGCCGAGGCGCGCAACTGGTCAACGGTCCGGCTGCTCATCGAGCTTGGCTTCGGCGTCAACGGTGTCACCGCCGCCGGCGCCACCGCCTTGCACCATGCGGCGGCAGCGGGTGAGCTGTCGATCGCGCGCCTGCTGGTCGAGCACGGTGCCGACCACACCGCCCGCGAACCTGGGTTCAACGCGCAGCCGGCGGGCTGGGCGCAGTACTTCAAGAAGCGGGAAACCCAGCAATATCTCGAGTCCCTGGCCTGATGCCGCGCCGTCCGGTCACGCGGCATCAGACCCACAGCCCGTGGAAGTGGGGCTCGGCATTCACCCCATTGTTCGCTCCGCCTGGTTCAGGAGGGCGGAGTTCAGGAGGGCGGAGTTCAGGAGGGCGGACGCGAGGCGGTGGACGCGGTCGGGGTCGCGGACAACGTCGATCCTGACGATCTTGTCGCCCGCGACAGTGAAGGCCATGACAGAGAACGGCTGCCCGTCGCGGGTGATCAACGTTCCGATCGCGCCGTTGACCAGGGCGGGGCGCAGTTGGCCACCGCGTGGGGCGCGGGCCTGCTTGGCCACGGCCTCCGCGCCGCGGACGACGGTCGCCGGCCTGGCGGTGCCGAAGTCGGTGCGCAGGACGACGTCGGGGTCGAGAGCCTGCACGAGGGCGTCGAAGTCACCGGTCCACGCAGCCGCGTAGAAGGCACGGACGACCTGCCGCTGGCGCGCTAGATCCGGATCGGGTGAAGGGATCTCGGCACCGTGCACCCGGCGCCGTGCCCGGCTGGCGAGTTGTCGCGCGGCGGCCGGGGTGCGGCCCGCGATGCCGGCGATCTCCTCGAAGGGCAGGTCGAACATGTCGTGCAGCACGAACGCCAACCGCTCAGCAGGAGTGAGCTGGTCGAGCACGACGAGCAGGGCCAAGCTCACCGAGTCGGCCAGCAACGCCTCCTGCTCGGGGTCGAGGTCCCCGTCCGGGATGACAACCAGGTCGGGCAGGTGCGTGGCGAACGGATCCTCCCGGCGCCGTCGGCGGGAGCGCAGCATGTGCAGGCACTCCCGGGCGACGACAGTGGTCAACCATCCGCCGAGGTTGTCGATCTGATCCGCGTCGGACCGGCTCAGCCGTAGCCAGGCGTCCTGAACAGCGTCGTCCGCGTCAGCCAGCGAACCGAGCATTCGATAAGCCACCGCCCGCAGCCGGGGTCGGTGCTGCTCGAAGCGCGCGGCCAACCACTCATTCTCGTCCATCGGTCACACCATCCCATCGCCAAGGCTCACAGAGATGAACCCTCAGGCACGGCGAACGTGACACCGCCGAACCCGGGAAGCGGCCTCTGACTTGCGCAAACTGAGAGTGAGCGATGCTGGCATCGAACCAGTGACCTCTTCGGTGTGGACTCTCGGCGAGCCGGTTGGATCGGGCTTGATGCGAGGTCGCACGGCCTGCTGGCGCGCTGCTCGGCTCGGTTCGGCTGACCGGGTTGCTGTACTTACTGCTGTGCTGCTGGCGTCGGACGAGGCGTTGGATGCGGACCTTCGCTCGGCAATCTTGGTGGCGGGCCGCGGCTACACTGACGCCTCCGAATCCCCTGCTCGGCAACCGAAACGGAGGCGCGATGGGTAATCCGCTGTTGGACGCCGAGGATGCGCGGGAACGCCTTGAGGCATGGCAGGCCAATGCCTCGCGCCGGGCCGCCGACACGCAGGCCGCCAGTGCCGGGTTGCGCGCGCTGCGGGTCACGGCCGCCGACGCCCAAGGGATCGTCGACGTCACCGTCGACTCCACGGGGGCGATGGCCGACGTCCGGCTCTCCGCGCGGGTGCAGCGCGTGGGCCTTGAGCAGACGCAGCAGGCGATCATGGGCGCCTATCGCAACGCGCGGGTCAAGCTCGCCGAGGCCGCCGCCGAGGTCGTGCGGGAGACGGTCGGCGCCGACTCGGCGACCGGCCGGGCCCTGCTGGCCGGATTCCGGACCGGCGACACCGAGGACGAAGAGGGGCGTTACTGATGCACGGTGGGTTCGAGGTCGACATCGAGGCCCTGCGCGCACACGCCACGGCCATGTTGGCCATTCACGACCGCTTCGCCGCCGTCAAGGCCGCGAGCGGCACCATCTTCCAGGCCGACGAGGCGTACGGGCAGCTCTGCCAGTTCTTACCGCCCGTCCTGGAGGGACGCCACCGGGACCAGGATAAGGGCGTGGGGATGCTCGCCGAGAACATCGCGCTGCTCGCCGCGGGAATCAAGAAAACAGCCGACGCCTACGAGCGGGCCGAGGAGTCGACCACCGACGGCTTCAACTCCTTCCACTCCGCGACCTGAGCCGGCCCGGCGTCCTCTCATGAGCAACCCACTGGTCGCCACGACCTCCGACATCCCTTCGACCAGCGCCGCGCACCGCGACGGCTGGACCGGCCTGCCGCTTGCCAACGACTACATGGGCATCAAGGACGCCATCGACTCCGGCAGCTGGATCGACGGCTCAATCGCGGGCTTGGGCGCCGCTCTCGACGGGGCGGCCATCGCCATCGACCCGTTCAGCACGCTCCTGTCGATGGGCATCGAGTGGGCCATCGAGCAGGTCGAGCCACTGAAGCAGGCGCTCGACTGGCTCGCCGGTGATCCCGAGACCATCGAGACGCACGCCATGACCTGGGACAACATGGCCAGTGAGCTGTTCTCCATCGCCGAGGACCTCAAGGCGCGGCTGGTCGGCGACCTCGACGGATGGCAGGGCGCCGCGGCCGACGCCTACCGCGACATCCTCACCATCAACATCGACGTCGCCGGGATCTTCGCGGGCACGGCCGCCGGCATGGGTGCCGCGACCCGTGGCGCGGGAACCGTGGTGCAGATAGTGCGGGAGGTCGTGCGCGCCTTCATCGCCGACTGCATCGCCAAGGTCGTGGTGTGGCTGGCCGAGGTGGTGTTCTCTCTCGGCTTCGCCACACCGCTTGTCGCCTCCCAGCTCGCGGTCGCCGTCGTCCGCTGGACCGGCCGCATCTTCGGCTGGCTGATGGGCCTGATCGCCAGCCTGTCCGCCCTTCGCGCACTCCTCGACGTCTAGGCGGCCCTCGATGCGACAACTCATGGCGGCTCTGCGGACCACCGCCGTCCTGGTGGTCCTGTTCGCTGTGGCGGGTCTCCACAAGCTCCCCTCAGGCCCCACCCCACCGCACGGCGGTGGCGGCGATGGCCCCAAGCGTCCCAAGTTCAACCCCGCAATGATGCCCAAGCGCGTGGGAGCAGCCCAGCAGCACGGCATCAAGCGCGCCGAGGAGGGCCGCCCGAAGGACGCCGACACATCCGAGCCCGAGGTACCCAAGAGGACCAACCCCTGGGACGACCCCGACTTCGCCGACGCCAGGTACGACATGCGCCGCTTCGGTGAGATGGGCGACGGGGCGATGAACAAGATCTGGGACGGCGACGGCAGGGGCGATGGCGACCACAAGCCCTCGTCCACCGAGCCCGGCAAGACGCTCTTCCCACCCGGCACCACCAAGGCACAGGTCGAGGGCTGGTTCAAGAGCATCGCCGCCAACCCCGACAGCCGCCCTCAGCCACGTCCTCACGGCGACGGCTGGGTCGTCACCGGCACCCGCGACGGCATCACCTGCCTCGTTACCCTGGACAAGGACGGCAGCATCTCCGGCGGCCACCCCCTCAGCGGCGAGGGCGTGACCACCAACCCGCCGGCCTAGCCACCGCACCCACGGGAGACCCATGGAAGTCATCGATTTCTACCGGCTCAGCCGCCGGATCACCGACCAGCTCGCACCCAAGATCAGCCCGAAGTACCGGCCGATCGTCTTGGCCTCCGGAGGCGCCGGGGCCTGGGCCCTGGCGATCCCGACGCTCGTCGGCGCCCTGTCGGAGGAGGACGTCGTGATCACCACGGCGGAGAAGGACGCGCTGCGGGAGCTCATGGAGTTCCGCCGGGAGCCTCTGACCTACCTGGAGCAGATCCGGACCTCGGACTGACGACTGAAGCGTAGATCGGGCCCCTCGAACCCTGCACCGTGTCGACCAGCAGAAGGTTCGGGCCTGTTCGATGTTGTCGAAGCGGTCGGGGAAGCCGGGCCGGTACTCCAGTGTCTTGAAGTGCGCTGCGCTGTACGGGTTGTCGTTGCTCGTGTGCGGCGCCGCGAGTGGCTCGCAGAAAGGCCACCTCCCGAAATCGGGAAGCGGCCTCTGACCTGCGCGAACTGAGAGTGGGCGATGCTGGTATCGAACCAGCGCCCTCTTCGGTGGGAAACAGGACGCCGCACCGACTCGGACCTGCGGGAACGTGGAGACGCAGGTAGGGGTGGGTGCAGTTGAGCGCCGTTCGGGGCCGTTGGACGCGGTTCAAGGCTGTTCACGGCACCCTGTTGCTCCCAGTCTGCTCCCCCTATCCGGGCCCGGCACCGCCTCCTTGTTAGTCACAGGCAGCACCAGCAATACAGGTCCTCGCCCGCGTCTCGGGCGCGCTGAGCAAGGGCGGCAACCTTTTCGATCACAGGCAGCATCTCGTCGTCCCCGCTCCACAACAACTCAAGGTCGACCAGGCTCACATCCCAGTCCACCTGTCGAACGAAGCTCACAAGCTTCCCGAGGGTCACCGTCGGCTCGATTCCCTTCAGATCAACCGCATCCACAGCGATGCCGCCGCGGATGGCAGCGAACGGTCCGCCCTCGAAATCCTTCATCAACCCGACAGCCGCAGCGTCGTCGTTGGCCCGGAAGTAGTCGTACAGCACACCCGTGGCACGCACTTCACCACAGGGATACGACAGCGGATGCCCCCACATCCGGGCGTACGCCAAGATGCAGGTCCAACGCTCCAATGGCGGCGCTGCCTGGGTGCGGGGCAGGCAACGATGTCCCATGGCTCACAGGCGGCCGCCGGCCAAACGGCGCAGTTATCGTGTCCGACGTGAACCTCGCGGATTGTGATCGACGCGGGCAGCACAGATTCGGCGGCCTGAACGCGCGGGTGGATGTCCACCTGATCGGGCGGGTGTATGGGTTCCGGGTGGGAAGGGCTGGATCGTGGGTATCGCGTGGCGCGAGGCGCCGGAAGATCTGGTCGGGCTGCTACGCCTACACGGCCTGACTCCGGACCGGGTGGACAACGTCGAGATCGCGTGGAAGGCGTTCCGCGAGTTTCTTGCCCAGCCGGTCGACGGCCTGGAGCCAGGGCTGGACAGCGACGCCGATAGCTTCATTGTTCAGTGGGGCCGGTACAGCTGGCACGACCGGCTTCCCAGCCTGAGCTTCACCCGACAGTTCGCCGTCGACGCGCAGGAAACTTGGACCGAGACCGACCGGTACCAACCAGAAATGTGGCAGGTCAGCCTGGATCTGGTATTCGCAGACGCACCCGCGCTCGCCGACCTCGACAAGCTCGACGTCCAGGACACCGGGTTCAACTTCAGTCCACCCGGCCCGGCGCGAAACCATGCGATCGGTAAAGCGGAGTGGACGGTGCAGCACCACCCGACATTGCAAGCACTGTGGGCGAGCACCCCCGTGCACAGCGCCGTCACGCTGGACCGCGCAGACTAATCACCCGAACGCGCCAACCGCACCCGATTGGATGCCGTCTCTGGCAAGCGGCGGTGGGTTGCGTCCCACAGCGACAACCCGTGCGCGGTCGCCGTTGAAGTCCGGGTCGAGGCGGTCGGCCAAACACGAGCGGTGCGCGGCAAATGAAGCACAGCCCGGTCCGTCGCTGCTGCGCACGTCGACGGTGACGCCGTCGCCGCCAGGACTGAGGATCGTGGGCTGGCCGCAGCATCCGCACGGCCAGCTGAGCTCGCGCAGGTCCGCGGCGCGCATCGTAAGGCGTATCCAGGCGGGCGGGTGGTACCTGCGGATCTCTTGGACGACCGCCTCGACCTGCACTCCGACCGACGGGTATTCCTCAGGCAGTGCGCGAGGTGCACCCGAAGGGCTGTCGATGACGCCGGCGTCGGCCGACGCACCCACCGTTTCATGTCCGAGGACCTGGGCCATGACCCCCCAGGGCTGGTGGCTGATGATCGTCGCCCGGACAGCGGTGCCCGCCACCAGGTCACCACCGACGCTGTCGAAACGCTGCATCGGATGATCGTCGCGTATCACCTCATCAGCGGCACAGTCGGGCCCGCGGGAAAGAGGACGCCTAACCGAATCTGCCCTGCGAAAACGTGGAGCCGCAGGCAGGGGTGGGTGCAGTTGCGGGCCGTCGGGTGCAGTTTGGTGCAGTTGAAGGCCGTTCAGTGCACCCTGATGCTCCCCACCTGCTCCCCCAATCCCCGGCTCGCAATTGGGCTGCGCGGCCCACCGGCGGTGGATAGTCCAGCAGGTCGTTCCTCGCCAGATCGCGGACGCTGGCCCGAGGTACGGCCATCGGAGCAGCCCCCCCCCCCGTTACCTTTTTGATCGTCCCCAGCCGGGGACCCTCGGTCGCCCGGCCCGGTATGACTTCCTGCCCCTGTCGTTCGGATGATCCGGGGGGTGT
>NZ_JBEZGK010000022.1:57245-109975 GCF_040649935.1 Micromonospora sp. NPDC048842 | reverse complement strand
GGTTGGGGTACCCCGGAGCAGATCACCGACCCCGCCTACTCCACCACCGCGTTCCTCAAGGGCCTCAAGCAGGTCGACGGGTGGCAGGACATGCCGCTGACCGACGCCGCGCAGACCGTACAGGTGTCGGCCTACCCGGACGCCTACGCCCAGTGGGAGCAGCAGGCCGCTGACCTCGTCGGCCAGCACTGGAACAGCTGACCCGCACCACAGCACCACAGCACCACCGCAAGGACCGCAGGACCGCAGGACCGCAGGACCGCAGGACCGCAGGACCGCAGGACCGCAGGACCGCAGGACCGACCGGTGGCCGGCACCCGCTACCCGGGGTGCCGGCCAGCGGCGTTTCCGGGCCCTGAGTCCGCAGATCTTGGACACTTTCCGTTCGGCGCGAACGGAAAGTGTCCAAGATCTGCATGCACGTCCTGGGGTACCACCGGTCAACCAGCCGACCCGCCGGCCCGCCGACCCGAAGGAGAGTCGCGGGAACCAGCACCGCAGGCGCGAACCAGCCCGCCGATCCGCTGAGCAGGTCGCGGACACAGCCCTACCGAACCGGCCGCTGAGCAGGCCGCGGACACAGCCCACCAGCACGCACGGCAGGCCGCACGGCAGGCCGCACGGCAGGCCGCCAGCACAGCACACGAACCCGCAGAGCACGTCGCGGACACACATCGCGGACCCAGCCGGGCGGCCACGCCATGGTGCGGATCAGCGGACGGTGACCGTGATCGTGTGCCAGCCGGTGGCGCCGTCCGGGACGACGTCCTGCGTACGTTCGGTTTGGGTCTCACCTGTCGCGTCGGTCGCGCGGACCTGGAGCCGGTGTTCGCCCGGTGTGGCGTCCCAGCGCCAGGACCACTGCACCCAGGTATCCACTGACACGGTCGGGGCCAGCGCGGCTTCCTGCCACGGGCCCTCATCGACGCGTACCTCGACTCGGCGGATGCCCCGGTGCTGCGCCCAGGCCACCCCGGCGACGGTTACCGGGCCGGCGGTCAGCCGGTTACGTCCCCGGGGCGTGTCGATCCGGGACTGGGTCTTGATCGGCCCCTGGGGGGACCAGCCGCGCGGCACCCAGTACGCGTCGAAGTCGGCGAAGCGGGTCAGCTCCAGTTCGGTCACCCATTTGCAGGCTGACACGTAGCCGTAGAGGCCCGGCACCACCACCCGGACCGGGAAGCCGTGCTCGACCGGCAGCGGCTCGCCGTTCATCCCGACGGCCAGCAGGGCGTCCCGTCCGTCGCGCAGCGCGGCGGTGGGGGTGCCGCAGGTCCAGCCGTCGACCGACCGGCCGACGACCTGATCGGCGTCGTCGTCCGGCTCGACCTCGTCCAGCAGTTCCCGCAGGGGTACGCCGAGCCACAGGGCGTTGCCGATCAGGTCCCCGCCCACCTCGTTGGAGACGCAGGCCAGCGTGACGTACCGCTCGACCAGCGGTCGGGCCAGCAGATCGGCGTAGCTGTAGGTGCGTTCCCTGCCGACCCGTCCGTGGATCCGCAGCCGCCAGGTGTCCGGGTCGACCTGGGGCACCACCAGCGCCGTGTCGATGCGGTAGAACCCGAAGTTCGGAGTGACGTACGGCGCGAGCTGCGTCAGTGAGAGGTCCGCGCCCGCCGGTACGGCAGGTGCGGGGGTAACCGGCGCGGGCAGGCGGATCGCGTCGCGGGCTGCGGACACGCCGCGCCGCCCCGCCAGCCAGCGCCCACCGAGGCCGGCCACCACGGCCGTGCCGAGCAGCACTCCGCTGCCGGTGAGGAATCGTCTCCGCGACTCGGGGTCCACTTCGGCAGGCCCGACCGGTTCGACAGCCGCCGTCGGTCCGGCCGGAGTCACCGGCACCGGCCCTGCCGGCGACACCGGCACCGACTCTCCGGGCGACGCCGGCCCAGCCGGCAACCCCGGACCAGCCTGCGAGCCGGGACCAGCGGACGACCCCGGACCAACAGGCGACACAGGACCGATCGGCGGGGTGGGTGGGGACCAGGACCAGGGGTCCAGTTCGAACGGTCCGCCGATGAACAGCCAGAGCACCAGGGCGCCGAGACCGGCGCCGATCAGGGACGGCAGCGCGTCGGCGAGGTCGGCGCCGGAGCGGGTCAACGCGGCGGCCACGCCGATGGCGCCGAACGCGGCAATGCCGGCCAGGCCGAGTGCCAGTCGACGGACAGCCAGTACGCCGAAGAGCGCGGCGAAGCCTCCCAGCAACACGGCAGTGCCGACCAGCAGCGCGATCTTGTCGGCGGTGCCGAAGAGGTCGATGGCGAGTTGCTTCAGTGACTCGGGGACGGCGTCGACGATGACCCCGCCGACCGCGACCAGTGGCGCCGACCGGGGACCGGTCAACACCGCGACCGGTTCGGCGATCCCGATCGCGACGGCGGCGGCGGTGATTCCGGCCAACGCGGCGTACCGCCGTGACGTGGTGCTCATCGGCCCAGTGTGCGCGATCATCTCGCCCGGTCGCCAACAACGTCAGCGTTCGGTAATGACCTACCAGCCCGCGAGAACGAGCCGGGGCGCACCGCCTCACGGCGGTACGCCCCGGAACGGGTGTCGCTACCGGATCAGAAGCCCGGGCCGTGCTGGTGGCCGTGACCGTGGCCGTGCCCGCCGCCGGCGGCCGGCTCGGCCTGCTCCGGCTTCTCCACCACGAGGCTCTCCGTGGTGAGCAGCAGACCGGCGATCGAGGCGGCGTTGGTGACCGCGTTGCGGGTCACCTTCACCGGGTCGATGATGCCGGCCTTGACCAGGTCGACGTACTCGCCCTTGGCCGCGTCGAGGCCGTTGCCCCACTTGAGGTCGGCGACCTTCTGCGTCACGACGTAGCCGTCGTGACCGGCGTTCTGGGCGATCCAGCGCAGCGGCTCGACGAGCGCCTTGCGCACTACCGAGACACCGACCTTCTCGTCACCGGTGAAGCCCAGGTCGTCGTCGAGCACCGAGAGGATCTGCACCAGGGCGGCGCCGCCGCCGGGCACGGTGCCCTCCTCGACCGCAGCCTTGGTCGCCGCGATGGCGTCCTCGATGCGGTGCTTGCGCTCCTTCATCTCGACCTCGGTCGCCGCGCCGGCCTTGATGACGGCGATGCCACCGGAGAGCTTCGCCAGCCGCTCGGCCAGCTTCTCCCGGTCCCAGTCGGAGTCGGAGGCCTCGATCTCCTTGCGGATCTGGGAGACCCGGTCGGCGACGTCGGCCTTCTGGCCACCGCCGTCGACGATCGTGGTGTTCTCCTTGTCGACCACGACGCGCCGGGCGGTGCCGAGCACCTCCAGGCCGACCTGGTCGAGCTTGTAGCCCAGCTCCGGGGCGACAAGCTCGGCGCCCGTGGAGATCGCGATGTCCTGGAGCATTGCCTTGCGCCGGTCACCGAAGCCCGGGGCCTTGACCGCGCAGACCTTGAGGGTCTTGCGCAGCGAGTTGACCACCAGGGTGGAGAGCGCCTGGCCGTCCACGTCCTCGGCGATGATCAGCAGGGGCTTGCTGTTCTGCAGGACCTTCTCCAGCAGCGGCAGCAGCTCCTCGATCGCCGAGATCTTCTGGGTGGTGACCAGGATGTACGCGTCCTCGAGGACGGACTCCTGACCCTCCAGGTCGGTGACGAAGTTCGGCGAGATGAAGCCCTTGTCGAACTGGAGACCCTCGGTCACGTCCAGTTCGGTGGTGAGCATCGAGCCTTCCTCGACGGTGATGACACCGTCGCGGCCGACGCGCTCCATCGCCTCGGCGATCAGATCGCCGATCGTGGAGTCCTGCGCGGAGATCGTCGCCACGTTCGCGATCGACTCCTTGCTGGTGACCTCGGCGGCACGGCCGAGCAGCGCCTCGGAGACCTTCATGGCCGCCGCGTCGATGCCCCGCTTGAGGCCGGCCGGGTTGGTCCCGGCGGTCACGTTGCGCAGACCCTCGCGAACCATCGCCTGGGCCAGCACTGTCGCGGTGGTGGTCCCGTCGCCGGCGACGTCGTTGGTCTTGGTCGCCACCTCCTTGACCAGCTGCGCGCCAAGGTTCTCGTACGGGTTGGTGAGCTCGATCTCCTTGGCGATGGTCACACCATCGTTGGTGATCGTCGGCGCACCGAATTTCTTGTCCAGGACGACGTTGCGCCCGCGCGGGCCGAGGGTGACCTTGACCGCGTCCGCGAGGGCGTTGACACCGTGCTCCAGCAGGTGCCGGGCGTCGTCCGAGAAGCTCAGGATCTTCGCCATTAATGTCCCTTCGAAGCGCCATTGCCCCGGCCCGGCGAGCCGGACCGGGGCAGTGGCACTGATCGGTTGCTTACTTCTCGATGACCGCGAGGACGTCGCGGGCGGAGAGCACCAGGTACTCCTCGCCGGCGTACTTGACCTCGGTGCCGCCGTACTTCGAGTAGAGGACGGTGTCGCCGACCTGCACGTCAACCGGAACCCGGTTGCCGTTGTCGTCGACGCGCCCCGGGCCCACAGCGAGGACAGTGCCCTCCTGCGGCTTCTCCTTGGCGGTGTCGGGGATCACGATGCCCGACGCCGTGGTGGTCTCAGCCTCGTTCGCCTGGACCACGATGCGGTCCTCGAGCGGCTTGATCGCAACCTTGGTCGCGGTAGTCACGGGCATACCCTCCTGGGGTACTGGTTTCGTTGCTGGCCAGCGGGGCTGACCAGCGTCAATCTGCCTCATGCCACCGGGCGGTGCCGTCGTCGCGGGTGCCGGTCCGCCTGGCGTGCGCACCCGGGTCGCGAGACCCGGAAGCTGGCACCCTCAGGGTGAGAGTGCTAATCGCAGGTTATTCCGTGGCTAGCACTCCGTCAAGGAGAGTGCCAGCGCGTCGCGCCCCGCCAGCCAGTATTTCCGGGTCGGCCGGGACAATGGCCGGGTGGATCTCGATCAGCTGGCGGCGCTGCGTACCCCTGAGGGGTCGGCCGCGCTCACGGCGGCGGCCGACCTGGCCGGCGGTGATCCACTGGTCGCGGCGTCGGCGCTGCGCGCGACCGGGGTGCCGCCGACGTTGGCCGCGGCGGCGCTGACCCAGGCCGAGCTGCGCCTCCGGGGGGTGGGCAAGTTCGGCTCGGCCGCCGCTGGGATGTTCCTCACCCGTCCCGGTCTGGAGCAGGCCACCCGCCGGGTGGTCGCCGACCGCCGGGCCGCCCGGTTGTACGCGGCCGGCGTGCGCACCCTGGCCGACCTCGGGTGCGGGCTCGGGGCCGACGCGCTGGCCGCCGCCCGGGCGGGCATCCGGGTGTACGGGGTGGAGGCCGACCCGGTGACCGCAACGATGGCCGCCGCCAACGCCGAGGCGGCCGGCCTGGGCGAGCTGTTCACTGTCGAGTGCGGCGACGCGACCGGGTTCGACGTGTCAGTGGTCGACGGGGTCTTCTGCGATCCGGCCCGCCGCACCACCGGCACCGGGCGGCGAATCTTCGACCCGCGCGCCTACTCGCCGCCGTGGGACTTCGTCACCGGGCTGGCCGAGCGGGTGCCGCGCACAGTGGTGAAGGTCGCGCCGGGCCTGGACCACGCGCTCATTCCGGCCGGCGCGGAGGCCGAATGGGTCGGCGTCGACGGCGACCTGGTCGAGGCCGCGCTCTGGTGCGGCGAGCTGGCGGAGGTGCCCCGCCGCGCCACCCTCTACCGTCAGCGGGGCACTGAGGTTCACCGCCACCAGCTCACCGGCTCGGGTGCCACCGAGGCACCGGTCGGGCCGCCGCGTCGCTACCTGTACGACCCGGACCCGGCGGTGGTGCGTGCGCACCTCGTGGCCGAGCTGGCCACCGAACTGGACGCCACACTGGGTGATCCGAGCATCGCCTACCTCTACGGCGACCAGCCGATCCGCACCCCGTACGCGCGCTGCCTGGAGATCACCGACGTGCTGCCGTTCTCGCTCAAGCGCCTGCGGGCGCTGCTGCGCGACCGCCGGGTGGGCCGGGTGGAGATCCTCAAGCGGGGTTCGGCGCTCACCCCGGAGCAGCTCCGGCGAGACCTGCGGCTGGCCGGTGACGCGGCGGCGAGTCTGGTGCTCACCCGGGTCGACGGCGCACCGACGGTGCTCGTCGGCCAGCCGGTCGCCTAGCGTCGCCTCGGCCAGCCGGTCGACTAGCCTCGTCGCTGTGGCGGGACAGGGCACGCCGGCGACGGCACTGTTGGTCAAGCGTGGCATCGCACATCGCACCCATCCGTATCGGGTGGCGCCGGACGCCCCGAACTACGGCGCGTTGGTGGCGGTGGCCCTCGGCGTGGCACCGGAGTGCGTGTTCAAGTCACTGGTGACCGCTGTCGACGGCGCGCTCACTGTGGCGGTCGTCCCGGTCACCGGCGAGCTGGATCTCAAGGCGCTCGCGGCGGCGGTCGGCGGCAAGCGGGCGGCGTTGGCCGACCGGGCGGTCGCCGAGCGGGCCACCGGTTACGTACGCGGTGGGATCAGCCCGCTCGGGCAGCGGCGACGGTTGCCCACGGTGCTGGACGAATCCGCGCTGGCTCTCCCGACGATCTACGTCTCGGCTGGTCGGCGTGGTCTGCAACTCGAACTGGCCGCGGCGGATCTGGTGGCGCTGACCGACGCCCGCACCGCGCCGTTGCAGACCCACTGACGACAGTCGTTACGTCGACTCCCCCGTGGGATACCCAGGGAGTAACAGTCGCGTTGCTGAATTGTTATCGCTCCCAACAAACTATGCACCTGCGCGGTCTTGTGGAGCCGGTGTGACGCGAAATACGTTGCCGGACACAACAAAACAACACCTCCCCCACCTCCGAAAGGACCCTGCACATGCGTAAGGGGATCCTCACCATCGCCGCCGTGGGCCTGCTCACGACCGGCGGCTTGACCGCCTGTGGCGACGACTCCGGCGACAAGGCCGCCTCCGCCAAGACCCCCAAGATCGGCGTGATCCTCCCGGACAGCAAGTCCTCGGCCCGCTGGGAAACGGCGGACCGTCGGTTCCTGGAGGAGGCGTTCAAGGCCGCCGGCGTCCAGTACGACATCCAGAACGCCCAGAACGACAAGACGGCCTTCCAGACCATCGCCGACCAGATGATCACCGGTGGCGTGACCGCCCTGATGATCGTCAACCTGGACTCCGGCACCGGCAAGGCCGTGCTCGACAAGGCCAAGTCGCAGGGTGTGGCCACCATCGACTACGACCGGCTCACCCTCGGCGGCTCCGCCCAGTACTACGTCAGCTTCGACAACGAGACCGTCGGCAAGCTCCAGGGCGAGGGTCTGACGAAGTGCCTGACCGAGAAGGGCGCCAAGAACCCCGTCGTGGCGTACCTGAACGGCTCCCCCACCGACAACAACGCCACCCTCTTCAAGGCCGGCTACGACTCGGTGCTCAAGCCGAAGTTCGACGCCAAGGAGTACGTCAAGGGCCCTGAGGACGCGGTGCCGGCGTGGGACAACGCGCAGGCCGCGACGATCTTCGAGCAGCAGCTCACCAAGGCCAACGGCAAGATCGACGGCGTGCTGGCCGCCAACGACGGTCTCGGCAACGCGGCCATCTCGATCCTGAAGAAGAACAAGCTCAACGGCAAGGTGCCGGTGACCGGGCAGGACGCCAGCACCGAGGGCCTGCAGAACATCCTCGCCGGTGACCAGTGCATGACCGTCTACAAGGCGGTCCGGGAAGAGGCCAAGGCCGCCTCCGACCTGGCCATCGCCCTCGCCAAGGGTGAAAAGAAGGGCACCGGCCAGACGGTCAAGGACGGCGACCGGGACGTCCCGTCGGTGCTGCTCACCCCGAAGGCCATCTACAAGGACAGCGTCAAGGACGTCATCGCCGACGGCTACGTGACCAAGGAAGAGGTCTGCACCGCGGCGTACACCAAGTTCTGCGCCGAAGCCGGCATCAGCTGACCGACGCCGCAGTACCCGCCGGAACGACCATCGCCGCCCGGCACGGGAGCACCCTCCCGTGCCGGGCGGCGCACGCCGGACGGGCCCCGACCCTCCCTTAAGAAGGAGACCCCCGTGTCCGCGACCCCCCTGCTGGAACTCCGCGGGATCGACAAGAGCTTCGGTCCCGTCCAGGTGCTCCGCGACGTCGCCCTGACCGTCCACCCGGGAGAAGTGACCGCACTGGTCGGCGACAACGGCGCCGGCAAGTCGACCCTGGTGAAGTGCATCAGCGGCATCCACCCCACCGACGCCGGGGAGTTCCTGTTCAACGGTGAACCGGTGCACATCGGCAGCCCGCGCGACGCCGCCACGCTCGGCATCGAGGTCGTCTACCAGGACCTCGCGCTCTGCGACAACCTGGACATCGTGCAGAACATGTTCCTCGGCCGGGAGAAGCGCAGCGGCATCGTCCTCGACGAGCCGACAATGGAACAGCTCGCCGCCGAAACCCTGGCGGGGCTCTCCATCCGCACCGTCACCTCACTTCGCCAGCACGTGTCCAGCCTCTCCGGCGGTCAACGCCAGACCGTGGCCATCGCCAAGGCCGTGCTGTGGAACAGCAAGCTCGTCATCCTGGACGAGCCGACCGCGGCGCTCGGCGTGGCACAGACCGCCCAGGTGCTCGAACTGGTCCGCCGCCTCGCCGACAACGGCCTGGCCGTGGTGCTCATCTCGCACAACATGAACGACGTCTTCGCCGTCTCCGACCGGATCGCCGCGCTGTACCTCGGCCAGATGGTCGCCCAGGTGAAGACCACCGACATCACCCACGCCCAGGTGGTCGAGCTGATCACCGCCGGGCGCTCGGGCGGGCTCGGCCTCGCCACCGACCCGGGCAGCAACGGCGACGGCCCGCAGGCGGCCGACTCGATCTCAGGAGGCGTCCGATGACCACCACCGCCGTGCGGAAGGACGGACCTGCCGCCGTCACACCGACGCCGACCATCGGAGGCCACTTCCGCAACTACCTCAGTCGGGTACGCGGTGGCGACGTCGGCGCACTACCAGCCGTACTCGGCCTGATCGTGCTCTGCACCGTCTTCGCGATCATGCGGCCGTCGTCGTTCCTGTCGGCCGGCAACTTCGCCAACCTCTTCACCCAGGGCGCGGCGGTCACGCTGATCGCGATGGGCCTGGTCTTCGTGCTGCTGCTCGGCGAGATCGACCTGTCCGCCGGCTTCGCCAGCGGCGTCTGCGCGGCGGTGCTGGCCAATGTGGTCACGGTGCTCGGCTACCCCTGGTGGGTCGCCGTGCTCGCCGCTGTCGCCACCGGTGTGGTCATCGGCAGCACGCTGGGCATGCTCGTCGCGAAGATCGGCATTCCGTCCTTCGTGGTCACCCTCGCCGGCTTCCTCGCCTTCCAGGGCGTCGTGCTGCTGCTCGTCAAGGACGGCACCAACATCGCCGTCCGCGACGACGTGCTGGTCGCCATCGCCAACCGCAACCTCGGCCCCACCTTGGGCTGGGCGCTGACCGCCGTCGCGGTCATCGGCTACGCGGCTGTGCAACTGCTGCGCCACCGCACCCGGGTGGCCCGCGGCCTGATCACCGACCCGCTCGCGGTGGTGGCGCTGCGGATCGGCGGGCTCGCCGTCATCCTCGGCACCGCCGTGTACGTGCTCAACCTGGAGCGCAGCCGCAACGTCCTGATCAGCTCACTCAAGGGTGTGCCGATCGTGGTGCCGATCATCGCGGTGCTGCTGATCATCTGGACCTTCGTGCTCCAACGCACCAGCTACGGCCGGCACATCTACGCAGTGGGCGGCAACCGGGAAGCGGCCCGCCGGGCCGGCATCGGCGTCGACCGGATCCGGATCTCCGTCTTCGTGATCTGCTCCTCCATGGCCGCCATCGGTGGCATCGTGGCGGCCAGCCGGGCCAACTCGGTCGACCCGAACACCGGGGGCAGTAACGTACTGCTCTACGCGGTCGGCGCGGCGGTGATCGGCGGCACCAGCCTCTTCGGTGGCAAGGGCCGCGTCCTCGACGCCGTCCTCGGCGGCGCGGTGGTCGCGGTCATCGAAAACGGAATGGGCCTGATGGGGTACACCTCGGGAGTCAAGTACGTGGTCACCGGCGTCGTGCTCCTGCTCGCGGCCAGCGTCGACGCGCTCTCCCGCCGCCGCGCGGCAGCCACCGGCACCCGCTGACCGCGCGGGAGGTAGCACCAGCATGCGCCCAGGACCGACCCAGGATGACGTCCGACGGCAGAACCTCGGGGCTCTGCTGAGGCACGTGCACGTCCACGGGGCGACCACGCGTGCCGAACTGACCACCACGCTGGGCCTCAACCGCAGCACCATCGGCGCGCTCACCGCCGACCTGTCCGCGGTGGGGCTGGTCAGCGAAGGGGCACCGAAGGAAACCGGCCGAGCCGGACGACCGTCACTGGTCGTCCGGCCCGAGTCGGCGCGGGTCTACGCGTACGCGTACTCGGTGGAGGTGGACCGGCTGCGCGCCGCCCGGATCGGGCTGGGTGGCGCGGTCCTGGACCGCCGGGATCTGGACCGGCCGCGCGGGCTGCTGGCCGCGGAGGCCGCACCGCTGCTGGCCGGCGCCGTCAAGGAGATGCAGCAACTGGTGCCGGCGGACGCGATCTGCGTCGGTGCCGGCGTCGCGGTCTGCGGCATGGTCCGCCGGGACGACGGCCTGGTCCGACTCGGCCCCACCACCGGTTGGGTGGACGAGCCGATCGGCGCGGCCCTCGCCGACGAGTTGGGCATCGACGTACCGATCACAGTGGGCAACGTGGCCGACGTCGCCGCGTTCGCCGAGCACGCACGCGGTGTGGCGGCAGGCTGCGACAACGTCCTCTACCTCTACGGCGACGTGGGCGTGGGTGCCGGCATCATCGCCGGTGGGCGCAGGCTGACCGGGCACGGTGGGTACGGCGGCGAGGTCGGCCACATGAAGGTGGTGCGCGACGGCAGGCCCTGTGAGTGCGGCTCCCGGGGGTGTTGGGAAACCGAGATCGGCGAGCGTGGCCTCCTGCGCGCCGCCGGACGCTCCGACGCCCGGGGCCGTGACGCGCTGCTGGCCGTCTTCGACGCGGCCGATCGCGGAGACGCCCGGGCCCAGACGGCGGTCCGCCAGGCCGGCGACTGGCTCGGCTTCGGGGTGGCCAACCTGGTGAACGTCTTCAACCCCGAGATGGTCATCTTCGGTGGGACGATGCGTGACCTCTACCTCGCGGCGGCGGCCCAGATCCGCAGCCGGCTCAACTCCAACGCGCTCGGCGCCTGTCTGGAGCACGTCCGGCTGCGTACGCCGAAACTGGGTACTGACGCGCCCCTGATCGGTGCCGCAGAGCTGGCCTTCGAACGGCTCCTCGCCGACCCCCTCGACGTGGGCTGATCCGCGTACGCTGTCCGGCGTGGATGTCGAGCTGCGCGCCTCCGACGACGACCGCAACCGGGTGGTCGCCGCGCTGCACCAGCACACCGCGGCGGGCCGGCTGACGCTCGACGAGTTCTCCGATCGCGCCGGTGCGGTGTGGACGGCGCGCACCCTCGGTGACCTGGCCGCGCTGACCCGCGATCTACCGGCCCTGCCCACCCCGGTCGTGGACGCCGGCCCGGTCGGGCGCGGGCGTCAGGAGTTGCTGATGGTCTTCGCCGCCGCGGCGATGACCCTGCTGCTGCTCGGCGGACTGCTCGCCGTCACCCGCTGATCCGTCTCGCTCCGCGATGAACTGATCGCGCGATCAGTCCGTACCAGTGGGCGGACGGGCAACCGGCAGGGTACGGCTGCCCGGTCCAGACGCGTTCCGGTCCGGACCGAGGAGGCACCACAGACATGGCACCGCTCAGATCCGCCCATCGCCGACTGGGCACCCGGACCCACCGAGCGGCGATGCTGCTCATCGCGGTCATCGCGGGGGTCGGTGTCCTGCCCGGCGTGGCCGTCGCCGCGCCCGCCGGTGGCCAGCAGCTCAACGCCGCCGACATGACACTGCTCAACGGGGTGCGGTTGGCGGGGCTGTGGGAGATGCCAGCCGGCCAGATGGCCGCCGAGAAGGGACAGTCGGCGAAGGTCCGGGAGATCGGCGCCGGCATCGCCAGCGAGCACCAGAAGCTCGACGAACTCGTGGTCGAGGCGGCCAACAAGTTGGGCGCGACGATCCCCAGCGATCCGACCGCCGAGCAGAAGGGCTGGCTGGCCGAGATGCAGAAGGCGTCCGGCGCCCGGTTCGACCAGATCTTCGTCACCCGGCTCCGGGTCGCCCACGGCAAGATCTTCCCGGTGATCGGCGCGGTCCGCGCCAGCACCCGGGACGCCACCGTCCGCAAGCTCTGCGAGGACGCCAACGGGTTCGTCCAGCACCACATGCAGATGCTGGAGAGCACCGGCCTGGTGCGCTGGCCGGAGCTGCCGCCGGCGGCGCTGCCCGCCCCGGGTGAGGACGGGCTCCTGGCCGCCGCCTCCGCCAACTCCGGCCCGCAGGTCGGAGTCAGCAGCACAGTCGTGTGGCTGGTCTTCCTCGCCGCGCTGGGCACTGGCGGAATCGCCACCTACCGGATGTTGCGCCGCAGCTGACCAGTCGGCCAGCGGCCTGGATGGTGGCTCGCGTCAGCGGTCTACCTGGGTGAAGTCCCAGGAGTGCGGGGCGCGGGCCACCAGCATGGCTGGCGGGTCCGGCAGCGGGCGAGGGTTGCTGCGCCACTTGGAGATCACCACCACGCGGTGGTCGGTGGAGGAGAAGACCTCGCTGGAGACGTGGAGCGGGTCGTGCTCCAACTCGGGCAGGGCGGTGTCGCACACCCAGGTGATCAGGTCGGCGACCCCGTACGCCTCGGCGCGCGCCTCCCACATCCGCACGATCATGTCCGCCGCCCCCGTCACACGCTGACCGTTGTCAACGGCAGTGCCGAATCGGCTGGCAGGTCCAGTCGACTCGGAGCGACCCCGGCGGCGACCAGGTGCGAACCGAGCGCGGCCACCATCGCGCCGTTGTCGGTGCACAGCTTCGGCCGGGGTACCCGGACCCGGATGCCGTACTTCTCGGCTCGCTGCTCGGCCATCGCCCGCAGCCGCGAGTTCGCCGCCACTCCCCCGCCGATGACCAGGGTCTCGATGCCCTGCGCCCGGCAGGCGGCGAGCGCCTTGCTGGTCAGGACGTCACAGACCGCCTCCTGGAAGGACGCGGCCACGTCGGCCACCGGAACCGGCTCACCGGCACGCTGACGGGCCTCGACCCACCGGGCCACCGCCGTCTTCAGGCCCGAGAACGAGAAGTCGTACCGGTGGGCGGCGAGATCCTTCGCGGCGGTCAGACCGCGGGGGAAGGCGATCGAGGCGGCATCGCCGGCCCGGGCCTCCCGGTCGATGGGCGGGCCGCCCGGGAACGGCAAGCCGAGCAGCCGGGCGACCTTGTCGAACGCTTCCCCGGCCGCGTCGTCGATGGTGGCGCCCAGCGGGGTGACACCCCGGGCCAGGTCGTCCACGAGCAGGAGGGACGAGTGGCCGCCGGACACCAGGAGCGCGATGGCGGGTTCGGGCAGCGGGCCGTGCTCGAGGGTGTCCACAGCGACGTGGGCGGCGAGGTGGTTGACGCCGTAGATGGGTTTCTCGGCGGCGACCGCGTACCCCTTGGCGGCGGCGACGCCGACCAGCAACGCACCGGCCAGCCCCGGCCCGGAGGTGACAGCGATCGCGTCGATGTCGGCCAGCGTGACGCCGGCCTCGGTCAGTGCCCGGTCCATGGTCGGCACGATGGCCTCCAGGTGTGCCCGGCTGGCCACCTCCGGCACCACACCCCCGAACCGGGCGTGCTCCTCGACGCTGGAGGCGAGCGCGTCGGCCAGCAGGGTGTGCCCCCGCACGATGCCGACACCGGTCTCGTCGCAGGAGGTCTCGATACCCAGGATCAGTGGTTCGTCAGCCATGGTCGTGTGGTCCGTCCCCGGTCGGCTCGGCGTCGCGCCGCATGACCAGCGCGTCGGTGTTGCTCGGTTGGTAGTAGCCGCGCCGCACCCCGATCGGCTCGAAACCGTACGTCGCGTAGAGCCGCTGAGCTGCGGCGTTGTCCACGGCGACCTCCAGCAGGGTGCTGCGGGCGTCGCGCCGGACCGCCTCGGCTAGCAACTCTTCCAGCAGGGCACGGCCTACGCCGCGCCGCTGGGCGTCCCGACGGACGGCGATGTTCTGCACCCACACCTCGTCCGGCGGAACGCCGGCGAGCCCGGCATAGCCGAGCACCGACCCGTCCGCGTCGACGGCGACCCGGTAGTGGTGCCCGTTGGCGAGCTCGCTCCAGAACATGGCGGGCGACCACTTCTCAGCGCCGAAGAGGTCCGCCTCGATCGGCAGCACGTAGTCGATGTGCCACCAGCGGAACGGTTCGAGCCGTACCGCCGTCATGGCAGGACCGGTTTGCGGCCGGTCGCCGCCACCGCGTCGGGGCGGCGCAGGTAGAGCGGGGTGAGCCGCTCACTGGACGCCCCCGCCCGGATCCGCTCGGCGGCGAGCAACGCCAGCACTGTCGCGTCCGGGTAGCGCGGCTCGACCCGAACGGGCAGGTCCAGGACCTCGGCGTACCGGTGCGCCCCGTCACCGACCGCGATCGTCGCGCCCAGTTCGCGGGCTCGCGCGGCGGCGACCGCCGGCGCGGACACCTCCGGCCCGACGATCCGCTGGCCGTCGCCGTCGTAGACGGCCCAGTAGAGCTCCTTGCGCCGGGCGTCGCTGGCGGCCAGGACCGGCGCGCCGGACGCCGCCGGGTAACCGATGGCGTCCAACGAACAGACGCCGTACGTGGGGATGCCGAGCACCTGACCCATCGTCGCGGCGGTGACCAGGCCGACCCGTAGCCCGGTGAACGGACCCGGGCCGAGCCCGGCGACGATGGCAGCCAGGTCACGCGGGCGCGCGTCAGCGTCGGCGAGGACCGCGTCCACCTGGGGCGCGAGCAGCTCACCGTGCGCGCGGGCGTCGACCGTGCACCGGTGCGCCCGCGACGCCACGCCGTCTGCCGAGACCTCCACCAGCGCCGCGGTGACCGCGGGGGTCGAGCTGTCCACCACGAGTACGAGCACGGTAAGCCAGCCTAGCCGCCCCGCCGCAGCCCTCAGTCACGCCCCGCCCGCACCACCGCCACCCGCGGCCGCCGCCCGCCCGACGCGGGGCTGCCACGCTGGTCCTCCCAGCCGGCTACCGCCGCAGCCACACTCCTGGCGACCCGGCCCCACCGCGTGACCCGGCCCGGCGCCCGACTTCACGCGTTAGCCGTCTCGCCGCCGGCCCGCGGGCGGCGACGGCCACTTCCTCTAATGAGCGTGATGTTTGTGAGTCATCGTGATGACTCACAGACATCACGCTCATTGGAATAAGGCCCGCCATCCGCCGCGGTGGCCATGCGCCGGGCGATTCTCGGGGGCGGATCGACGGCAAGTCGCCGATTTGCCGCAGAGGGATCGCAGACGCCTCGCCCTAGGTCGACCATGCCGGGATGTCATCTACTCGCCTCGTCACCCTTCTCGGCGCTGAGGTACGGCATCAACGACAGCTACGCGAGCTGAGCCAGCGTCAGTTGGCCGCACTCGCCGAGGTCGACCAGGCAGCGGTGGCCCGCTTCGAACGCGGTGAGCGAGCGCCTTCCGTCGCCGTGCTGGAGCGGTTGTTTGCAGCGATGGAGGTGCAGTTGGTCATCGGGGTCGAGCCGTTGGACGCGCACCTCGACGCCCGGATCGACGGCTTGGCCGCCCGGCCGATCGCCGAGCGAATCGACGGGCTGAGGTTGGATCGGCTGCTGGATCGGCTCACCGACTTCCCGCAGGTGTCACCGGATGCGCCGCGGCGCTGCTACAGGGCGCACCGGTGCCGGCCGACACGCTGGAGATCGCCCTGCGCTGGCAGGACGCCAAGCTGTTCACCCGCTGGCTGGAGACGAACTACGGCCAGCGGTGGAACGCCCGCTGGGGCGAGTTCGGCGGGGTGTGGTTGGAGCCCGAAGAGCCGGGCGAACACCTGTGGTCGACACGGTACGGGGAGATCAGGGCCACCATGTGCGACGAACTGCCCGAGACGATCGAGGTTCGCCACGGTGGGCGGAGTTACCAGGTGGTGCCGCTTGTCGAGCTGGAACTGAACGAGCCACGCGCCGCCGAGTTGCTGCGCCGCTACCGGGAACGGCAACTGGCCAGCGACGGCTGAGCCAGCGCCGGTCCACACCAGCAGCAGGACGTCGACGAGCGGCTCAGCCGGCGGTGCGCTCCCAATCGATCGTGGGCAGGCCGGCGTCGGCGAGTGCCTTGTTGGCGGCGCTGAACGGGCGGCTACCGAGGAAGCCGCGCGGGTTCATCGGGCTGGGGTGACCCGCCTCCAGCACCACGTGCTGCGGATTGGTGACCAGCGCGGCCTTCTTGCGGGCGTAGCCACCCCAGAGCAGGAAGACCACCCGCTCCGGTGCCGCGTCCAGTGCCCGGATGGTCGCGTCGGTGAACTCTTCCCAGCCGGCGTTGGCGTGCGAGCCCGGGGTGGCCTGCCGGACGGTCAGCACCGCGTTGAGCAGCAGCACCCCCTGGGCGGCCCACCCGTCGAGGTTGCCGCTGCGCGGCTTGGGGACGCCCACGTCCTCGCCCAGCTCCTTGAAGACGTTGCGCAACGACGGCGGCACCGTCACACCGTCGCGAACGCTGAAGCTCAACCCGTGTGCCTGCCCGGCCCGGTGGTAGGGATCCTGCCCGAGGATGAGCACCCGGGTGCCCTGCGGCGGGCAGAGCCGATATGCCGAGAACAGGTCCTCCGCCGGCGGGAAGACCGTCTGCGTCGCGTATTCCCGGGAGACGAACTCGCCCAGCGCGGCGGTGCGGGCCGGGTCGAGGTGCGGGGTGAGCACTGTGCGCCACTGCTCCGGCAGCAGGGCCAGCAGATCCAGGGCGGGAGCGTCGTCGGGCATCGGGAACCTCTCACAGCGCGGGTCGGTCCCCCGCACTCTAGGCATCGGGTACGACAGCCGCCGACCTAGCCCAGGTCGGCGAGCCGCCGGGCCCAGTCGCCGCCGATCGGGTCCAGCTCGACGATGCGGGTGTCGTCGTCGCGGCGGTCGATGCGAACCCGCAGGTGCGCGTCCACCAACTGCTCCACCAGGCCCTCGCCCCACTCCACCACTGTCACCGAGTCGTCCACCGACGCGTCGAGGTCCAGGTCGTCGATCTCGGCGCGTGGGTCGGTGGCGTCACCCAGCCGGTACGCGTCGGCGTGCACCAGCGCCACCCGGCCGCCCCGAGCCGGATCGGGGCGGTGCACCCGGGCGATCACGAAGGTCGGCGAGGTGATGTCCCCGAGGACACCGAGCCCGGCGCCGACGCCCTGGGTGAGTGCTGTCTTACCGGCGCCCAACGGGCCGGTCAACAGCACCAGGTCGCCGGCACGCAGCAGCCCGGCCAGTCGCCGGCCGAAGTCCCGAGTGTCTTCGACGGTCGGCAGCTTGACGACGTGACTCACCGTTCCTCCACGCTCTGCAATGACTCCAGGAACCGCGCCAGGGCGGCGTTGACCTCGTCCGCGTGCTCCAACATCACCACGTGGCCGCTGTCCTTGATCTTCACGAACTCGGCGTGCGGCAACCGGCGGACGATCTCCTCGGAGTGGGTCACCGGCGTGATCATGTCCTTGTCGCCGACCACCACCAGCACCGGAGTCGCCGCCAACGCCGCCAACGCCGGAAAGCGCGAGTGGGTGGCCAGGGTCCGCAGGTAGCGGGTCACCGTGTCGGCCGACGTCCGGGAGTTCATCGTCTCCACGTAGGACACCAGCGACGGGCTGGGCTTGCGGGTACCGAACCCGTACTTGCGGGTCAGTAACCAGGCCACGTTCGACGTCGACTTGCGGGCCTTGTCGATCACCGGCCCGCCGTACCGGGTGGCGTTGCTGACCATGTAGAGCACCGGGCCACCGACCCGACCGAGCAGCGCGGGCGCGACAAGCTTGGTCTCCGCGATGAGCCCGCCCGACGTGGCCATCAGAACGGTGCCCACCACCCGGTCACCGAACAGCTCCGGGAACAACTCGGCGAACGCCATGATGGTCATGCCGCCCATCGAGTGGCCGACAAGCACCAGCGGCCCGTCCGGGGCAGTCCGGTCGATCACCTGGCGCAGCGTCCGGCCGAGCACCGCGAGGTCGTACTCACCGGTCTCCAGCCGGCCGGACCGACCGTGACCGGGCTGGTCGTAGGCCACGACCCGGTAGTCTCCGCGGGCGGCGAGCATCTGGCGCTGGAAGTGGAACGTCCCCATGTCCAGACAGAAGCCGTGCACCAGCACCACCGTCGGGCGCCCCGGGACCGGCCGGGTCGGCTCGACCACCTCGACGTGGATGTCCGTGCCGTCCGGCAGCTCCAGGCGGAACGCCTCGTCGTACCGCTGCTTGTCGAACGTCTCGTGCGCGTAGCGGTCGGCCGGGTCGGCCTTGAGCCGGCGGACCAGGGTCCGCTCGGTCGCGACGCCAGCCGCCAGACCTGCCGCGGCCACCCCCACCGCCGCGCCGACGATCCCCGCGACCCGGCCCACGGCCGTGCGCGGACGCGGAACGCGGTAACTCACGGCGCCACCTTGATTCGCGACTGCGGGGCTCGCAACCCCGGCTCACTCCTCACGCTCATGGTTTCTCGCCGTCGTAGACCCGGGGCACCCGCGTGCCGCCGAACCGGGTGACGATCTCGTAGTTGATCGTGCCGACCGCCTCGGCCCAGTCATCCGCTGTCGGTTCGCCGTCGACGCCGCTGCCGAAGAGCGTCGCCACGTCGCCGTCGGCCACCGGGTCGTCGCCGCAGTCGAGCACGAACTGGTCCATGCAGACCCGTCCCGAGATCGTCCGGCGTACACCGCCGAGCTGCACCGGGCCGGTGTTGGACGCGTGCCGGGGAACCCCGTCGGCGTACCCGAGCGGCACCACGGCCAGGTTCGCGTCGGTCTCCGTGGTGTAGGCGTGCCCGTAGGAGATACCGGTGCCGGCGGGCACCCGCTTGGTGAGCATCACCCGGGCGCGGGCGGTCATCGCCGGCCGCAACCCGTACGTCTCGCCAGCCACCGGGGACAGCCCGTAGATGGCCAGGCCGGGGCGGACCAGGTCGAAGTGGGTGTCCGGGCGGGTGAGGGTGGCGGCCGAGTTGGCGAGGTGCCGCCAGCGCGGCCGCAGCCCGGCCCGCTCGACCATGGCCAGCCCCTCGTGGAAGACGGCCAGTTGACGGTCGGTGGTGGGGTGGCCGGGCGAGTCCGCGTACACGAAGTGGCTCCACACGCCGACCACCTCGACCAGGCCATCGGCCTGCGCCTTCGCGGCGGCGTCCAGCAGCGCGGGCCAGTCGGCGACTGTCGCGCCGCCCCGGGACAGCCCCGTATCGATCTTGAGGTGCAGGCGGGCGGGACGCCCGGCGAGGCGACTCGCCTCGATCATCTCGTCCAGTTGCGCGAGGCTGGCCGCGCCCAGGTCCACCCCGGCGGTGACCCCCTCGTGCAGCGGCAACCCAGGGGCGAGCAGCCAGGCCAGCACCGGAACTGTCACCCCGGCCCGCCGCAGGGTGAGCGCCTCGTCGAGAGTGCAGACACCGAGCCAGTCGGCGCCGGCGTCGAGCGCCGCGCGGGCGGCCGGAAGCATGCCGTGGCCGTACCCGTCGGCCTTCACCACTGCCATCAACTCGGCGGTGGTGCCGGAGCGGAGCCTGCTCACGTTCTCGCGGATGGCGTCAAGATCGACGCGTACCTCGGCCTGCCACATGCACCCAGCCTACTTTCCGCCGTGATCACCGCGGGCGGCGACGCACGTCCCGACGCGGCGATCCGGTCACCGCACCCGGAACCGCCCCGTTCAGCCCAGCCGGGCCAGCACCGGACGCAGCGCGGTCGCCACGTCGGGCGCGGTCACCGGCCCACCCCGGGCCGCCTCCCGCCCGGCGAGCCCGTGCAGGTACGCGGCCGAGGCGGCGGCCCGATCGGCGGGTACCCCGGCCGCCAGCAGCGAGCCGAGCAGCCCGGCCAACACGTCGCCGGTGCCGCCGGTTGCCAACGCCGGGGTGCCGGTCGGGTTGACGTACGCCCGACCGTCCGGCGTGCCGATCACAGTGCGGTCGCCCTTGAGCAGCACCACGGCGTTCATCCAGGCGGCCAGCCGCAGCGCGGCGCCGACCCGGTCGGCGCCCGGCTCCTCACCGCAGAGACGGGTGAACTCCCGGTCGTGCGGGGTGACCACGATGGGCGCGTCGCGACCCCGCAGCCGGTCGGCGAGCGAGCCGTCCACCAGTAGGGTCAGGGCGTCGGCGTCGAGCACCACCGGCACCGGGGCGGCCAGGACGGCGCGCAGCTCGGCCGCCGCGTCGGCACCGGTGCCCAGCCCGGAGCCGCAGACCCAGGCCTGCACCCGGCCCGCGTCGGCGACCCGCCCACTGGCGATCACCGACGGGTGCTGGTGCAGCACCTCGGCGCGGGCGCTGCCGGCGTAGCGGACCAGGCCGGTCGGCCCGGCCAGGGCGCCGCCCACGGAGAGCACCGCCGCACCGGGGTAGGTCGCCGAGCCGGTCGCCACCCCCACCACGCCCCTGGTGTACTTCTCCGACGCCGGGCCCAGCTGGGGCCACCAGTCGACCAGGTCGGACCACTCGGTGACCCGCAGCGCCGGGGTGCCGCGCAGCCACTGCCGCAGCCCGATGTCGACAAGCTCGACCTGCCCGGCCAGCGCGGCGGCCGGCCCGACCACCAGGGCGGGCTTCAGCGCGCCGAAGGCCACTGTCACGTCGGCGCGGACCGCTGTGGGCCGGCCGGACGCGGACAGCGGCACGTGGCCGGTGTCGACAGCGACCCCGCTGGGCACGTCGACCGCCAGCACCGTGGCCCGTTCCCCGTCGCGTCCGCGCAGCTCGCCGAGGCGCTGGACCACCTCGTCCGCGTTCGCCCGCAGCCCGCCGGTGCCACCGATGCCGACGATGCCGTCGAGGACCAGGTCGACCGGGCCGGCCGGATCCTGGACCAGCCGGCCACCAGCGGCTCGCAGCGCGGCCAGGCCGGCGGCGTGCGCCCGCCCGGGGGTGAGCAGCAGTGCGGCCACCTGGACACCGCGCCGGGCCAACCGCTCCCCCGCGTACAGCGCGTCGCCGCCGTTGTCACCGGAGCCGACCAGCAGCAGCACCCGGCCTCCGTAGACTCCGCCCCGCTCGGCGAGCAGGAGCGCGGCCCGGCGGGCCAGGCCGGCGGCGGCCCGCTGCATCAGCGTTCCCTCCGGCAGCGTGCCCATCAACCCCGCCTCGGCCGCCCGTACGTCGGCCACCCGCCACACCGCTCTCATGCCACCGTTTCCCATTCCGTTAGCGGGCGGACCTGACCGGCCCTCCCGGCCGACGTCATCGTTCCGCGACCACCATCGCCGACGCGATCCCGCCGTCGTGCGACAACGAGAGATGCCAGTGGTTGACGCCGCGTGCGTCGGCCACCGCCGCGACAGTGCCGGAGACAGCCAGCCAGGGGCGGCCATCCGGGTCGGGCACGATCTCGCAGTCGTGCCAGTTGAGCCCGGCCGGGGCGCCGAGCGCCTTGGCCACCGCCTCCTTGGCGGCGAACCGGGCGGCGAGCGACTCGGGCGGGCGCGGACTGCCGGAGCGGGTGTGCCGCTCGGCCTCGGTGAAGAGCCGGTCGGCGAGCAGCGGCGTCCGTGCCAGGGCCCGGGCGAACCGGTCGACCAGGACGACGTCGATGCCGACAGCGACGATCACCACACCACCCTACCGGCGGTCGAGGCCGCAGATTAGCCGTCGGGCTCGCGCTGGGCAACGCCTGTGGACACCCCGGGGTACGCCTCGACGTCGGCTGTCCACAGGGCACGGCGCGGCCTCCGGTACGTGCCTAGCGTCAGCGCGTCGATGCCGATCGTCCACGGGGGTGTGGTCATGACCGACGAGCCGTTCGCCGTCCAGCCGGAGGAATTGCGGGCGGTCGCCGTCCTGCTCGACGACGAGGCGCGCCGGTTGGCGTTGGGCCTCGCGGGGTTGCCCGGGCTGGTGGTGGCGGCGCCCGAGTGGCGGGCCGGCGCGGCGCTGGCCGGGTTGGAGGCGGCCGGGCACGCCTGGTTCTGTCGGCTGGGTGCCCGGGTCGCGGTGACCTCCGGCGGGGTCCGGGCAGCGGCCGAGGCGTACGAGACGGTGGACGACAGGGCCGCCGGCCGGTTCGCCTCCCTACCCCGGTGAGCAGCGTCGGCTACCGACAGCTGTGGGCTGTCGATCCCGGTGGGTGGCGGGCCGCCGGGGCGGCGTGGGCGGGGTTGGCCGGGCCACTCGATCGGCGCCTCGGCGGGCTGCGCACGGCAGGTGGGCGGTTGCGGGACGGTTGGTCGGGTGCGGCAGCGACGGCGGCGGACACTCGACTCAGCGGTCTGCGGGACGAGCTGGCCTCGATCGCACCCGCGCTGATCGAGGTCGACCAGGTGCTGGCCGAGTTGGCCGGTGGGCTGGCGGTGGCGAAGGCGCGACTCGCCCAGGCGGTCGCCCAGGCCGAGGCTGCCGGCCTGCTGGTGGACCGCTCGGGTGGGGTGCGTGTCGATCCCGCCCGGTTTCGGCCCAGCGAGCGGGCCGGGGTCGCGGCGGCGGGAGTGGCCGCGGCCCTGCGTGCCGCGCTCGACGGGGCAGCCGCCGCGGACCGCGTCGCCGCCGATCGGTTGGATGACCTGGCGAGGGCCGCCCGCACCGGTTGGGCGTCCCCGCCCCCGCCGGGCCGACCGGCCCTCGGTGCCGCGCCCGCGCTGGTCGGCGCCTGGTGGTCCGGGTTGACCCCGGCGCAGCGACGGTGGCTGATCGTTCGCGAGCCGGCAGTGGTCGGCCGGTTGGACGGGCTGCCGGTGGCCGCCCGCGACCAGGCCAACCGGCTACTGCTCGACGCCTGGCGTGCGGAGTTGCTGGCCGAGCGGCGACGGCTGCTGTCGCGGGTGCCGCCGGGGCCGCTCGCGGTGATCCGGTTGCGCGGGGTGACTGGACGGCTGGCCGGTCTGGACGCGCTGATCGGGCGGCTGACGGCCGGTGAGGTGCCGCGGGCGTACCTACTCGGGTTGGATCCGGCGGGTGAGGGCCGGGCGGTGGTGGCGCTCGGCGACCCGGACCACGCCGACCGGGTGCTGACCTACGTGCCGGGGATGACCGCCGGCCTGGACGACGCCTCCGGCGAGCTGGGCAGGGCGGCCCGGGTGCTGGAGCGGTGCGCCGCTCTCGCCCCGGATGAGCGCAGCGCGGCAGTGCTCTGGTTGGACTACGACGCTCCGGATCTGCTGACCGAGGCCGCCTCGGCGGGTCAGGCCCGGGACGCCGGCCCGGCGTTGCACCGCTTCCAGGAGGGGCTGCGCGTCAGCCACGACGGGCCGCCGGCCCGGCAGACGGTGCTCGGGCACAGCTACGGCTCGCTGGTGGTGGGTGTGGCCGCCCGGGAACACGGCCTGGCCGCCGACGCGCTGGTCTTCGTCGGCTCCCCCGGTGTCGGCGCGTCGCACGCCACCGAGCTGGGCGTGCCACCCGGGGAGGTCTGGGCGAGCAGCGCCTCCGACGACGTGATCCGGGCGGCCCGGTCACCGGAGGAGCTGGGCCGACGGGCCCTGCTGCGTACGGCCCCGCTGGCCGCCGTGCTGGGTTGGCCGGGCCAGACCGGGCACGAACTGTGGTTCGGGCACGACCCGTCGGATCCCGGGTTCGGCGGTCGGGTCTTCGGCAGTGGGCGAGGCGGGCACACCGGTTACTGGGACCCGGGCAATCCCGCGCTGGACGGGATGGCCCGGGTCGTGCTGGGCCGCTGAGGCTTACTCGACGGTGACCGACTTGGCCAGGTTGCGGGGCTGGTCCACGTCGTGCCCCCGGGCGGCGGCGATCTCGGCGGCGAGCACCTGCAACGGCACCGTGGTGACGAGCGGGGCCAGCAGGGTGGGCGTACGCGGCACGTAGATCAGGTGGTCGGCGTACCGGACGACTGCCTCGTCGCCCTCCTCCGCGATCACGATGGTCCGCGCGCCCCGAGCCCGGACCTCCTGGATGTTGGAGACGACCTTGTCGTGCAACATGCCCCGGCCCACCGGCGAGGGCACCACGCAGATGACCGGGGTGCCCTTGTCGATCAGGGCGATCGGGCCGTGCTTCAGCTCGCCGGCGGCGAAGCCCTCGGCGTGCATGTACGCCAACTCCTTGAGCTTCAGCGCGCCCTCCAGGGCCACCGGGTAGCCGACGTGCCGGCCGATGAACAGCACTGTCGGCTCGGACTTCAGCTCCCGGGCCAGCTCGCGGACGGGCTCGATCCGGTTGAGCAGCTCACGCAGCTTGCCGGGAATCTCCTGCAACTGAGCGACAACAGCGCCCACCTCGTCGGCGAACTTGATGCCGCGCACCTGGGCCAGGTGCAGGCCGATCAGGTAGCAGGCGACGACCTGGGTGAGGAACGCCTTGGTGGAGGCGACGGCGATCTCCGGCCCACCGTGGGTGTAGAGCACGGCGTCGGACTCGCGGGGGATGGTCGATCCGTTGGTGTTGCAGATCGCCAGCACCCGGGCCTTTTGCTCCTTGGCGTGGCGCAGCGCCATCAGGGTGTCCATAGTTTCGCCGGACTGCGAGATGACCACGATCAGCGTGGACCGGTCGAGCACCGGGTCGCGGTAGCGGAACTCGCTGGCCAGCTCCACCTCGCACGGGATCCGGGTCCAGTGCTCGATGGCGTACTTGGCGACCATGCCGGCGTGGTAAGCCGTGCCGCAGGCCACGATGAAGATCTTGTCGACGTCGCGCAGATCCTGGTCGCTGAGGCGGACCTCGTCGAGGGCGATCTCGCCGCTCTCGGTGAGCCGGCCCAGCAGCGTGTCGGCGATGGCCTGCGGCTGCTCCTCGATCTCCTTGAGCATGAACCAGTCGTAGCCGCCCTTCTCCGCGGCCGAGGAGTCCCAGTCGATGTGGAAGTCCTTGCCGGAGGCGGGCTGGCCATCGAAGTCGGTGATCTCGATGCTGTCGCCGGTGATCAGCACGATCTGGTCCTGGCCCAGCTCGACCGCTTCCCGGGTGTGCTCGATGAACGCGGCCACGTCGCTGGCCAGGTAGTTTTCCCCGTCGCCCCGGCCGACCACCAGCGGCGAGTTGCGCCGGGCGCCGACGACGGCACCGGGCACTGCGGCGTCCACCGCGAGCAGTGTGAACGCGCCCTCCAGTCGCTGGCAGACCACGCGCATGCCGGCGGCGAGCAGTTGCGGGCTGTCCGGCTGGCCGGCGGCGCGCAGGTCGGCCAGCGCGGCGGCGAGCAGGTGCGCGGCGCACTCGGTGTCGGTGTCGCTGGTGAACTGGACGCCGTCGGCCTCCAGCTCGGCGCGGAGCTTGGCGAAGTTCTCGATGATGCCGTTGTGGATCACCGCGACCCGCCCGTCGGGGGCGACGTGTGGGTGGGCGTTGCGGTCGGTCGGGCCGCCGTGGGTGGCCCACCGGGTGTGCCCGATGCCGGTGGTGCCGTCACCGATGCCGATCGGGCTGGCCGCGCAGGAGGTCGGGTCGTCGGCGGCCCGCTCGGACAGCACCTTCTCCAGGTTGGCCAGCTTGCCGGCCTTCTTCTCGGTCAGCAGCCGATCGTCACAGACGATCGCGACGCCTGCCGAGTCGTAGCCACGGTATTCCAGCCGCCGCAGCCCGTCGAGGACGATGCCGAGTGCGGGGCGCGCGCCCGCGTATCCCACGATTCCACACATGGCCCGCAGCCTAACCCAGTTTCACTCATGTTGGTTGCTCGAAAGTCGGGTTATCAATCACGGAATCTGAGCGATCAGTGCCTACGCGGCCGCAACGGGACGAGCGTCACAGGCCGCTCGCGCCCGCTCCGCAGCGCGGGGTTGCGACACGCCTTCGGGTGCGACAGTCTCTCGGCGGGTTTGGCGCTCCCGTCCACGGCCCGTTCGTCCCATACCCACTCCCGCCCGGAGCAGCCATGTCCGACGCGCCTCCGCCCGACCCGACTCCCTCATCCGCTCCGGACCCGGCCTCCCCCGTACCCCCGCCGGATCCGACGGCGCCGCCGTCCTCGGCTCCGTTTCCGGCCCCCGACCCGCTGGCGCCGGGTCAGCCGTGGGCACCGCAGGCCCCCTGGGCACCCGCCCCGCCGGCCGCGCCGTGGACGCCGTCTCCGCCCGCCACCCAGTGGACGCCACAACCGTCCGCGACGCCGTGGACGCCCGACCCGCAGACGCCTCCGTGGTCGCCCGACGCCTCAGGCCCGCCGTCGGCCGGATCGCCACCGCCAGCGGGGTGGCCCATGCCCGACCGGCAGCCGTCGGCCGCTGGCTGGCCGCCGCCCGGCTATCCGCCGCCGTACGCCTACCCCGGGTATCCGCAGGTTCCCGGCAAGCCGGCCACGAGCAGCGGGCGGATTATCGGGATCGTCGTCGCGGCCGTCGTGGCACTCGTCCTACTCGTGTGTGGCTGCCTCTGCGTGGGTGGCCTGTGGCTCGGCTCGACCAACCCGGACCCGACCGCCGAGGAGCCATGGGTCGTCCCCGACGACGACGGCTGGACGGAGCCCACCACTGGGCCGATCATCCCGGAGCGACCAACAGCGCCGCAGCCGCCCACCGCGTCTCCCACCCCCAGCAAGAAACCGATCACCCGACCGACCTCAGGACCGGCACCCGTGACAGTGGTCTACGAGGTCACCGGCTCGGGTACGGCGGACATCGCGTACTACGACGCCGAGAGCGATCTGATGCACGTCGACGGCCAGAAGCTGCCCTGGCGTACCACCATTCGCACCAACGGCAAGACCAGGGTGATGGTGGAGGCCAGATGGGCCGACGATGAGGGCGAGAGACCACTCGACTGCACAGTCACCGTCACCGGCGTCGGCAAGCCGGTCGTCGACAAGACCCGGGGGTACTGGTCGACCAGTTGTCGGCCCCAGTGAGGCTGGGGTTCAGGCGGTGGGTGCCCGTAGGCTGGCGCAGGTGACGACGAGCACCGATGTCGACCCGCTGGTGGCCCGGATGCGGCCGTTCGGCACGACGATCTTCGCCGAGATGTCCGCACTCGCCGTACGGACCGGCGCGGTCAACCTCGGGCAGGGGTTTCCCGACACCGACGGTCCGCCGGAGATGCTGGCCGCCGCCGCCGAGGCGCTGCGCAACGGGCAGAACCAGTACCCGCCCGGCCCGGGGATCCCCGCCCTGCGCGCGGCCGTCGCGGCGCATCAGCGGCGGTTCTACGACCTGGGGTACGACCCGGACAGCGAGATCGTGATCACGGCGGGCGCTACCGAGGCGGTCGCGGCGAGCATCCTCGCTCTCTGCGAACCGGGCGACGAGGTGGTCTGCTTCGAGCCGTACTACGACTCGTACGCCGCCTCGATCGCGTTGGCCGGCGCGGTCCGCCGGCCGGTGACGCTGCGCCCCTCGGCCGACGGCCGGTACGCCTTCGACCCGGCGGCGCTGCGTGCGGCGTTCGGCCCGCGCACCCGGCTGGTGCTGCTGAACTCGCCGCACAATCCGACCGGCAAGGTCTTCACCCCGGCCGAGTTGGCGCAGGTCGCCGAGTTGTGCCAGGAGTTCGGCGCGTACGCGGTCACCGACGAGGTGTACGAGCACCTGGTCTTCACCGACGCGGCGAGCCCGCACGTGCCGCTGGCCAGCCTGCCCGGCATGTGGGAGCGGACTCTGCGCATCTCGTCGGCCGGCAAGACGTTCTCCTGCACGGGGTGGAAGGTCGGCTGGGCGAGCGGCCCGGCGGCGCTGGTCTCGGCGGTGCTCCGGGTGAAGCAGTTCCTCACCTATGTCAACGCCGCGCCGCTGCAACCGGCGGTGGCCGTGGCGCTGGCCCTGCCGGGCGACTACTACACCGGCTTCCGGGACAGTCTCCAGCAGCGGCGTGACCAGCTCGTCGGTGGTCTGACCGACGCCGGGTTCGAGGTGCTCGACTCGGAGGGGACGTACTTCGTGACCGCCGACATCACCGCCCTCGGCGGCCGGGACGGGGTGGAGTTCTGCCGCTCGTTGCCGGAGCGCTGCGGTGTGGTGGCGGTGCCCACCCAGGTCTTCTACGACGACGTCGACGCGGGCCGGCGGCTGGTCAGGTTCGCCTTCTGCAAGCGCCCGGAGGTGCTGACCGAGGCGGTCAGCCGGCTGCACGCTCTGGGCCTGGGCCGCTGACCCGCCCGGAGCCGGTCGATCCCGGGTCGGTCGCCGACTGATCCGCTGTCGACGTCGCGAGTCGGGTGAGCAGTTGGCCCTCGTCACCGAGCAGCACCGACTCGGCGTCGTCCACGAACGACAGGTCCGCCGTCACGTGCCGGCTGGCCGCGGTGAGCAGCAACCCGACCACCGGGTCCTCGGCGGCCCTCCGTAGGCCGTCCAGATTGCGCAGCTCGCGCAGCAGGTGCCCACGCTGGTTGCTCAGCACCGCGCGAACCGTGGTCGCGGAGCCGGACCGGGCGGCGGCGGTGACCTTGAGGAAGAAGTCGTCCCGGAATCCGCCGCTGCGCGGGCTCGGCTCGGCCAGCCACCGTGCCAACTCCGCGCGGCCGGCCGGGGTGATCTCGTAGACCACCCGGTCCGGCTTGATCGGCTGCGGCTGCCGTTCGGCGACGACCAGCTCGTCCCGGGAGAGCCGATCGAGGATCTGGTACAGGTGGCCGATGTTCAGCGGCCCCCACTGCGGGCCGACGGCTGCCTCGAACGCGCCCTTGAGCTGGTAGCCGTGGCTGGGGCCACCAGCGAGCAGGGCGAGAACAGCGTGCTGGATCGCCATGTCACCTCCGGTACGGGTCTTGCATTGTCACAATGTATCGCGCAGAGTGGGGGACAGCACACGGGGAGGCGCGATGCTCGGCTTCATCTGGAGACAGCTGCGCGGCCGTGCGGGACGGTCGGTGGCGCTGCTGGTCGGCGTGCTGGTGGCTACCACCGGCTTCGTGGTCCTGACCGGCGCCACCACCACCTCCCACCTGGACGTCACCGGCACCGTCGAGCGCAACACCCAGGTCGCCTACGAGATCCTGGTCCGCCCGAAGGGGACCCGCACCCCGCTGGAGGCCGAGCGCGGGCTCGTCCGCCCCAACTATCTCTCCGGGCTCTTCGGGGGCATCACCACCGAGCAGTACGAGCAGGTGACCGCGGTCCCCGGCATCGAGGTGGCGGCCCCGATCGCGATGCTCGGCTATTCCACCACGCTGCTGCCGACGCCGATCGACCTCACCGACGCCGTCGACCGCTCGCTGGAGCAGCAGGTCATCCGGGTCGACCCGACTTTCCACGCCGAACGCGGTCTCTCCAGCGCACCGGGCAAACCCCGGTACGTGTACGTGACCACAAAGCCGTTGATCTACCCCCGGATCAACAGGGGAATCGACGGTGACACGGTGCCGTACTCCGATGGGCGGTCCTACTCCTGGTCGGACACCTGCGGGCCGACCCCCCGCGAGGTACAGCCGGACGGGCGCAGCCTGCCCATCTGCGATCCCGGATACGCGTTGCTCGGCAACCCGGGCACCTACTCCGAGCGCGAGGACTGGTCCCTGCACGCCGTCCAACTGCTGCCCGATGGCCGGTTCCAAGCCGACTCCTACATCCTCGCGACCGACCGGGACGGCTCCGCTACACCCACCGACCGGCTGGTGATGGCGTACGACCTGACCGTGCCGTTCCTCCTGGCCGCTGTGGACCCGGCGGCCGAGGACCAACTCGTCGGACTCGACGACGCAGTGGTCACCGGTCGAGCCGTTCGCACCGACGACACTGTCGCCGTCAACCGCCGGGGCTCAGGGGACAACCACGAGGTCCCGGTCCTCGTCACCAACCGACCCTTCATCGACGAGTCGCTGGCGGCCAGGTTCACCCGGCTCGCGATCAGCCCCGCCGGGGTGGAGGCGATCGACTTGGAGGAGACGTTGAGCCGCCCTGGAGGGACTCCCGCCGGGTCCGGTCGGCACGACCTCAGCGCCGGGCACCAGGCGATGCTCACCGAGGAGCTTTCCCTGGGCGGGTGCTGCCACGGTCAACTTCAGACGGTCGTGCAGTCGGCCGAGGTGCAGTACGACCCGCTACCAGACGGCAGCCTGCGGGCCCGCCAGCAACCACCCGGCAACCCCGAGGTGTACGGCAAGTTGGAGGCGATCAACCCGCTGCCCCGACCCTGGCTCGCCGACGACACCGGTTCCCGATCGATACGGGCGCTGCCGCTACCCGTGGGCGCGAACAGCGCCAATCGTTTCTGGCGGGCCGTCGGTGTCTTCGACCCGGACCGGCTGGCCGGGTTCAGTGATCTCGGCCAACTGCCGCTGGAGACCTACCAGGCGCCGACGGCACAGGGTGCCGACGGCCGCAGCCGGGCGGCGCTGGGTGGTCAACCGCTGGCGCCCAGCGGCAATCCCGCCGGCTACCTGTCCGCGCCGCCGCTGCTCCTCACCAACCTCGGCAGCGTGCCGAAGATCCTGGAGGGTGGCGGCGGGCCACAGGCCAAGGCTCCGATCAGCGCTGTCCGGGTACGGGTGGCCGACGTGGGCGGCTACAGCGAGCGATCGGCCGAGCGGGTCCGACTGGTCGCCGAGCAGATCGCGGCACGTACCGGGTTGGACGTCGACATCACCCTCGGCTCGTCGGGGGCGCCGCAGACAGTGGAGCTGCCCGCCGGCTCGTTCGGCCGGCCGATGCTGCGGCTGACCGAGAACTGGTCCGCGCTTGGTGTGGCCTCGGTCATCACCCAGGCGGTGGACCGTAAGAGCCTGGTGCTCTTCGTACTGGTGCTGGTGGTGTGCGTGCTGTTCCTCGGCAACGCGGTCAGCGCCGCCGTCCGGGACCGACGCTCCGAGCTGGCGGTTCTCTCCTGTCTCGGTTGGCCGGTCCGCCGCATCGCGGCGCTGATCCTGGGCGAGGTGGCCCTGCTGGGGCTCATCGCGGGGTTGCTGTCGCTGACCCTCGCGGTTCCGCTCGGAATCGCACTCGGCATCGACGTCGACTGGCGGCGATCCGCCCTGGCCGTACCCATCGCCCTGCTGCTCGCGGTGGCCGCGGGCCTGGTGCCGGCACTGCGGGCCGCGCGCACCCACCCGGCCGCCGCCCTCCGGCCGATCGTCGCTCCCGCCGGCTGGGTACGCCGGCCACGCACCCTCTTCGGGTTGGCGCTGGTGAATCTGGCCCGTACCCCCGGGCGCACGTTCCTCGGCGCCGGCGCGCTGGCCATCGGGGTGGCCGCGCTGACGCTTGTCACCGCCGCCGCGTGGGCGTTCCGGGGCACGATCGTCGGCAGCCTGCTCGGTGACGTGGTCTCGCTGAGCGTGCGCGGCGCGGACACCGTGGCCGCCGCGGCGACCGTGCTGCTCGGTGCCGCCGCGGTGGCGGACGTGCTCTACCTGAACATCCGCGACCGGGCCGCCGAGTTGGCGACCCTGCGGGCGATCGGCTGGACCGACGCCGAACTCGGCCGGCTGGTCGGCTACGAGGGGCTGACGCTGGGGCTCGTCGGTTCGACGACCGGCGCGGCGGTCGGCCTGGCCAGCGCGGGTTGGCTGATCGGCGCCCTTCCCGGCGCGCTGCTCCTGGTGGCCGTGCTGGTCGCGCTGGCGGGCGCGTTGGTCAGCGCCGTCGCCGCGCTGGTGCCCGCCGCCCTGTTGCCGCGCCTACGACCCGCCCGACTTCTGGCAGAGGAGTAACAGTCATGAGCGATCAGATCGGCAGCGCGATCTCGGTCGACCACCTGACACGACGATTCGGCACCGGGGCGGACCAGCTGACAGCTGTCGACGACGTGTCCCTGACCGTCGCGGCTGGCACCGTGGTGGCGTTGACCGGGCCGAGCGGGTCGGGCAAGTCGACGCTGCTGCATCTCATCGGCGCGATCGAGCAGGCCGACGAGGGCAAAGTGACAGTCGACGACGTGGTGGTCAGCGACCTGCGTCGGGCCGCACTGGCCCGCTATCGGCAACGGGTCGGCTTCGTGTTCCAGCGCTACCACCTGCTGCCCGCACTCACCGTGCTAGACAACGTGATCGCGCCGGTCCTCCCTCGCCGGGGCCGGGCCGATCACGCGACCCGAGCCCGCGAGTTGCTCGACGCGGTCGGCCTGGCCGGGCGCGAACGCGCCCTGCCCGCGCAGCTCTCCGGTGGCCAGCAGCAACGGGTCGCCATCGCCCGCGCCCTGATGGGGGCGCCGGGCCTGCTGCTGGCCGACGAGCCCACCGGCAACCTCGACTCCACCACCGGCGGGCAGATCCTCGACCTACTGCTCGACCTCCGTGAACGGCACGGCATGACCATCCTGCTCGCCACACACGAACAGGCCATCGCTGCCCGCTGCGACCGACTGGTCCGACTGACCGACGGACGCGTCACCGAGGACCTCGACCTCACCGACGGCGAGGACCCCGCCGACACGTACGAGCGGGCGGCTCGACTGCGGTTGTGACGCCGCCCCGAGGAGGTCTCAGGCGACCGGGCTCGCGGTGCGGACCAGCTCGGCGATCCGCTCGGCGACCTCACGGGCGGTCGCCTCGGTGGCCGCTTCGACCATCACCCGGACCAGCGGTTCGGTGCCCGACGGGCGCAGTAGCACCCGGCCGGTCTCCCCCAACTCCGCCTCGGCCCGCTCGACCTCGGCGCGTACTGCGGGTGCGGCGGCGCCGACGGTCCGGTCGCCGACCGGCACGTTGATCAGCACCTGGGGCAGCTTGGTGACCACCGAGGCCAACTCGGCGAGGGACTGGCCGGTGGCCGCCATCCGAGCCATCAGGTGCAGGCCGGTGAGCACCCCGTCGCCGGTGGTGGCGTGCGCGGGCATCACGATGTGGCCGCTCTGCTCACCGCCGAGCGCCAGCCCGGAGGCGCGCAGCTCCTCCAGCACGTACCGGTCGCCGACCTTGGTCTCGATCAGGCGGATGCCCTGCGCGGACATCGCGAGTCGAAGCCCGAGGTTGCTCATCACGGTGGCAACCAGGGTGTCCTGGGTGAGCGTGCCGGCGTCCCGCATGGCCAGCGCGAGGATCGCCATGACCTGGTCGCCGTCCACCTCGTCGCCGTCGGCGGTGACCGCCAGGCAGCGGTCGGCGTCGCCGTCGTGGGCGATGCCCAGGTGGGCGCCGTGCTCGACCACTGCGGCGCGCAGCGCCTCGATGTGGTTGGAGCCACAGTCGTCGTTGATGTTCAGCCCGTCGGGCTCCGCGTGGATGGCGATGACCTCCGCGCCGGCCTCCCGGTAGGCGACGGGGGCGACCTCGGCGGCGGCGCCGTTGGCGCAGTCGACCACTACCTTGATCCCGT
This sequence comes from Micromonospora sp. NPDC048842, assembly GCF_040649935.1. Taxonomy (NCBI): domain Bacteria; kingdom Bacillati; phylum Actinomycetota; class Actinomycetes; order Micromonosporales; family Micromonosporaceae; genus Micromonospora; species Micromonospora sp. NPDC048842. The sequence goes on along the minus strand of NZ_JBEZGK010000022.1, from coordinate 76,881 downwards.
CGAGCCGGTGCGGAACGGTGCCCACCAGGTGCTGGACGTAGTGATCGGCACCGTCGAGCAGGTCGTGCACCCGGCCGACGCCGGCACCGATCGGCCGGTCCCAGGCAGTGGTGGCGTTCGTCTCGACGGCCGCCTCGATCTGCATCTCGATCTCGTCGGGCAACTTGTGCCCACCGGCGGCGAAGAGCTTGATGCCGTTGTCCGGCATCGGGTTGTGCGACGCGGAGAGCATCACACCCAGGTCGGCCTTGGCCTCCGCGGTGAGGAACGCCACCGCCGGCGTGGGCAGCACGCCGACCCGAACCACGTTGGCGCCGGCACTGGTCAGCCCGGCGACCACGGCGGCCTCCAGCATCTCGCCGCTGGCGCGGGTGTCGCGACCGACGACGGCGAGCGGCGGATGACTGCGGTCCGTCTCGGCGAGTGTGTGCGCGGCGGCCACCGCGAGCGCCAGCGCCAATTCCGGGGTGAGATCCGCGTTTGCCCGCCCGCGTACGCCGTCCGTGCCGAACAACCGACCCATACCCGCCAACCTCCGAAAGAGCACTGCCAGTGAGGAGAAAGCGGAACGGCCGACCCGCCTCCCCGAGGGGGAGGCGGACCGGCCGTCCGTCAGAAGTACAACGCGCTGGAAAAGATCAGCGCTTCGAGTACTGAGGAGCCTTACGGGCCTTCTTGAGGCCGTACTTCTTGCTCTCCTTGACCCGGGCGTCACGGGTGAGGAAGCCGGCCTTCTTCAGGGCCGGGCGGTCGTCCGGCTCGTTGATGATCAGCGCACGGGCGATGCCCAGCCGGAGCGCACCGGCCTGGCCGGTGGTGCCGCCGCCACGCAGGTTGGCGATGACGTCGAACTGCTCGGGCTTCTCGGCGGTGACCAGCGGGTCCTTGATGAGCTGCTGGTGCACCTTGCTCGGGAAGTACGCCTCGAGGTCCTGGCCGTTGCAGGTGATCTTGCCGGTGCCCGGGACGAGGCGAACCCGGACAATGGCCTCCTTGCGGCGGCCCACGGTCTGGATCGGCCGGTCACCACGAGGCGCGCGGGCAACGGGCGCCGGCGCCTCGGTGGCCTCGGGGGCCTCCGTGGCTTCCGGGGCGACCTCGGTCTCGATGATGTCGGTCATGCTGCTTCCTTCGCCCGCGCTCACTGCGCGATCTGCTTGATCTCGAACGGCACCGGCTGCTGCGCGAGGTGCGGGTGCTCGGCACCGGCGTAGACCTTCAGCTTCTTGATGAGCTGACGGCCGAGCTTGTTGTGCGGGAGCATCCCCTTCACAGCCAGCTCGATGGCCCGCTCGGGACGCTTGGTCAGCAGCTCGTCGTAACCGATCTGCTTCAGACCACCCGGGTAACCGGAGTGGCGGTAAGCGACCTTGGTCTGGCGCTTGTTGCCGGTCAACGCAACCTTGCCCGCGTTCACGATGACGACAAAGTCGCCCGTGTCGACGTGCGGCGCGAAAGTCGGCTTGTGCTTACCACGCAGCAACGTGGCGGCGTGGGTGGCCAGGCGGCCCAGCACGACATCAGAGGCGTCGATGACGTGCCACTGACGCTCGATCTCACCCGGCTTCGGGCTGTACGTACGCACAGGTCTACCTTGTCTCGTCGTCGGTCTGGGGTCGCGCGCCGAGGTGACCAGATCTAGCAGGCCGGACCAGCGCGCACGAACGACCAAGCGTACCTGAAGGGGCACGCCTCTGGATGTCGTACAACAGCAGGCAACGATACCCGGCGCCCCGTCCGCAGGTCAAAACGGGGGTGGGGTCCCGCGCGGCGACGCGCCGAGGGTGTCTCAGCTCACACGTTGGCGAGTCGACCGGCCCTCGGACGGCGGTAGACCACCCAGGTGACCGCGAAACACAACGCGTACCAGCCGATGAACGCCAGGTAGGCGGCGTCGGCGTTGCCCGAGCTGAGGAACGACTGGCGGAAGGCGATGTTGACCAGCACCCCGCCGAAGGCGCCGATCGCACCGGCGATGCCGATCAACGCGCCGGTCATCCGTCGCGCCCACCGCGCGGCGGCCTCCGGATCACGCTGACCGGTGGCCACCGCGTCCGCCGACCGGGCTCGGAAGATCGCCGGGATCATCTTGTACGTGGAGCCGTTTCCGACGCCGGAGAAGACGAAGAGGGCGAGGAACCCCGCGAGGTAGAGCCCGAACGAGCGCTCCCGGGCCGCGTACAGCACTGTGCTCGCGCCGGCCGCCATCGCCACGAAGTTCCAGAAGGTCACCCGTGCCCCGCCCAGCCGGTCGGCGAGGTGCCCGCCCAGCGGCCGGATCAGCGAGCCGACCAGCGGACCCAGGAAGGTCAACCAGGCGGCGTCGACCGGGGTGGGGAACCGCTCGGCGAACTGGAGCTGGAGCACCTGGCCGAAGGCGAAACCGAAGCCGATGAACGAGCCGAAGGTGCCGATGTAGAGCAGCGACATCACCCAGGTGTGCGGATCGCGGGCCGCCTCCCGCAACGCGCCCGGCTCGTTGCGCGCCCCCGGCACGGTGTCCAACCAGCGGGCCGCGGCCAGCGCGGCCAACACGATCAGCGGCAGGTAGACCGCCGGCACCAACCGGGGGTACGCGGCCCCCGCGGTGGCGAGGACCGCCAGGCCGACAAGCTGCACGGCCGGTACGCCCAGATTGCCGCCACCGGCGTTGAGCCCGAGCGCCCGTCCCTTGAGCCGCTGTGGGTAGAACAGGTTGATGTTCGCCATCGAGGAGGCGAAGTTGCCGCCGCCGACCCCGGTGAGGCAGGCGAGCACCATCAGGGTGGTGTAGGACACCCCGGGTTCCAGCAGTACCGTCATCGGGACCGCGGGCACCAGCAACAGCAGCGCGCTGATGATCGTCCAGCGTCGTCCACCGAAGCGGGCCACCGCCAGCGTGTACGGCAGCCGCAGCACCGCGCCCAGGGCGGCCGGCACGGCGGTGAGCAGGAACTTCCCGGCCGGATCGATGCCGTACGCGGGGCCGAGGAAGAGCACTGTGACCGACCAGAGACTCCACACCGAGAAACCGACGTGCTCCGCGAAGATCGAGACCCAGAGGTTGCGTCGGGCGATCGGCGCGCCGGTGGCCTGCCAGAAGTCCGGGTCCTCGGGGCGCCAGTCGCGCAGCGGTTGCCGGCGACCGGTGACGGCAGGCGGCTCGGCGGTGACTACGGTGCTGGTGAGCGTGCTCACGGCGGCTCCTCCTCGTCGATGTGACGAGGGGAAACGCTAGGAACACCCGGTTACCTGGCAGTGCCCGTCGCGGGTCGGGCCGGAAACGGCTGCCGCACCACGGGCCGGCGGCGATGGTGAGCACGCCACCGGGGCGGCACTATCGGAGCTTCCTTCGCGCGCGATCAGAGCTGCTGGAGGATGCGCAGCGCGCGGCCCACCCGGAGCATGGTGTCGGTGTCGGCGACGTCCACGCACGCGGTGAACCACTTCTTCATGGGCGAGGAGATCCGGTCGGGCATCACCACGTACCGGCCCATCGACACGGCGAGCGGCGAGTCCCGCAGGAGCGACTCCTCGACCACCTCGACCACTATCACGATGGGCACGTCGGTGGAGTTGTAGACGTCCGAGCTGATCACGAGGCCGAGGCGTTCTCGGGCGCCCTCGATGCGCCAGATCTCACCCCTACGCAGCACGCGGCCGTCCGCCGGAGAACAGGTCGTTGACCATGCCCACCTCGCGGGCGTCGGCGAGCGCGGCAGACTCAAGATCCAGGCTGGCGCGGCCCACGGCGGCGGCGTGGGCGGTGAAGACCTCGCGCAGCGCCTTCTCCCGGGCGGCCTGGTCCATCCACGCGGAGAGCGACAGCCCCTCACGCTTGGCGAACCGCCGCGCCTCCTCGATCGTCTCGTCCGTGAACGAGAGAGTCACCTTGGCAGTCATGCCGAGCAGATTACCCAGCGGTGTGACCAACAGTCATCCCTCCGCTCGGCGGCTCGCCCCCGGGCGGCGAAACGCACATTCCGTCGGGCCTACCCGGCCCGGCCGCCGAACACCGCGAAGCGCCACTCCTTGAAGTAGCAGTCGACGTCGGCAAGGCCCGCCTCGGCGAGCCACCGGCACTGGTCGGCCACCGTGGCCGGGCGGTCGTGGCGCATCCGCTCCTGGGAAGCCGCGATCTCGTCGGGGGACGCGCCCAGTTCGGTGATCCGCTCCAGCCACACCTCGTCGTAGCGCCGGTCCAGCTCCGGGGTCGGGCCGGCGACCTGCTCGGCGTTGACGAACACCCCGCCCGGTACCAGCGCGGCGGCGGCCCGCCGGTAGAGCGCGCGCTTGCCGGCGTCGTCCAGGTGGTGGATCGCCAGCGCGCTGACCACCGCGTCGTACCGGCCCGGCGGCAGTTCGTCGGCGAGATCGGCGTGGACCGTCCGGTGCGGCACGGACCGCGCGTCCAACTGGTCGGTGGCGCGGGCGAGCATCGCCGGCGCTCCGTCCACCAGGGTCAGCCGGACTCCGGGCACCGCGGCGGACAGAAGCAGCGAGAGCAGGCCGGTGCCGGCGCCCAGATCCAACACCTCCGGGGTACGCCCGGCAGCGAGCGCGGCCCGCAACGGCGGCGCTGCCACCTGGACGGCGGTGCCGTAGAAGGCGTCGAAGCACGGGATCAGCCGCCTGCGCGCCTCGTCGTAGGTGCCGGCAACCGCGTCGAAAACGTCCGTCACACTCATCGCAGCCTCCCACTTATTGAGAAAACTTTCCCACATTATAAGCCAGCGAACAGCGCTGATGTCGTCAAAGATTCAGCTCCAAAGCCCCCCGGTGCGACTCAAGGGCCAGTGGTCATCGAGACCGCCGCCGATCTTGCACTTCCGGTCGTCGTTTCGTCGCACTCATCCTTTATGCCGCCACAGAAAATGCAAGATCGCCGCAGGAGAGGGCGGTGCGCGGGAAGCGCGGGGGGAGAGGCTTCGGGGGGTGCTTCCCGGGGGATCAGACGGCGCGGCCGGTAGATCTCACGGAACGCGGCTAACGCGTTCGTGGCGGGGCCGCCTTCGACCTGCTCAGATCTTGGACAGTTTCCGTTACGTCAGAACGGAAACTGTCCAAGATCTCGACTGACGAGCACTGACGGACCAGCCGTCCGATCGGAGACCCGAGCCGAAGCCCACACCGCGAAAGCCGCACACGGGCGACGTCTTGCACCTGACCCGCCCCGCGAGTGTGCAGTTCCTGCGCCCGATCTTCGTCCACGTGATTCGCGTTCTCGACTGCCCGACGTACGACGGGTGGCTGTGGATCGACGGTCACGAGCTGGCCGCGAATGGCGATGCGGTCGCCCGCCGGTCCCTGTTCGTGATGCCCGCGGGCCTGATCTGGCCGAACACGCCCGCCCGGCGGCCCGTTTCCCAACCACCCGCGTTCCCGTCAAGCGCAGTCCGGTGAGAGTCGGGTGACCCGCCGCCCTCACACCACGCCGACCTGCGCTGACCTGCTCTGACCGCTCCCCGCGGGATGAGGTCCGCTATGGCCGCGCTGGGCGGGCGTCCGTCCGAGGCGGCCGCCGTCACCCACCCGTCACACCCGCTGCTCCTGTGCGGTGTGAGCCCCACTTGACAGGACCGAAACAGAAGGGACCCGGACCGGAAACCGCTCGGCGGCACGCTTTCCCGACATGACAGACGGTGCACGGTCGGCGACTCCGCCTGGGCTGACGCCCCGGGAAGTGGCGACGCACTGCCCGTACTGCGCACTGCAGTGCGGGATGACGCTGCGCGCGGACGACGCCGGTGTGACGGTCCACCCGCGCCAGTTCCCCACCAACCGGGGCGGGCTCTGCCAGAAGGGTTGGACCGCTGCCGAACTGCTCGACCACCCGGAACGGCTGACCACTCCGCTGGTGCGCGACCCGGCCACCGGTGAACTGCACCCGGCGAGCTGGGACACCGCGCTCGACCGGGTGGTCGCCGGCATCCGCGCCGTTCAGGGCGACGCCGGCCGGGACGCGGTCGCCGTCTTCGGCGGTGGTGGCCTGACCAACGAGAAGGCGTACGCGTTGGGGAAGTTCGCCCGGATCGGGCTGCGCACCAGGCACATCGACTACAACGGACGGTTCTGCATGTCCTCGGCGGCAGCCGCCGGGATGCGCGCCTTCGGCATCGACCGTGGGCTGCCGTTCCCCCTCGCCGACCTGGGCCGGGCCGACACCCTGCTGCTGGTCGGGGCGAACCCGGCGGAGACCATGCCGCCGCTGGTGCGCTGGCTCACCGAGCAGCGCCGGGGCGGCGGGAAACTGATCGTCATCGACCCCCGGGTCACCGCCACCGCCCGCCAGGCCGACCTGCACCTGCAACCGCTGCCCGGCACCGACCTCGCGGTGGCAAACGCGCTGCTGCACATCGCCCTCACCGAGGGTTGGGTCGACCGGGCCTACGTGGCTGACCGCACCACCGGATTCGACGCGGTCCGCCGAGGCGTCGCCGCCTGGTGGCCGGCCCGCGCGGAACAGCTCTCCGGCGTGCCGGTGGCCGACCTGGAGGCGACCGCCCGAGCGCTGGGCACCGGTGGTCGCGTGATCATCCTGACCGCGCGCGGCGCCGAGCAGCACGCCAAGGGGGTGGACACCGTCACCGCGTACGTCAATCTCGCTCTGGCCCTCGGTCTGCCCGGCCGCGACGGTTCGGGGTACGGCTGCCTCACCGGCCAGGGCAACGGCCAGGGCGGGCGGGAGCACGGGCAGAAGGCCGACCAGTTGCCCGGCTACCGGCGGATCGACGACCCGGCGGCCCGGGAGCACGTGGCAGGGGTCTGGGGCGTGCCGGCCGACGAACTGCCCGGCCCGGGAGTCCCCGCCTACAAGCTGCTCGATTCGCTCGGCACCCCGGGTGGCCCGCGCGCGTTGCTGGTGTTCGGGTCGAACCCGGTGGTCTCGGCACCCCGGGCGGCCCGGATCGAGGGCCGACTGCGCGACCTCGACCTGCTGGTCGTCGCGGACCTCCTGCTCTCCGAGACGGCCGCGCTGGCCGACATCGTGCTGCCGACCGCGCAGTGGGCCGAGGAGGACGGCACCATGACCAACCTGGAAGGTCGGGTGCTGCGCCGACGCGCGCTACGACCGCCCCCGCCGGGCGTCCGGACCGACCTCGCCATCATCTCCGACCTGGCGACACGGCTGGCCGAGGCGGAATCGCCGGACGCCAACCCGGCCGACGCCGACCCGGCCAGTGTGCGACCGGCCGCCGTCGCGGCGGCTCGGTTCCCGGCCGACCCGGCCGCCGTCTTCGCCGAGCTGCGCCGCGCCTCCGCCGGTGGGGCCGCCGACTACGCCGGCATCAGCTGGGACCGGATCGACGCCGACGACGGGGTCTACTGGCCCTGCCCGACCGAGGACGGGCCGGACACGCCCCGACTCTTCGCCGACCGGTTCGCCACACCGGACGGCCGGGCGCGCTTCCACAGCGTCGACCATCGGCCGGCCGCCGAGGAGGTCTGCGACACGTACCCGCTGCATTTCACGACCGGTCGGGTGCTGGCGCAGTACCAGTCGGGCACCCAGACCCGACGGGTGGCCGCGCTACGCCGCGCCGCCCCGGAGGCGTTCGTCGAACTGCACCCCGACCTGGCCGCCCGGCTGGACATCGACGACGGCGACCCGGTGCGGGTCACCTCGCGCCGAGGTGAGTTCTCCGCTCCGGCCCGCCTCAGCGCCGGGATCCGACCCGACACCGTGTTCGCCCCGTTCCACTACGCGGGGGCGGGACGCGCCAACTCGGTGACGAACGACGCGGTCGACCCGATCTCCGGGATGCCCGAGTTCAAGATCTGCGCGGTACGGGTGGAGAAGGCATGACCGCCCGGGTGGTCATCGTCGGCAACGGGATGGCGGGCGCCCGCCTCGCCGGTGAGCTGCACGCCCGGGAGGGAGACCGGAAGGTCACAGTGCTCGGGGCGGAGCCGCACCGCGCGTACAACCGGATCCTGCTCTCCACCCTGCTGACCGGCCGGATCGACGAGCCGGACGTGGAGCTGACCGAAGCCGCCGGGCACGGCGTCGACCTGCGCAGCGGCGTACCCGTGACCGCCGTCGACAGGTCCGCCCGGGAGGTCCGCACCGACGACGGCGAACGGATCGGATACGACCACCTGGTGCTCGCCACCGGCGCCCGTGCGGTGGTGCCGCCACTGCCCGGCCTCGACCCGACGAACCTGCCGGAGCGCGTGATCCCCTTCCGGACCCTGGACGACTGCCGCCGGATCCTCGCAGCGGCGGACGGCGCCCGCAGCGCGCTGGTGCTCGGCGGCGGGTTGCTCGGCCTGGAAGCCGCCCGAGGGCTGGCCACCCGGGGGCTGGCCACCACTGTGGTGCACCCGAGAGAGCACCTGATGGAACGGCAACTGGACCCGACCGCCGGCGCGGTGCTCGCGGGCACGCTCGCCGGTTTCGGCGTCAGCGTCCAACTGGGGGTGTCGGCGACAGGCGTGGCAGCGGACGCCAGCGGTGTCCGCCTCGACCTGGCCGACGGCCGGTCGCTCCGCGCCGACCTGCTGGTGCTCTCCTGCGGCGTACGCCCGGACACCGCCCTCGCGCAGGCCGCCGGCCTGACCGTGCGGCGCGGCGTGGTGGTGGACGACCGGCTGCGCACCAGCGACCGGTCCATCTCGGCGATCGGCGACTGCGCCGAGCACGACGGCGTGCTCACCGGGCTGGTCGCGCCCGCCTGGGCCCAGGCCCAGGTGCTCGCTGACGTGCTGACCGGGACGGACCCCCTGGCCCGCTACCGGCCCCGCCCGGTGGTGACCCGGCTGAAGGCCGCCGGGATCGACCTGGCCTCGATGGGTGACGCGGCCAGTGGCGGGCCGGACGAGGAGTTGACCTTCGCCGACCCGACCCGGGGCACCTACGCCCGGCTGCGGATCCGGGACGAGCGGCTGATCGGCGCGATCCTGCTCGGCGACAACCCGGCCGTCGGCACTGTGATTCAACTCTTCGACCGTGGTCAGCCGGTGCCGAGTGACCGCCGGGCGCTGCTGCTCGGCAGGGCACTCGGCGCGGCCGGCGCTACCCCGGCCGCCTCACCGGCGCTGATGCCGGACGCGGCCACGGTCTGTCAGTGCAACACGGTGAGCAAGGGCGCACTGGTCAGAAGCTGGCGCTCCGGCGCCCGGACTGTCGATGCGGTGGTGGCCGCGACGCGGGCCGGCACCGGATGCGGCGGATGCCGGGACGCGGTGAGCGGCATCGTCGACTGGCTGAGCCAGGCGGAATCGGTGGAGGTGACGCGATGAGCGGCGGCGAACTGGTCGTCATCGGCAACGGCATGGTCGGGCAGCGTTTCGTGGACGCGCTGCGCGCCCGTGACCCACAGGGCACCTGGCGGGTGACGGTGCTGGCCGAGGAGGTGCGCCCGGCGTACGACAGGGTGCGGCTCTCGGCGTACTTCGACGGGGTCGGTGAGAGCGAACTCAACCTGCACACCCCGCACGACGGGGTGCGGCTGCGACTCGGCGAGCCGGCAACCGCCGTCGACCGGGACCGACAGGTGGTTACCACCGCCGTCGGCGAATACCGCTACGACGCGCTGGTGCTCGCCACCGGGTCGTACGCGTTCGTGCCACCGGTGGCCGGCACGGAGCTGCCCGGGGTCTTCGTGTACCGGACCCTGGACGACCTGGCGGCGATCCGGGCGTACGCGCGGGGCCGGCGGGTCGGCGCGGTGATCGGTGGTGGGCTGCTCGGTCTGGAGGCCGCCAATGCCCTGCGACTGCTCGGCCTGAGCACCGACGTGGTCGAGTTCGCGCCCCGGCTGATGCCGGTGCAGGTGGACCAGGCCGGCGGCGCGATGCTCCGCCGCTACGTCGACGAGTTGGGCGTACGGACCCATCTCGGGGTGGCGACCACAGCGATCCGTCAGGGCCCGGACGGCGGCGTCGCGGCCCTGGAACTCTCCGACGGCACCGCCCTCGACGCCGAGCTGGTGGTGGTGGCCGCCGGCATCCGGCCCCGGGACCAGTTGGCCCGGGACGCCGGTCTGCCGCTGGGCCCGCGCGGCGGGGTGCTCGTCGACGCGACCTGCCGCACCGCCGACGAGCGGATCTGGGCCGTCGGAGAGTGCGCGGCGGTCGACGGCACCTGTCACGGTCTGGTCGCGCCGGGGTACGCGACGGCCGAGGTGGTGGCCGACCGGCTGGTCGGCGGCGCGGCGACCTTCCCGGGCGCGGACACCGCCACCAAACTCAAGCTGCTCGGCGTCGACGTGGCCTCGTTCGGCGACGCCCACGGCACGACCGAGGGCTGCCTGGACGTCACGTTCACCGACCCGGCCACCCGCGTCTACGCGAAGCTGGTTCTCTCCGACGACGCGCACACCCTGCTCGGCGGGGTGCTGGTGGGTGACGCCAGCGCGTACCCGACGTTGCGGGCCAGTGTGGGCGGCCCGCTGCCGGCCGCGCCGCTGGCGCTGCTCGCCCCCGACGGCGGCGGCGCGGACGCCGGGGCGCTGCCCGCCGCCGCTCAGGTCTGCTCCTGCAACGCGGTGACCCGGGGCGACGTGGACGCCGCCATCGCCGACGGTTGCGCCGACGTGCCGGCGTTGAAGGCGTGCACCCGGGCCGGCACGAGCTGCGGCTCCTGCGTGCCGATGCTGAAGCAGCTCCTGGACGCGGCCGGGGTGGCGCAGTCCAGCGCGCTCTGCGAGCACTTCGACGTCAGCAGGCGGGAGCTGTTCGAGATCGTCCGTGTCCGCGGCATCCGCACCTTCTCCCGGCTGGTCGCCGAGCACGGTCGGGGCCGTGGCTGCGACATCTGCAAGCCGGTGGTCGCGTCGATTCTCGCCTCGCTGGGCAGCGGGCACGTGCTCGACGGTGAGCAGGCGTCGTTGCAGGACACCAACGACCACTTCCTGGCCAACCTGCAACGCGACGGCAGCTACTCGGTGGTGCCCCGGATCCCGGGCGGCGAGATCACCCCGGAGAAGCTGATCGTGATCGGCGAGGTCGCCCGGGACTTCCAGCTCTACACGAAGATCACCGGTGGGCAGCGCATCGACCTGTTCGGGGCGCGGGTGGAGCAGCTTCCGCAGATCTGGCGGCGGCTGGTCGACGCCGGCTTCGAGTCCGGGCACGCGTACGGCAAGGCGCTGCGCACTGTGAAGTCGTGCGTGGGCGAGACCTGGTGCCGGTACGGGGTGCAGGACTCGGTGGGGCTGGCCGTCGCGCTGGAGCTGCGCTATCGCGGGTTGCGTGCTCCGCACAAGCTCAAGTCGGCGGTCTCCGGATGCGCGCGGGAGTGCGCGGAGGCGCGCAGCAAGGACTTCGGCATCATCGCCACCGAGACCGGCTGGAATCTCTACGTCGGCGGCAACGGTGGTTTCCGGCCCCGGCACGCCGACCTGTTCGCCACTGATTTGTCGACAGAAACTCTGATTCGACTAATCGACAGATTCTTAATGTATTACATCCGCACCGCCGACCGGCTGCAACGCACTGCCGGCTGGATCGAAGCGATGGACGGTGGCCTGGACCGCCTGCGCTCGGTGATCGTGGACGACTCGTTGGGGCTCTGTGACGACCTCGACGCGGCCATGGCCCAGCACGTGTCGTCGTACTCCGACGAGTGGCGCGACGTCCTGGACGACCCGGATCGGCTGCGCCGCTACACCTCCTTCGTCAACGCTCCCGACGTGCCGGACCCGTCGATCACCTTCACCCGGGAACGCGGCCAGCCGGTCCCCGTACGCGACCAGTCCCCGACCGGATCCGAGCCGACGAACGGTCACCGTCGGCAACCGGTCACCCTCGGCCTACCGGAGGTACGGCGATGACTCAGACCCTCGCGCTGACCTGGACCACCGTCTGCCTGCTCGACCGGTTGGAACCGGACCGGGGCGTCGCCGCCCTGGTCGACGGGGTGCAGATCGCGCTCTTCCGGACCGCCGACGAGCTGTTCGCGATCGACAACCGCGACCCGGTCTCCGGGGCGTACGTGCTGTCCCGGGGCATCGTCGGCAGCCGTGGCGGAGTACCGACTGTCGCGTCACCGCTGCACAAGCAGGTGTACGACCTGCGCAGCGGGCACTGCCTCGACCTGCCCGGGGTGGCTGTGGCCCGCCACGACGCACGTTGCCGCAACGGGCTGGTCGAGGTGCGGCTGCGACAGGAGGGTTGATGCGGGAAGAACTGGCGGGCTTCACCATCGGGGTGACCGCCGACCGGCGGCGCGACGAGTTGGCCGCGCTGCTCGAACGACGGGGCGCCCGGGTGGTGCTCGCCCCGGCGCTGCGGATCGTGCCGCTGTCCGACGACACCGAGCTGCGCGAGGCGACCCGCGCCTGCCTCGACCAGCCGCCGGACATCCTGATGGCCAACACCGGCATCGGCATGCGCGGCTGGTTGGAGGCGGCCGAGGGCTGGGGGCTGGCCGAGCCGCTGCGCTCCGTGCTGGCCAGCTCGTACGTGGTGGCGCGCGGCCCGAAGGCACGCGGCGCGATCCGGGCGGCCGGGCTACACGACCAGTGGTCGCCCGCCTCGGAGAGCTGCGACGAGGTGGTCGACCACCTGCGCCGGCGCGGCGTGGCCGGGCAGGTCATCGCCATGCAGTTGCACGGCGAGCGGCAGCCCGAGTGCACGCTCGCGCTGGAGGCGGCGGGCGCCACTGTCATCGAGGTGCCGGTCTACCGCTGGGCGCCGCCGACCGATCCGGCGCCGCTGCACCGGCTGATCGACCTGATCGCCGGTCGGCTGGTGGACGCGGTGACGTTCACCTCGGCACCGGCTGCCGAGGCGTTGCTACGGGCCGCTGGCGACCGCACCGACGCGGTGCTGTCCGCGTTGCGCAGCGACGTGCTGGCCAGCTGCGTCGGGGCGGTGACCGCCGAGCCGCTGTTGCGGCACGGGGTGCCGGTGAGCGCGCCCGGTCGGGCCCGGTTGGGCGCGCTGGTGCGGACCATCGTCGACGAGCTGCCCCGCCGGACCGTGACGTTCAAGGCCGGCGGGCACCTGCTCACGTTGCGCGGGCACGCCGCGGTGATCGACGGCGAATTGCGGCCACTCGCGCCCGCGCCGATGGCGGTGCTGCGGGCGCTGGCCCAGACCCCGGGTCGGGTGCTGTCCCGCACGGCGTTGCTGAGGACGCTGCCCCGGGGCGCGGACGAGCACGCAGTGGAGATGGCAGTCGCCCGGCTACGGGCCGGCCTGCGCGCGCCCCGCGTGGTGCAGACCGTTGTGAAGCGCGGCTATCGGCTCCGGGTCGACTGAACGCGTCACGGCCGGCCGTCGCGAGCCGGCCGTGACGCGACGTTTCAGCCGACCGGCGTCGGGAAGCCCCGCCCGTGCTCGGACTGGAGCCGGAGCATGGCGTGCTCGACAACTGTCACCAGCACCTGCTTGACCGAGTCCCGTTGCCGGGCGTCGGTCATCACCAGCGGCACCTGCGGCGAGATGGCCAGCGCCTCGCGGACCTCCTCGGCCTCGTACTGCGGTGCGCCGTCGAACTTGTTCAGCGCCACCACGTACGGCAGGTTGCGGTTCTCGAAGTAGTCCAGCGGGGCGAAGGCGTCGGTGATCCGGCGGGTGTCCACCAGCACGGCGGCGCCCACCGCCCCACGGATGATCTCGTCCCACATGAACCAGAACCGAGTCTGACCCGGTGTACCGAAGAGGTACAGGATCAGGTCCTGAGCCATGGTGATCCGGCCGAAGTCCATGGCGACCGTGGTGGTCTCCTTGCCCGGCACCTTGGACGGATCGTCGATGCCGACACCCGCCGCGGTCATCAACGCCTCGGTGGTCAGCGGTGTGATCTCGGAGATCGCCCCGACCAGTGTCGTCTTACCGACGCCGAAGCCGCCCGCGACGACGATCTTCGCGGAGACGATTCCCCGGCCCGGCCGCCCCCCTGCGGGGTCATAGCCTGCGAAGTCCACTTAGCACCCTTCCAAGCAGTTCCATCCGCTCCTCGAACCCCTCGGCGGGAGCAGCAGTGTGTAACGTCAGCAGGCTCTCGGCCACCATGTCGGCGACCAACACCCGGGCGACGCCCAGCGGCATCCGGGTATACGCGGCGATCTCCGCCAGCGACTGTGCTCGGCCCTCACAGACCGTGGCGATTCGGTGCTTGTCGTGCCCGGCGAAGCGGGACTCGGCGACCTGGGTGGGAGAGGCGGTCAGGACGGCCTCGAGAGCGATGTCCTGCCGGGGCTCGGTACGACCACGGGTGACCGCGTACGGACGCACCAGCGCGCCACGCGGGTCAGCGCGTCGTTGGTCCATTCCCGATCACCTCCTCGTCCTCTGCTGAGCCGGACTGTGCCGCCTCTCGTCCCTGGTCCGGCGCTCGGAATGAGCGCCGTCTTCCGGTGCTAAGAGCGCACCGCGTCGCGCGGCAGCGGCACCAGCGCGGCACCCACCCGCTCGACCAGCAGCGCCATCTCGTAGCCCACCTGGCCCACGTCGCAGCTGCGCGCGGCCAGCACGGCCATCGAGGAGCCGTCGCTGATCGACATCAGGAAGAGATACCCGCTGTCCATCTCGATGACTGTCTGCAACACCCCGCCCGCGCTGAACATCCGGGCCGCGCCCTCGGTCAGGCTCACCACCCCGGAGGTGATCGCGGCGAGCTGGTCCGCCCGGTCCCCCGGCAGATCCCGGGAGGACGCGAGCAGCAGCCCGTCTGCGGACACCGCCACCACGTGGGCGATGCCCGCCACGCTGTCGGCGAAGTTGGTGAGCAGCCAACCCATGTCCTGCATGGCAGCTGGCCTGTTCATCGGCTCTCCTTGGTCGAGGTGCTGTTCAGGTCCGTTCCGGCCGTCCGACCGCGCTGCACACCGCGGTGGTAGGCCGACAGCAGACCACGTACTTCATCCGGGGTCCGCCGGCTGCGGTCCCGGCCGCTCTTCGGCTCGATGCCACCCGGCACGAGCTGTTGCTGCGGCACCCGCTTGGGCAACCCGGAGCGGGTGGTCCCGGCGGGAGCCGGCTCGGCAGCCCGGCTGGCCCGGGACCAGCCTTCGTCCGCCGCCGTACGCCAGGCCGCCGGGTCGGGGGCGGGTGCTGCGGCCGGAGCCGTCCGGGCGGCCGGAGGCGGGGCGTACGTCGGCGGCGCCGACGGCCGTGCCCCGAAACCGTCCATGGTGGCACCGAGTCCGTCGGCGCCCGGAGTGGCAGTGCCGTCGGTGCCGGAGCTGCCCGGGGTACGGGTCGGCAGTTTCGGTCGGGCCGGCGACGCGGCCGGCACGGACCCGGCGCTCGGCTGGCCGCCGTTGCCGGTGCGCAGGCCGGCGTCGGCCGCTGCGGTGGTGGCGGGCGCGGGCGGCTCGTCGAAGTTGGGCCGGGTGAAGATCGCGGTGGCGTCGTCGCCGTGCGACCGGAACCAGACCGCTTCCATCTCCCGGAAGATCGGAGCCTCGGCCGGGAAGTCGGGCCGGGTGCTGACCGGTGCGGCGGGCACCGGCGGAACGGCCGGCGGTGCCACCGCGCCCGGCCCGGCGACCGGTCCGACCGGGAGGCCCTGGGTGCCGCGCCCACCAGCGGTGTCCGGGGCGTCCGGGGTTGAGCCGCGTCGGGGCAGCGGGTCGACGGTCGGGTAGGCCACTGTCGGGCTGCCCAGCGAGGCGCCCGCACCGTTGCTGTAGGCAGGCCGGGCCGGCGGGAGCGGGGCGGCGGGTGCCGGGGCGGGGGCGGCGGGTGCCGGTGGCATCGTCGAGCGCGGGCCGGTGTAGCCACCCGCCTGCACGGCCGGGGTGGTGTCCCGCGAGTCCAGTGGCGACTGCCACTGGGTGGGTGCCGGCGGACTGGTCCGCCACTGGTCGGGCAACGTCGCCGCCGTCGTCGCGGCACCGGCGAACTGCTCGGCGTGGCCGGCCGGGGTGAGCGGCGCCTGCTCCACGGCCATCGGCTGACGCGGCCGGGTGAGCACCTGCTCGCGGCCCCGGTTACTGGGCAGCACCACGGTGGCGGCGGGCAACGTCACCTGGGCGACGGTGCCGCCCTCGACGTTGCGGCGCAACTCCACCCGGATGCCGTAGCGGGAGGCGAGTCGGCTCACCACGGCCAGACCCATCAGTCGGAACGCGGCGACGTCCACGCTCGGCGGGGCGGCCAGCCGTCGGTTGAGCGAGTCGAGCTGGTCGTCGGTGAGGCCGAGCCCGCGGTCCTCGATCTGGATCAGCACGTAGTCGCGGATCCGCCGACCGTCGGCGACCACCGTGGTGTTCGGCGGTGAGAACCGGGTGGCGTTGTCGAGCAGCTCGGCGACGAGACGTACCACGTCGTTGACGGCGTGCGCGGCCACCTCGATGTCGGTGTCGACAGTGCCGAACTCGATGCGGTTGTAGAGCTCCACCTCGGACTGGGCGGCGCGCAGCACGTCCACGACCAGCGCGTTGTCGTGACGCGGTGCGGCGGAGTCGGCGCCGGCCAGGACCAGCAGGTTCTCGTCGTTGCGGCGCATTCGAGTGGCCAGGTGGTCGAGTTCGAAGAGCTGCGCGAGCCGCTTCGGGTCCTCCTCGCCGCGCTCGATCGCGTCCAGCTCGCCGATCATCCGGTCGACCAGGGTCTGACTACGGCGGGCCAGGTTGAGGAACATCGCAGAGACACTGGTACGCAGTGCCGCCTGCTCGGCGGCGACCCGCACCGCCTCCCGGTGTACGACGTTGAAGGCCAGCGCCACCTGACCGACCTCGTCGCGGGTGTTGAGCTGGATGGGGTCCCGGACCTGGCGGACGATCTCGTCCACCCCGCCGTCACCCACGCTGCCCATGTTCTGCAGCCGCTGCACGGCGTCGGGCAGGTCGTGGTTGGCCACCGAGAGAGCGCCCTCGCGCAGTCGGCGCAGCGAGTGGTTGAGCGAGCGGGCCAGCACCACTGCCAGCGACACGGCGATGATCAGGGTCAGCAGCACCAGGATCGACTCGACAACTGCCTGCCGGATGACGTCCGAGCGGGCCTGGTCGGCCTGCTGGAGCAGTCGGTCCTGCAGTTGGATCTCGGCCCAGCGCATCAGGTCGTTCACGGCGCCGATCGCCGCGGTGGCGTCCTGCGCGGTGACCAGCGGGCGCTGTCCGACCGAGCGGGTGATGTCGGTGGCCACCCGGTCGGCCAGGCCGACCGCGTCGCCGGAGACGGTGCTGTCGACCAGGGCGCGCTGCACCGGGTCGGCGGCCAGCGAGAAGGCGACCAGGGCCTCCTGCTGACCGGTCAACGTTGCCACGAAGGAGGAGAACTGCTCCGAGTCGAGCTGGCCGGCCGTCAGCGCGGTGAAGGCGACTGCCTCTTCCTCGGCGACGGAAGCCTTGGCGCGGGCGAAGGCGGCGACCGCGCGGCGGCTGTCCGCCAGGCTCTCGTCGCCGGGCAGCTGGGCCAGGCCGTCACCGTAGGAGACCAGGTCGGTGAGGATGACTCCGTAGCGGAGCACTGCCTCGGCGACCGCCATCTGCCGGCGGTCCAGCACCTCCTGACGGGTGCTGTCCAGGGTGGCCAGGTGGTCGTCGATGGCGGCCAGCCGGTCTCGCAGGGCTGCCGGCACGTCGCCGATCCGGCCCCGCTCGGCGCGGTACTCGTCCACACGCTGCTGTGTCTGGCGGACCCGCAGGTTGTACGCGTCGGCCGGCTGCTGCGGAGCGGCGAGGTAGGCGGCCGCTGCCATCCGTTCGGACTGGAGGTCCTGGGTGAGGGCGGTGACGTCGACGGAGAGGGCCGTCAGTGACCGGGCCCGCGTGGCGTCGAACGCGCCCTCGCCGACGGAGATCAGCCGGACCGTGGCCAGCGCGATCACCGCCGCCACCGGGACGACCAGAATCAACGCCAACTTGGACCGGATCCGGGCGTCACGCAGTCTCGGCATGCGTCGGCGCGCAGGCCGACCGCTATCGCCGAGCGCGGGCAGGGTCGTCGGTCCGGTGCTCACGACATCGCCTCCGTCGTTTCTTCCCCGCCTGAGCCGCCGAGCCATGCCGTAAGCGGAGGGGACCACGCGCGGCACGGCCGCGATTTCATCAGAGATGATCGTGTTTGGGAAGCCGCAGTGAGGTAGGAAACGGTCGGACGGAGCGCATCCCGTGATCCGGGCAACTGATACCTTCATTTCCGCAAGCCCCTGAACAGGGCATGTAACTCCAGAGTGGTCACGCGTGTATGCAAAGTGAGCTTTTGCAAACATTGCGTTACCCCAGCATGTGGGATGGCCGTCCCGAAAGTGCTGCCGGGGTCCGCGCTTGACCACAGCGCCGGCCATTGGCAAGGTTTTGCAGGCTTCGCGCACACCGTACGGCAGAGGAGATCCCGTCCTCCACTGAGGACGGATTAGCGGCGGTGACCGGGCAGCGCCCGCGCCCGCACCTGGAGGACTGAGTTGAGCCCCATCCGCTCCGCGACCATCGCGGCGCTCGCATCGGCCGTAGTGGCCACCACGCTCACCGGCTGCCAGTTTGGCGAGGCGGAGAAGGACACGAGTCCGATCGTGATCGCCGCCGATCTCGAACTCTCCGGCGCCGCAGCCACGGTTGGCCGGACATACCAGCGCGCCCTCAAACTCAAGGTCGATCAGTTGAACGCCTCCGGAGCACTGAACGGCCGGAAGATCGACCTGAAGGTGAAGGACAACCGTTCCGACTCGGCCGAGTCACTTCGCAACATCGTCGACTTCAGCAGCGATTCGAAGGTCAGCGCCATCATCATGGGCGGCTGCAACGAATGCGCTGTCGGAGCTGTCGGGACCATCAACGAGAAGCGGATTCCCACCATTGCGCTAGCCGCTTCCGGCGCGATCGCCGCGCCAGCCGCTGAACGGCGCTACGTGTTCAAGCTCGGCCCTAACGCCGCGGACAGCGCCGCCGCACTGACCACCGAACTGCGCCGCAACAACATCCGTAAGGTGGGGATGCTGGTCAGCGACGACGACTACGGCCAGGAGGGCGCGACCGCGCTCAAGAGCGAGCTGGACAAGGCCAAGATCACGCTCCGACAGCAACGTATCAAGACCACCGACACCGACGTCAGCCAGCAGGTCCAGCAGCTCGCGTCGGGCAAGCCGGACGCGATGGTCTTCTGGACCCCGCCGGAGCAGGCGACACTGGCCGCCACCAGCGTCCAGCAGACCATCTTCCGTGGGTCGATCTACTTCGACGCGGCAGCGGCCGGGGACCTCTTCCTCGGCGCGGCGGCCAAGGCCACGGAGAAGGCCACCCTGATCTTCACGCAGACCATGGTGATCGATGACGTGATCGCTACCACGCCGGCCAAGGCGGCGCGGCGGCAATGGTTCCAGGACTACACGGCCCGCTTCGGTGGCTACAACGGGTCCTCGTCGTTCGCCGCGGACGCCGTCCAGCTGATCGCCGACGCCGAACTGCGCGCCGGCGGTGAGATCGGGAAGGTGGACCGCAACGGCATCCGGGACGTGCTGGAGACGTCCCAGATGGACGGCCTCTCCGGCCCGATCCGCATGACGCCGGACAACCACAGCGGCCTGATGCCGCAGGCGCTCACCACGCTGGTCGCCCGCAATGGTCGTTGGCGGTTGGCGGGGTAACGCTGGGGCCTTTCATCTGGCGGGCTTCCCCGGCCCTTCGTCGAGTGCCGGGTGGGGTGTGGCCGACCGTGCCCGGCTCCGGGCGCCGCCGCGCTCGACGCGGTGATCGGCAACGTCTTCCGCTACACCCCGCAGGGCACGGCGTTCGAGGTGGCGGTGTCCCGGCGCGACGGT
>NZ_JBEZGK010000022.1:0-57235 GCF_040649935.1 Micromonospora sp. NPDC048842 | reverse complement strand
GGGCCGGGCCCGGGGGGGCACTGTATTTCCCCCCCGCCGGCCCCGGGCCCCCCACACCCCTTGCGCCAGCAGCGTCGACAAGACGGGCCGGCCTCCCACTGGGAGGCCGGCCCTGCGCGTTTCTTAGTGTTGATCTTGACCTGGGTCTTGGTGCTGCTCTGTGATCTCGCTCTGTTGGGTTAGCGGCTGCTTGTGGTTTCTCGTACCCAGGGGAGGGCGAACCGCTCGATCAGCAGGAGCGCCGAATAGAGCAGGATGCTCACCAGCGCCACCAGCATGATCGCCGCCCAGGCGGTGGCGGCGTCGCCGATGCCGGCGTACTGCGTGATGACGTAGCCGAGGCCGCTCTCGCCGGCCTGGAACTCACCGATCACCGCGCCGATCGCGGCCAGTGGCATGGCCACCTTGAGCCCGACGAAGATCTGCGGCAACGCGGCCGGGAAGCGCACCTTGCGGAACGCCTGCCAGCGGGAGGCGTTCCAGGAACGCACCAGTTCGGCCAGGTCGGCCGGCGTGGTGGTCAACCCGGTCGCGGTCGAGAGCACGATCGGGAAGAAGCAGAGCAGGAACACCATGGTCAGGATCGGCTTCTGGCCCCAGCCGAGCGCCACCACCAGCAGCGGGCCCAGCGTGATCTTCGGCACCGCGTTCACAGCGACCAGCAGCGGCGTGAACATCCGCTCCACAGTGCGGGAACTGGCCAGCGAGAGCCCGATCAGCACACCGGCGGCCACCGAGAGGGCGAAGCCGGTCAGGATCTCCAGCGTGGTGTCCCAGGTGTGCTCAAGCATCTGGGCGGGCTTGTCGACGAACGCGCTGAACACGTCGCCGGGCGGCGGCAGGGCGAAAGGGTGGACCAGTTCCAGCCGGGCGATCAGCCACCACGCCGCCAGCGCGACCAGGATGCCGACCGCGGGCAGCACCGCGTCGGCCCCGGCCCGAAGACCGGCACCTCGACCCGTGCGTCCCGCCTCGGGGCCGGCACCCGGGGGCGGGGGTTCCGTCACCGCCGGGTCCGCTGACCGGACGTCGGTCATCTCTGTCCTCCTCGAAATCCCACGGCCCGCCGGGGGCCGACGAGCGACGGGGGTACGTCCCACCGGGATCGGCGGGACGTACCCCCTGATGACGACCGGACGATCAGGCCTTCGGCGCGAGGCTGAAGTCGATGATCTGCTCGGGGGTGATGTTCTGCTTCAGCGCGCCGGCACCCTGCAGGATGGCGATGCTCTTGGCGACCCGACCGCTGTCCAGCGTGCCGATCGCGGTGCCGGTGTTGCCGGAACGGACGTACGCGGCCATCAGCTCCAGCTCGGCGGCGGCGGAGACCGGGTTGGTGGCGTCGACGTTCTTCTTCAGGATGTCGGCGGCCTCCTTGGAGTTCGCCAGGCTGTACTCCAGGCCCTTGAGCAGCGCCGCGGTGAACTTCTTCACCATCTCGGGCTTCTCCTTGGCGATCTTGGAGGAGGTGATCAGCACGTTGCCGTAGAGGTCCTGCATCACGTTGCTGTACGGCAGCATGACGGCCTTCTTCTTGGCCACCGCCTCGATGGTCGGCTGACCGACGACGAACTGACCGATGCCGTCCACCGAGCCGGAGGCCAGCGTGCCGATCAGGTTCTGCGCCTCACCGTTGACCCAGGTCACCTTGGTCGCGTCCACACCGGCGAGCCGGGCGTACGTCGGGAACAGGTTGCGGACCACGGAGCCGGGAGTGTCGGCGAGCTTCTTGCCCTCCAGGTCCTTCGGCGAGCTGATGTTCTTGCCCTCGACGGTGGCGATGCCCGCCATGGTGCGCTGCTGGATCGCGGCCACCGCTGTGAAGTCCTTCGCCTGGCCGTTGCCGAGCTGGAGCAGGCCGCCGGTGAGGTCGATCGGGCCGAAGTCGGCCTGGCCGCCGACGATGGTCTGGATCACGCCACCGGTGCCCTGACCAGCCTTGATCTCGACGTCGAAGCCGGCTTCCTTGAAGAAGCCCTTGTCCTTCGCCACCCAGGCGTAGGAGTCACGGCCGAAGTTACCGAACGAGGTGAGGTAGGTCACCTTCTCCAGCGTCTTGCCGTCGCCGCCCTTGGCATCGTCGGCCGAATCCGACCCGCTGCTGCAGGCGGAGACAAGGGCGAGGGCGGTGGCCAGCGCGGCCGTAGCGACCGTACGGGTCAGCCTTCTCATCAGTGCACCATGTCCTTTCCGACCGGGGCCGGCAGGCCACCGGAGGGGGTTGTCGTGACGGGCCGGCGGGAGGGGTGGAAGCCGGGCGCCGCCGTCGTGGGGGGACTCTTCGCGGGCACAGCGTACGAGAAACCCACAGTTGCGACGCCAGGCGTATCGGGTTGCGGAACGGAAACAACCTGACGACCACCCCAGCCGGTGCCATACCTCGACGGGGCGGCTAGCCTTTGTCGGATTCCTGACCGTCGACTCAGCGGAGGTACGCCGGAGATGATCCGACTGTCCGGGGTGTCCCGTACCTTCGAGGGCCGATCCGGCCGGGTGGAGGCGCTGCGCGGCATCAACCTCGACGTCGCCGAGGGCGAGTTCGTCGCAGTGCTCGGCCGCTCCGGCTGCGGCAAGTCCACACTGCTGCGGCTGATCGCCGGGCTGCTCCCGTTGAGTGCCGGTGAGATCACCGTCGCCGGTACGCCGATCACCCGCCCCCGCCAGGACATCGCCATGCTGTTCCAGAAGCCGGCGCTGCTGCCCTGGCGCACAGTGCTGGACAACGTCCTGCTGCCGGTGGAGATCTTCGGCTGGAGCCGCGCCAAGCACCGGGAGCGGGCCCAGCAACTGCTCGACGTCGCCGGGTTGGCCGGTTTCGAGAAGCGGCTGCCGCACGAACTCTCCGGCGGCATGCAGCAGCGGGTGTCGCTCTGCCGGTCTCTGATCGGTGAGCCCCGGGTGATGCTGATGGACGAGCCGTTCTCCGCTCTGGACGCGCTCACCCGCGAGGAACTCTCCGGCGAACTCCAGCGGGTGCACATGGAGAACAAGCCGACAATCGTCTTCGTCACCCACTCGATCGACGAGGCGGTGCTGCTCGCCGACCGGGTGGTCGTGCTGAGCCCCCGCCCCGGCCGGATCCGCAAGGTCGTCGACGTGACCATCCCCCGGCCCCGCACCCTGGGCCGTAACGCCCACCTGGCCGACGTCGCCCAGGTCAGCGCCGACCTGCACGAACTGCTGATGGAACGCGAACAGCCGGCCACCGCCGGCGCGGAAGGACACTGACCATGCGGGTGTCGGTCTTCACCGAGCCGAACCGTGGCGCCAGCTACGACACCCAGCTCCGGTTCGCCAAGCTGGTCGAGGCCTGCGGCTACGAGGGTTTCCTCCGCGCCGACCACTACCAGTCGATGGGCGCCGACCCGGGCCTGCCCGGCCCCACTGACGCCTGGCTGACCCTCGCCGCGCTGGCCCGGGAAACCGAGCGGATCCGACTCGGCACCCTGGTGACGTCGGCCACGTTCCGCCTGCCCGGCCCCCTCGCGGTGATGGTCGCGCAGGTCGACCAGATGAGCGGTGGCCGGGTCGACCTCGGCATCGGCGCCGGCTGGTACGAGCGCGAGCACACCTCGTACGGCATCCCGTTCCCGGCGGTCGGCGAGCGTTTCGACCGGCTGGCCGAGCAGCTCGAGGTGATCACCGGGTTGTGGGCAACCCCGCCCGGCGGGACCTACAGCTTCACCGGCGACCACTACCGGCTGGTGGACGCTCCCGCCCTGCCCAAGCCGGTGCAGGTACCCGGCCCGCCGATCATCGTGGGCGGGCGTGGCCCCAAGCGCACACCCGAACTGGCCGCCCGGTACGCCGACGAGTTCAACATGCCGTTCAAGTCCGTTGCCGCCACCGCCGAGGCGTACGACCGGGTGCGCGAGACGTGTGAGCGCACCGGACGGACGGAGTCCGGGCGCGCCCCGTTGGTGCTGTCCGCCGGGATCGTCGTCGCCATCGGCCGGACCGACGCGGAGGCCCAGCGTCGGGCCGCGCCCCTGCACCAGAAGAGCGCGCTGCCACCGGAGGACCCGGTGGTCGGCTCCCCCGCGCAGCTCGCGCAGCGGCTCGGCGAGTTCGCCGCGATCGGCACCACCCGGGTCCACCTGCGCCTGATCGACTTCGATGATCTCGACCACCTCGAGCTGATCGCCGCCGAGGTGCTGCCCCAACTGGACGGAGCACGATGACCGACGTGATCGACGGAACCGAACTAGGGCCGGTGGGCCAGGAGATCGTGTTCGAGAACGACCGGGTCCGGGTCTGGCACATCCGCCTCGAGCCGGGCGAGCGGCAACCGCTGCACCGGCACGACCACCCCTACCTGGTGGTGGCGATCGAGGGCGCCAAGAACGTCGTACAGACCATCGACGGCACCCTGATCGACGCCGACGAGCCCACCGGCGGAGTGGTCTACCGGGACCCGGGCGCTGTGCACATGCTGACCAATGTCGGGGATACGACTTACCTGGCGCGGCTGGTCGAACTCAAGTAGACCCGCCGATGGCCACCGGCGTGCCTCGCGGCGCGCCGGTGGCGATCGGGTGTACCAGGTGCGTAACGTGCCGGACATGGCCTTTCGGACCTGGGGCAGACTGCTGCTCACGGCGCTCGGGGTGAGCGTGCTGGCCGGAGCCGGCCAGCTCGGCGTCGCGTACGGTTTCGGCATCGTCCGCCTGACCGGCGCATTCACCGGTACGACAGTCAACCAGTGGCCGGCCCAGCTCGTCTGGGTGGGCTGGTTCGCCGCGAACGCAGCCGTCGCCGGCGCCGTCCTGACCGGCCGCCTCGCTCGCCGCGACGCCCCGGCGGCCAGCACCGGGCGGCAGTTGGCGGTCGGCGGCGCGGCAGCGCTCGGCGCAACAGTCATCGCCCCGCTCTGCATGCAGCCCGCCCGCGCCGCGGAGCTGATCTCCGTTGACCCGGTCTGGGCGGTGGGCATCTGCGCCATGGTCGGTGCGGTGATCGGGGCGGGCGCGGCGATCGCCGTCCTGTTCCGGCCCGAGCTGGGATGGAACATGGCGGCCGTGGCCGGCGCGGTCTGGCTGCTGGCGCTGGTCTCCGTCCTACCGTCGCTCGGCACGGCCGGCCCGCTGCCGACCGTCCGGCTCGGCGTACTGGAGCCGAGCTGGCTCGACGACGCCGCAGCACAGCAGCTGGCGCTTCTCCTGCTGCCCATCGTGGCGCTGCTGGCCGGCGCGGCGACCGCCGGGCTGGCTCGCTGGCGCGGTCAGGCTCCACTGGTCAGCGGGGCCACCGGGGTGGCCGGTCCGGTGCTGGTGGCGTTCGCCTACCTGACCGCCGGTCCGGGCGACGCGGTGGACCGCTACCAGACCGCCCCCTACTACGGCTCGTTGATCGCGATCCTCGCCGGAGCGCTCGGCGCGGCCGCCGCCGCGCTGCTGCGCTGGCCGACGGGCACCCGTACCACCGATCCGCAGGCGATCGAGCCCACCGCCATCCTGCGCCCGCTGCCCGCCGGCCCGGCGCTACCCGGCGCGGCGAACGACCGGGACAGCGCCGAGCGCACCGACACGGAGACGACCAACGCCGAGCTGGCCACCAGCACCAAGCCCGCCGGCGTCGTTGCGGGTCCGTGGGCGACTGGCGACCCCGATGCCGTACGCACCGTCCCCGCCCACTGGGACTGGCCGGAGACCACAGCGAGCGGACAACACGGTCCGGCTCCCGCCACTACGACTCCCGCCGCCTCGACTCCCGCCGCCCCGACTCAGCCTGCGGCCTGGCTGACCGCGCCGACCGGTGAGTTCAGCGCCGCAGGGCAGACGCCCCCGCGCCAGAATGATGTCCTGGCCACGACCGAGCCTTCGGCCGGCACCGACGTCAGCAACGTCAACTCGACCGGCACCACGGCCGGACGCGCCGACGCCGCCACCCCGACGGACGCCCGAGCGGTCGACGGGCCGACCGGCAGCACCGCAACGGGCGCCAGCGGCAGCACGGCGACCAGCGGCAGACCGACCGGTGGGCGTACCACCCGCACGTCCGCCGCCACCCCGACCGGCACGGGCGCACCCGGCTCCGGCACGACCAGCGCGGTCGCTGCCAGCGCACCGACCACCTCGGACGAGCCAATCCCCGCGACCGGCAGCACGGCCCGGACCAGCGCCGCCGCGAGCACCACGGCCCCGACCAGCACGGCCCCGACCAGCACGGCCCCGACCAGCACGGACAGCGGCGCCGAGGCGACCAGCACAGGCCCGACTGGCACGGACGTTCCCAGTCCCGCCACCACTGCCTCGACGGGCACGGGGTCAGGCACGAGCACGGAGGCGAGCAGCGCGGGCACGGCCGACCACGGCACGCCCGAGGCGCCGCTGACGATCAAGCCGCGACGCGGCCGCAAGTCGAAAGCCAACCCGGACACCACCGCCTCCGACGTGGCTGACGACAGGTCCCCCGCCAGTTCGGCAAGCGCTCGCGAGACGACCACAAGCGAGACGACCACTCGCGGGACGACCACCGACGCAACGACCACCCGCGAGACGACCACCGGCGGTGCCACGAAGGGCACCCGGCCGAGCAGGTCCGCCGACAGCACCGCGTCCGACGCGGCCACCGACACTCCGGCGCCCAGCCAGGGAAGCCCGGGTGAGCGGTCGAGTTCGACCTCCGAGGTCGCCTCGGCTGCCGCCTCCGGCACGGTGGCAGACCGGACAACCTCTACCGGCGCGAAGCGAGCAACGGCCACGCCCGCCACCGGCTCGAAGCGAGCACCGGCCGCCTCGACGACCGCCGAAAACGGCGCGACACAGGCGCCGGCCAGCCCGGAGTCCCCCGCCACGGCAACCGACGCCACACCGATCCCGACCACCGGAGCCGGGGCGACACCGGCACCGGCCACCGGGAGTGAGACGACACCGGCACCGGCCACCGGGAGTGAGACGACACCAGCACCGGCCACCGCGGCCGGCGCGACGCGAGCAGCGGCGGCGCCGTCCACCATGGCCGGGCAGGTTGGCGCGGAAGCCATCCCGCGCGTCCCGAAGGCCGGCACGGGAAGCAAGGCAGCACCGGCCGACACGACGAGCGGAGCTGCGATCGCCGGGGCTCATGACACCGACAGCGCTCGGCCCGCCGCCGAGGACGTTCCCGCCGCCGGCTTGTTCGGGGCCACCGCCGCCAGTGACCCGGACACGGACCGGTGGACGCCCGCGCCGTCGGCCTGGCCGGTCACCTCGACGTGGACGGTGCCACCGCAGGCCTCCGACCCGGAGGCAACGGCATCGGAGGGGTCGAGCAGGCCCGACGCGCCGACCGGGCCGACGCCCAGGCCCCGGCATCGGGCACCGTTGCCGGACCTGAGCCGGGCCGGCACCTGGAACGCGTTCGACACCTCTCGGCGCCGCGGGCCGGCCGGGTCGCAGGACAGCTCGACGGCACGGACAACGCCGACCGAAGCGGGCGAGACGGCTGCTCCGGCCGAACACCCGGGCCGGCCGGAGTTCCCGGGCACTGTGGGCGCGCCATCCGGTGCCGCCGCCACCAGCGCCACCACCGACAGCGCCACCACCGGCACCGGCACCGGCGATCTGACGCCTACCGACACCACGTCGGCAGAGCCGAGCCACCCGAAGGTGGCAGAGCAGCCCTCCCGGCGAGGGCGGCTCGGTGGGCTGTTCCGTCGCAACCGGTCCCGCGCCGACGAGGAAAGCCCGAAGACGTCGGATGAAGCGGAGCCGCTGGCGTCCCAGGACGAGGAATTCGTCGATTGGGTCGCCGGTCTGAGCAAGCCGGTGTCGGACAACGAGCCCGAGCAGGAGAACAGCCGCCGGTCGTTGCGCTCCACCGGTCGACACCACCGCGACTGACCCACTGCCGCTGACTCCACCGCGCAGCGCGCAGACACACCGACCCGTCGCTTGATCGACTCGGGTTCACTGATACCGGGCTATCCCAAGGCGGCCGGACACCGCGACATCAATGAACCCGAGTCGATCACGCCGCGAGGGGTCAGGCGAGCGGTAGGTAGACCCGGCTCCCGCCGGAGACGAACTCCTCCGACTTGTCCTTCATGCCGCGCGCCGCGTACTCCTTGAGCTCTTGAGTGATCTTCATGGAGCAGAACTTCGGACCACACATCGAGCAGAAGTGCGCGGTCTTCGCCGGCTCCGCGGGCAGGGTCGCGTCGTGGTACGAGCGCGCCGTCTCCGGGTCCAGCGAGAGGTTGAACTGATCCTCCCAGCGGAACTCGAACCGCGCCTTGGACAGGGCGTCGTCCCAGGCCTGCGCGCCGGGATGCCCCTTGGCCAGGTCCGCCGCGTGCGCCGCGATCTTGTACGCGATCACGCCGGCCTTCACGTCGTCCCGGTCCGGCAGACCGAGGTGCTCCTTCGGCGTGACGTAGCAGAGCATCGCGGTGCCGAACATGCCGATCATCGCGGCGCCGATCGCCGAGGTGATGTGGTCGTACGCGGGCGCGATGTCGGTGGTCAGCGGACCGAGCGTGTAGAAGGGCGCCTCGTGGCACCACTCCTGCTGAAGGTCCACGTTCTCCTTGATCTTGTGCATCGGTACGTGACCGGGGCCCTCGATCATCACCTGGACGTCGTACGCCCAGGCGACAGTAGTCAGCTCACCGAGGGTGCGCAGCTCGGCGAACTGCGCCTCGTCGTTGGCGTCGGCGATCGACCCGGGGCGCAGCCCGTCGCCGAGGGAGAACGTCACGTCGTAACGCGCGAGCAGCGCGCACAGCTCCTCGAAGTTGGTGTAGAGGAAGTTCTCCTCGTGGTGCGCCAGACACCACGCCGCCATGATCGAACCGCCGCGGGACACGATCCCGGTGACCCGGTCCACTGCCAGCGGCACGTACGGCAGGAGCACCCCGGCGTGCACAGTCATGTAGTCCACGCCCTGCTCGGCCTGCTCGATGACTGTCTCCCGGAACACCTCCCAGCTCAACTTCACCGGGTCGCCGCCGACCTTCTCCAGCGCCTGGTAGATCGGCACCGTCCCGATCGGCACCGGCGAGTTCCGCACGATCGCCTCACGGGTCTCGTGGATCCGCTTACCAGTGGACAGGTCCATCACGGTGTCCGCGCCCCAGCGGGTGGCCCAGGTCAGCTTCTCCACCTCCTCGGCGACCGACGAGCTGACCGCCGAGGTGCCGATGTTGGCGTTCACCTTGACCAGGAACGCCTTACCGATGATCGCCGGCTCGCACTCCGGGTGGTTGACGTTGAGTGGGAGCACCGCCCGACCGGCGGCGATCTCGGCCCGCACGAGTTCCGGGTCGACGTTCTCCCGGACCGCCACGAACTCCATCTCCGGCGTCACCACACCGGCCCGCGCGTACGCGAGCTGGGTGGGCCGACGACCGTCCACCCCGGCCAGTGGGGTGCCCGCACCCCGCACCGGGGCCACGTCACCCCGCTCGGCGATCCACGGGCCGCGCAGCGGCGGCAGCCCCACCTCCGGGTCCGAACCAGGGCCGGACGTGTCGTACAGCCGCACCGGCGGCAGGTCCCCGGTCAGCCCCACCTCCGCGAACGGCACCCGGACATCCGGCCGCGAACCCTCGACGTACACCTTGCCTCGTGCGTGCATGACAGCCTCCCTGGTGATCAAGCGGACCAACCGAAGTGGTTCAGCGGCCCACGCCCCGCGCCCAGCTCCCAGCCCCGCGCGCCGGTCAGCGCACGGAGCACGTACTCCTTGGCGGCCCCCACGGCGGCCGGCACCGGATCGCCCAGACCGAGCCGCACCGCGATCGCCGCCGAGAACGAGCACCCGGTGCCGTGGGTGTGCCGGGTGGTCACTCGCGGCGCGCGCAGCAGTGTGGTGACGCCGCCGCCGTGCAGCACGTCGACCGCTTCGCCCCCGTCCAGGTCACCGCCAGTGACCACCACGTACTCCGGGCCGCCGGCCACCAGGGCCTCGGCCGCCACGACCATCGCGGCCACGTCGTCGACCGGGCGTCCGGTGATCGCCGCGGCCTCCGCGCAGTTCGGGGTCGCCACAGTGGCGTACGGCAGCAGCCGCTCCACAGCGCCCACCACGCCGAGCCGGTGACCACTCGTGGCGACCAGCACCGGGTCGACGACGAGTTGAGGCAGCCGACCGTCCCGGGCGGCCTCGGCCACCACGTCCGCGATCGCCGGGGTGCCGAGCATCCCCGTTTTCACGGCGCAGACGGTGAAATCGGTGAGCACGCTGTCCAACTGCTCGGTGACAGTGCGCGGGGGCAGCGGCAACACCGCGTCGACACCCCTGGTGTTCTGCGCGGTGACCGCCGTGAGGACGCTGGTGCCGTACGCGCCCAGCGCGGCGAAGACCTTGAGGTCGGCCTGGATGCCTGCGCCGCCGCCGGAGTCCGAGCCGGCGATGGTGAGGATGGTGCTCGGGGTCATTGTTTTTCCCTGGTCGCGGTTGGGGGCTGCGGCCGACCGTGCCCACTCCGGGCGGTCAGGCTTGATCCCTGCGTGGGCACGGTCGGCCGCAGCCCTGACGTGGAGACCTGGGTGACCCCGCGCCGGGTTTGGGTCAGCACAGGGGTGACCGCCTCTTTGAAGGCTCTGGTCAAACTCGCGGCTGTTTCGGTGGGGTCTTTGGCTCGCATGATCGCGCCGAGCACCGCAACCCCGACGGCTCCTGCCTTGACGCAGGCGGTTACCTGTTCTGGGGTTTCCACTCCGCCGAGGGCCAGCAGGGGTACCGGGCTGGTCTCGACAAGCTTTCGCAGGCCGTCCGGCGCCAGGGGTGGGCCGTAACCCGGTTTTGTCTTTGTGGGCCAGACCGGGGAGATGGTGGCGTAGTGCTCGGCGGTCAGGCGGTCCAGCTCGGGTTGGTGATGGCAGGAGCGGCCGACCAGACCGTGGGTTGGCGGTGGGTACGGGCCGGCTGCGGGCAGGTGCACAGCGTCGCCGCCGAGCGGGTCGGGGCCGGCCACGATGAGGATTCCGCCGACGTCGGCGAGGATCGCGCGCAGGCCGGCGGCGAGGGCGGCGCGTTCGGCGCGCGGCAGGTCCTTCTCCCGCAGCACCACCCAGCGCACTCCCCCGGCCACGGCGCCCGCCACTACCTGGTCGAGCCCACTCCGCGCGACGCGCCGATCGGTCAGCACGACAACCCCGGACGGCGGGGTCACAGCTCCGGTCTTCCCTCGTCGGGGGTGGAGGCGAGCGCGTGGAAACGGCGCTCGATCCGACCGGCGCCGGCCGCCAGGCGCCCGGCCTCGACCGCGTACCGCATCGCGGTGGCCATCGCCACCGGGTCGGCCGCCCGGGTGACAGCGCTCGCCAGCAGCACCCCGTCGCAGCCCAGCTCCATGGCCAGCGCCGCGTCGGACGCGGTGCCGATGCCGGCGTCGAGGATCACCGGCACGTCCACACCCTGCCTGATGAGTCGAATGTGGTGCGGGTTGCCGATGCCGAGGCCCGAGCCGATCGGGGAGCCGGCCGGCATCACCGCGGCGCAGCCCACGTCGGCGAGACGGCGGGCGAGCACCGGGTCGTCGCTGGTGTACGGCAGCACTGTGAAGCCGTCGGCGACCAACTCCTCGGCGGCGCGGAGCAACTCCACCCCGTCGGGCAGCAGCGTCCGCTCGTCGCCGATCACCTCCAGCTTGACCCAGTCGGTGTCGAACGCGTCCCGGGCCAATCGGGCCACCTTCACCGCCTCGGTGGCGGTGTGGCAGCCGGCGGTGTTCGGCAGCAGGCGTACGCCGCATCGGTCCAGCAGTTCCAGCAGCCCACCGGTGGAGCCCGGTGCCGTGCCCACCCGGCGCAGCGCCAGTGTGACCAGCTCGGTGCCGGACGCCCGGATCGCCTGCTCCAGGACGTGCAGGTTCGCGGCGCCACCGGTGCCGAGGATCAGCCGTGAGGTGAAGGTCTCGCCACCCAGTTCGAACGCCACGCCGCTCACCCGCCCTGCGCCGCGGTGAGAACCTCGACCCGGTCACCGTCGCGCAGCGCTCGGTCTGGCCAGCCGGTCCGGGGGACCACCTCGCCGTTGACAGCGACCGCCACCCCGCGTGGGTGCGCCACGACGTCGCGGACCAGGTCCGCCACTGACGCGCCGGCGGCGACGCTTCGCCCGGCCCCGTTCACGGTCAACTCCACAGGTCCCCCTCCATCGTCTGTTCAGTTCCGCCCGACGTGGCCAACGCGGCTCCGCCGAAGCGGTCGGCACGGAAGGGCGCGAGCAGCGGGTCGGGTACGCCGCCGAGCACCAGGTCGGCGATCAGGTCGGCGGTGATCGGGGTGAGCACGATGCCGTGCCGGTGGTGCCCGGTGGCGGCCAGGACGTCCGGTCGGTCCGGCAGCGGCCCGATGATCGGCGCGTTGTCCGGGGTGCCCGGACGCAGCCCGGCGACCGCCTCGACCAGGTCGTACTCGGCCAGCTCGGGCAGCAGGTCGACTCCGGCGCGCAGCAGCCGTTGCACGGCACCGGCGGTGACAGTGGCGTCCGAGCGCTCCTCGACAGTGGCGCCGAGCACTACCTCACCGTCGGCGCGGGGCACCAGGTAGACGTGCTCGCCGTCGGCGTACCCCCGGATCACGTGCCGGAAGCCCGGCGCGACGCCGTCGGGCGCGCGGAGCCGGAGGATCTGACCCTTGACCGGCCGCACGGGCAGGCCGGTGAGCGCGGCCGCCCCGCAGCCGGCGGCTACCACGGTGACCAAGGCGTCCACATCGGACAGCGACCGGACCGGCTGCGGCACGAGCACCGCGCCGGCCCGCTGCGCGGCCGTGCGCAGCGCCGGCACCAGCAGCCGGGGGTCGACCTGGTGGTCGGTGGGCGCGAGCGCGCCTCCGCGCACCCGTGGGGCGAGCGCCGGTTCGCTGTCGCGCAGCTCGCTGGGGCGCAGCGGCGTCACGGGCAGACCCAACCCCTGCTGGTACGCCCACAGCCGGCGCGCCTCGGCCAGGTCGTCGCCGGTGAGCCCGACCATCAGGGTGCCCTCGGTCCGGTAGCCGATCTCGACTCCGGTCGTCTCGGTCAACTCGGCGGCGAACGCCGGCCAGCGGGCGGCGGACGCCAGCAGCAACCCGGTCAGCTGCCGCTCGCCGAAGTACGCCTCGGCGACCGGGGAGAGCATGCCGGCGGCCACCGCCGACGCCCCCGAGCCGGGCGCCGGATCGTGCACCACCACGCGCAGCCCCCGCGCGGCGCAGCGCCAGGCGATCGCCAGCCCGATCGGCCCCGCCCCCACCACCGCCACGTCCGGCCGGACCCGGTCGCTCGACGGCGGTGACGGGGACCGGCCGGTCAGCACGTCAGGGCCTCGATCAGCTCGGCGGTTGCCAGTGCCGGGTCGGCGGCGGCGGAGACGGCACCGACCACCGCCACCCCGTACGCCCCGGCGGCCCGCAGCGCCGCCACCCGGGCGGCGGTCACTCCGCCGATCGCGATGACGGGCACGTCGACGGCGTCGACGACGGCGCGTACCCCGGCGGGCCCGATGGGATCCGGCAGGCCGGTCTTGGTGCTGGTGGTGTGACACGGCCCGACGCCCAGGTAACTCGCGCCCGAAGCGACGGCCTCGCGCGCCGGGCCCGGCGCGCGGGCGGTGGCGCCCAGCACACCGGTGGGGCCGAGCACCCGGCGGGCGGCGGCGACCGGCAGGTCGTCGGCGCCGACGTGGCCTCCGGCGGCGCCAACCGCCAGCGCCACGTGCAACCGGTCGTTGACCAGGCAGGTCGCGCCGTACGACGCGCAGAGCGCCAACACCCGCCGGGTCAGGTCGTACGCCTCGCGGTCGGTGGCGGAATCCTCGACCCGGACCTGCACCACGAGGTCGGCGTGGGCCACCGTGAGGGCGGCGCGAACCACGGCGAGTGGGTCGCGACCTTCTCGGGTGTCGGTGATGAGATGCAAACGCCCCAGGGACGGCACGGCAACGCTCCTCCCTGCGCCGGCATTACCCGGATCAGGTTCAACGGTCGGGGGCTGTCAGCCCCCCTCTCAGCCCGGTACACCGGGCTCCCGTGGGTTACTTGCGTGTCACCGTACGACAGATCCGCCGGCCTGCCAAGGCGCGGGGTCGGCGGTGGCCGGCCGGCGGGCCGCGTCAAAACGAGCGAGATCCAATGGGGCACTTCATACGGTCCTGTTCGGAATGTCGCCCCCCGTTGCAGAACCGTTACCCGTCCGCATCTTGCCCGACATCGAGCCAGCCGAATTAATTTGTTCAGCGATTCGACAAAATGTCGGTGGGGGCACCCTGGCAGGGTGTGACCACCGGCTCCATCAGGGACGGCCTTCGGCGAGCCGACTCCCGCGAGCTCTGTCACTACGACACAGGAGGCGGCGTGTCCCGTTCTCGTCGTGCCCGCGTACCCATCACCGCAACCCTGATCTCCCTGGCCATGGCCTCGACCACCCTGTTCGGCGCGCCCGCGCAGGCGGCCGCCCAGGTTCCCCCACGGGATGCGAAAGCCGCAGCCCCGGTCAGCCAGGTGGCGCCGAAGGCGCCAAAGGCAGCGGCCGATCCCTTCTCCGTCCTCGTCTTCTCCAAGACCGCCGGCTTCCGGCACGACTCCATCCCCACCGGCGTCGCCGCCATCCAGCAGCTCGGCGTCGACAACGGATTCACGGTTGACAACTCCGAGGACGGCGCCGCATTCAACGACGCCAACCTGGCCAAGTACAAGGCGGTGATCTGGCTCTCCACCACCGGTGACGTGCTCAACGCCGACCAGCAGGCCGCCTTCGAGCGCTACGTGAAGGCCGGCGGCGGTTACGTTGGCATCCACGCCGCGTCGGACACCGAGTACAGCTGGGCCTGGTACGGCGACCTGGTCGGCGCGTACTTCGCCAACCACCCGCAGAACCAGCAGGCCACCGTCAAGGTGGAGGACCACGCCCACCCGTCCACTGCCGGTCTGCCGGACCGGTGGTCCCGGTTCGACGAGTGGTACAACTACCAGACCAACCCCCGGCCGGACGTACACGTGCTGGCCAGCCTGGACGAGAAGAGCTACACCCCCGGTGCCGGCGCGATGGGTGCGGACCACCCGGTCGCCTGGTGTCAGGACTACGACGGTGGCCGATCCTGGTACACGGGCCTGGGGCACACCCGGGAGTCGTACGCCGAGCCCGAGTTCCTCTCCCACCTGCTCGGCGGCATCCGCACCGCGGCCGGCGTCGAGAACGCCGACTGCGGCGCCTCGAAGACCTCGAACTTCGAGAAGGTCACGCTGGACAGCAACACCAGCAACCCGATGGAGCTGGACGTCGCCCCCGACGGGCGGGTCTTCTACATCGAGCGCGACGGTCGCGTGCAGATCGTGAAGCCGGACACCGGCAACACCGTCACCGCCGTCGACCTGGACGTCTTCACCGGTAACGAGGACGGCCTCATCGGCATCCGACTCGACCCGGACTTCGCCACAAACAACTGGGTGTACCTGTACTACGCCCCGAACGACGGGGTCACCCGCAACCTGCTGTCCCGGTTCACGGTTTCCGGCGACACCATCGACCTGGCCAGCGAGAAGCAGGTGCTACGGGTCGACACCCAACGCAACACCTGCTGCCACGCCGGCGGCAGCATGACCTTCGACGGCGACGGCAACCTGTACCTGGCCACCGGCGACAACACCAACCCGTTCGAGTCGAACTCGTACTCGCCGCTCGACGAGCGGTCGGGCCGCCAGGACTACGACGCGCAGCGCAGCTCCGCCAACACGAACGACCTGCGCGGCAAGGTGATCCGGATCCACCCGGAGGACGACGGGACGTACACCGTGCCGTCGGGCAACCTCTTCGCGGCGGGCACCGAGAAGACCCGTCCCGAGATCTACGCGATGGGCTTCCGCAACCCGTTCCGGATCGGCACCGACCCGAAGACCAACACGCTGTACGTCGCGGACTACGGACCGGACGCCAACGCGGACAACCCGAACCGGGGCCCCCGCGGTCTGGTCGAGTGGAACATCGTCACCCCGGGCAACTACGGCTGGCCGTACTGCACGGGCACGAACGAGGCGTACAACGACTACACGTTCCCGTCCGGCCCGAGCGGTCCGAAGTTCGACTGCGCCGCTCCGGTGAACAACTCGCCGAACAACACTGGCCTGACCAATCTCCCGCCGGTGGTTCCGGCGACAGTCGACTACGGGTACGCCGGTGACGCGCGTTACCCGGAGATCGGTGGCGGCGGCGCCCCGATGGGCGGCCCGGTCTACCGCTACGACGCCGACCTGAACTCGAACCGCAAGTGGCCGGCGTACTACGACGGCAAGGCTCTGCTCGGCGAGTGGAACCAGAACAAGATGTACACAATGCAGGTGACCCCCGACGGCAAGTCGTTGGTGGACATCAACCAGCTGCTCACCGGCATGAGCATGGTCCGGCCGATGGACTTCGAGTTCGGCCCGGACGGGGCGCTGTACCTGATCGAGTGGGGCAGCGGCTTCGGCGGCAACAACGACAACTCGGGCGTCTACCGGATCGACTACACAGCCGGTGACCGCGCCCCGATCGCTGCGGCGTCCGCCAACCCGACCTCGGGTCCGGCGCCGTTGACTGTGACCTTCTCCAGCGCCGGTTCCCGGGACCCGGACGGTGGCACGCTCACCTACGCCTGGACGTTCGGCGACGGGCAGACCTCGACCGAGGCCAACCCGACCCACACGTACGCCACGGCGGGCAACTACACCGCCCAGCTCACCGTCACCAACCCCAAGGGCCGGACCGCGGTGGCCAATGTGCCGGTCACCGTGGGCAACACCGCCCCGACGGTCTCCATCGAGTTCCCACCGGACGGCGGCTTCTTCAACTGGGGCGACCAGGTCCGCTACTCGATCAAGGTGACCGACCCCGAGGACGGGCAGATCGACTGTGACCGGGTGGGGCTTCAGGTGCTGCTCGGTCACGACGAGCACGCCCACCCGCTGGAGCAGCACACCGGCTGCACCGGCACCGTCCAGACGTCGCTCGCCTCCGGGCACGGCGCCGAGGCGAACGTCTTCGCTGTCTTCGAGGCGACCTACACCGACGAGGGTGGTGCCGGCGGCGCCGGTGCCCTGACCGGTCGGCAGATCGAGGTCCTCCAGCCGAAGCAGAAGCAGGCCGAGTTCTTCACCGCCACCGGGCGTGCCCCGGTGAGCACCGGCGGTGGAGACCCCGGCGTGCAGCGGGAGGCCGGCGCCGACACCGCCGGTGGCGGCCAGAGCATCGCGTTCATCGAGGACGGCGACTGGTGGTCGGTCGCTCCGGCGGACCTGACCAACATCACCGAGATTCGGTTCCGGGCCGCCTCCGCCGCCGCTGGCGGTCGGATCGAGGTGCGCGCGGGTGCCGTCGACGGACCGGTGGTCGCCACGGCCGTCGTACCGTCGACCGGCGCGTGGCAGACGTACACGGACGTGAGCGCACCGGTCACCGGCGCGGCGAGCGGCTCGCTGTACTTCCTGGCCCGCGATCCGAACGGCGGAACGGGTTCGCTGTTCAACGTCAACTGGATGGACTTCGTCGGCCGCGGTGTCACCGAGAACGGGCCGCCGGTGGTCAGCGCCACTGCCACCCCGGCCACCGGCACCGCACCGGTCACCGTCGCCTTCGACGGCACGGCCACCGACGCCGAGGGCGACACCCCGTTGACGTACGCCTGGGACTTCGGTGACGGAGGCTCGGCGACCACACTGGACGCCAGCCACACCTACACCAGCCCTGGCACCTTCACGGCCACCCTCACGGTGACCGACAGCAAGGGCGCCAAGTCGTACGCCACGGTGCCGGTGCGGGTCGACGCGCCGGACACGTCCTGCTTCGGGGCGCGTTCGGACGACTTCAACGGCAACAGCCTCGACAAGGAGCGCTGGACCAGCGTCGTCCGGGAGAACCAGCTCTACTCGCTCAGTGGCGGTGCCCTGCGGCTGCCCACCGGCGTGGGTGACCTCTACGGCGCTCGCAACGACGCCACCAACCTGGTGCTCCAGGCGGCCCCGACCGGCGCGTGGGAGATGACCACCAAGGTCACGCTGCCGGTGACTGCCAACTACCAGCAGGCCGGCCTTCTGGTGTACGGCGACGACGACAACTACGCCAAGGTGGACCTGCTGTACAACGGCAGCCGGCGGGTGGAGTTCATCCGGGAGACGGCGGCCACGCCTCGCAACGAGGCCGCCGACGCCACCAACGCACCGGCGGGTGACACCGTGTACCTGCGGATCACCAGCGACGGGACGAACCTGACCGCGTCCGCATCGGGCGACGGGCAGACCTTCACCCCGGTCGGCCGTTCGGCAGCGCTCGAAGGCATCACCAACCCGCGGATCGGGGTCTTCGCACTCAACGGAGGCACCGAGGCGCCGGTTGTCGACGCCGCGTTCGACTCGTTCCAGGTCACGCCGGACGCTCCGGCCGGCCCGGTCGACCCGTCGGACGAGTTCACCGGCAGCACGCTCGACAAGTGCCGGTGGGACGCCGTGACGCGGGAGGACCCGAGCGGTTACCGGGTCACCGATGGCGCGCTGCGGATCGACGTGCCCAACGGTGACATCTACGGCACCGACAACACCGGGCCGAAGAACTTCATCCTCCAGACCGCGCCGTCCGGCGACTGGACCCTGGAGACGAAGGTCGACGGCAGCCTGCTGAACGAGCAGTACCAGCAGGCCGGTCTGCTCGTGCAGGCCGACGACGACAACTACGTGAAGTTCGACTTCATCGCGGACAACCAGGCCGGCCAGGCGGTGACGCGGCGGATCGAGTTCCGCAGCGAGATCGCCGGGGTGGTCCAGAACCCGCAGCCCGAGGCGGGCAACCTGACCTCGGCGGTGTGGCACCTGCGGCTGGCCCGCACGGGCGACACGTTCACCGCGTCGTACTCGGCCGACGGGACGACGTGGACCGCGTTGCCGACGCTGACCACCAGCGCGGTCGGGGCCACCCCGAAGGTGGGACTGTTCACCCTCGGCGCCAACCAGACGGCGTCGAAGACCGCCTCGTTCGACTACTTCCGGCTCAGCACGAAGGTGGCCGACGAGACGGCGCCGGTGACCACCTCGGCGGTTTCCGGCACCCCGACCGACGGGTGGCACACCGGGCCGGTGACGATCACGCTCACCGGTGCCGACGAGGCTGGCGGTAGCGGCCTCGCCGGTACGGAGTACCAGCTGGACGGGGCCACCACCTGGACGGCGTACACCGCTCCGGTGGCGGTCAGCGGGGACGGCGAGCACGAGCTCCGGTTCCGCTCGACGGACAAGGCCGGCAACGTGGAGGCGACCAAGACCGTCTCGGTCAAGATCGACGCCACAGCGCCGGTGACCTCGGCGACGTTCGCTCCGGCGAACGACGCCGGTTGGCACAACGGGACCATCCCGGTCGTGCTGGCCGCCACCGACGCCGGTTCCGGCGTCAAGACGGTGGAGTGGTCGCTGGACGGTGGGGCGTGGGCGCCGTACTCGACGCCGATCGAGGTCACCGGCGACGGGCAGCACGAGCTGCTGTTCCGCTCGGCGGACAAGGCTGGCAACGTCGAGACGCTGAAGTCGGCGGTGCTGCGCATCGACGGCACCAAGCCGACGCTGCTGGTGTCCGGGCTGGCCGACGGCCAGCTCTACGGCGACAGCCAGGACGTCCGGGTGGCCTGGCAGGCCGTCGACCCGACCTCGGGCATCGCGAGCGTGGTCGGTCAGCTCGACGGCCAGGCGTACACCAGCGGCACTCTGCAGGCCATGTACGACCTGTCGCTCGGCCTGCACGAGCTGACCGTTACCGCTACCGACAAGGCGGGCAACAAGACCACCTCGACGGTCCGGTTCTTCGTCACCACCTCGTTCCGGGACATGCAGAGTCTGCTGGACCGGTTCAAGGCGACGGGGCGGCTCTCGACCAAGGCGCACAAGCAGCTGTCGAACAAGCTCGACGCTGTTCGCGCGTCCGAGGCGGCCGGCGACGACAAGGCTGCCGTCCGGCAGCTGACCGCGTTCCGGACGCTCGCCAGCGACGCCACGCTGGTGCCCGAGGCGGAGGTCCGGGACGTCCTGATCCGGGACGCCGACGCCATGATCGTTCGGCTCGGCGGCGCGGCCAGCAAGGCCGGGGTCAAGGCGAACGACGGCGACTCGGTAAAGGGCACCGGGCGGCTCGGTGGCGATGCCACCCGGCTGGCACCCGGTCGTCAGCTCTGATCCGACGGGGCCCCTCCCCGGCGCTGCGGCGTCGGGGAGGGGCCTCCCTCATCGGTAGGGAGGAGATGTCCGTGACGGGTATCCGCAAGGCACTGGCCGCCGTGTTCGTCGGACTGGCCCTGACCCTGTCCGCCGCCCCGGCGGCGCAGGCCGCCCCGGCGGCGCAGGCCGCCCCGGCGGCGCAGGCCGACAAGCTCAAACTCACAGTGGCCGGCGATGGGGCCCAGGGCGTCACCATCCAGGCCACCTACGCCGATGGCCGCCGGCTGGAGCAGGTGGTGCGGTTGGTCCTCACCGCCACCGGCCCGGACGGTCAGCGGGTCGGGCCGGTGCAGCTGGAACCGCAGCCCGAGGGGCAGGGTTTCTACAGCAGCGGCCCGGTGCTCTCCACCGGCACATGGAAGGTGTCGGTGAACTCCCCCGCTCCACTTCAGAGCAAGGCCACCGCCACGGTGCAGGCGAAGGCGGCGCAGTCACCGCCGGCGCCCAAGCCGGTCGCGGTGACCGAGCCGGCGGACGGCGGCGGAGCGGACTGGTGGCCGTTCGCGGCGGCCGGTCTCGTGCTCATCGCCGCCGCCATGGGCGTGGCCATGCTGTTCGGCCGCCGCCGCCGCACCAGCTAGACCAACCGGCGCACCAGCTGATAGACCGGCGCTCCGGCGCCCACGCACAGGACCGGGCCGGGCCGCGACGAGCGGCCCGGCCCGGTGTCGTTCGATCGGCTGGTGATCGACTCGGCCTCCTTGAAGTCGGGGCTTCCCGGACTGCAGGTCACCCCGACTTCAAGGAACGCGAGTGGATCATGCGCAGCGCACGCCCGCGCGTGACGCAGCGCACGCCCGCGCGCGACGCAGCGCACGCCCGCGCGCGACGCAGCGCACGCCCGCGCGCGCTCAGAGGACGCCCGCGCGCGCTCAGAGGACGGCGCGCAGCGCCGCCAGATCGTCGTCGCTGGGCTCCCAGACGCCAGCGGCGGCGTTGGCACGCACCTGCTCGGGCGTGGTGGCACCGGCGATCACCGAGGTCACCGCCGGCTGGGCGGCCAGCCCGCCGATCGCCACCTGGAGCATCGTCAGACCCCGCTCGGCCGCGTACGCCTCGATCGCCTCGATGGTGTCCCAGTCGGCTGCGGCGAGCCGCTCCGCGTACCGGCCACCGCCGGAGAGCCGGCTGCCGGCCGGCGGCTGAGCCTCGCGCTTGTACTTGCCGGTGAGCAGACCGTTGGCGAGCGGGAAGAACGGCAGCATGCCGAGGCCGAACCGCTCACAGGCAGGGATCACCTCGGCCTCCACCGAGCGCTCCACCAGGCTGTAGTGGTTCTGCGCGCTGATGAAGCGGGACCGACCGTTGGACGAGGCGACCCAGTCCGCGTCGGCGATCTGCCAGCCGGTGAAGTTGGAGTTGCCCAGGTAGCGCACCTTGCCGTCGCGGAC
Organism: Micromonospora sp. NPDC048842; assembly: GCF_040649935.1. NCBI lineage: Bacteria > Bacillati > Actinomycetota > Actinomycetes > Micromonosporales > Micromonosporaceae > Micromonospora > Micromonospora sp. NPDC048842. The sequence continues at coordinate 35,706 of NZ_JBEZGK010000022.1, read as the reverse complement.
CAGGTCGTCCAGCGCGGCGAGGGTCTCGTCGATCGGTGTGCCCGGGTCGGGTTCGTGCATCTGGTACAGGTCGATGTGGTCGGTGCCGAGCCGGCGCAGCGACGCCTCCACAGCGCGGGCGATGTAGCGCCGCGCACCCCGCGCGCCGTAGTCCGGCCCGTTGAGGCCGTTCATGTCCATGCCGAACTTGGTGGCCACCACCACGTCGTCCCGGCGTCCCTTGAGCGCCTGCCCGAGCAGTTCCTCGGAGCTGCCCTGCGGCTCGCCGTAGATGTCGGCGGTGTCGAAGAGGTTGATCCCGGCGTCCAGGGCGGCGTCCACCACCGCCCGGGTGCCGTCGAGGTCGAGCTTGCGGCCGAAGTTGTTGCAGCCGATGCCGACCACGGACACCACGAGCCCGGAGTCGCCCAGCCGGCGATAGGTCATTTGGTCGTTCATGAGACACCCTCGTCTTTAATCAGGTTGAGGTGCGGAATCAATGCACACGTTGCGCTGGTTATCGACATAACGTTGACCACCTCTGAGATCGTGCCGCCGGTTGTGGCGACGAAATGGCCATTGCTCCAAAAGATTGGCAGTCTGGATTTCCACCTCGAACGTCCCGGCACTATCTGCCGTCGAGATTTATAGTGATTGTTGTGATGGAGGTAGTGCGCTACACCTACCGGCTGCGCCCCGCCGCGACCGCGACGGCCGCACTGCTCGCCGAATGGGGCCGCTGCCGATTCCTATGGAACGAAGCCGTGCACCAGCAGGAGGTTGGCGCGAAGCCCACCTTCGGCGGGCTGTCCAAGATGCTCACTGAAGCCCGCGCCAGAAACGCTTGGCTGCGCGCCGGCTCGCAGGTCGCTCAGCAACAGACCCTGCGCACGTACGCGGCCGCGCTGCGCCACTCGTTCACCGTCAAAGGCCGGGGACGGCCGAAGGTGAAGACCCGAAAACGGTCGCTGCCCAGCATGGAGTACACCCTGCGTGGCTTCACCATCGCCGAAACGCGGCTGCGCCTTGCCGGTGGCATCAGCATGCCCGTCGTCTGGTCCCGGGACCTGCCGTCTCCGCCGACCAGCGTGCGCGTCTACCAAGACAGCCTTGGCCACTGGTACGCGTCGTTCGTCGTCCGCCGCGAGGCCGCCGCCACACCCGAGGCGTCCAAGTCGATCGGCGTTGACTGGGGCGTGAAGACCACCGCCACGACCACCGATGCCCGATTCGATTTGCCGCACCTCGGGCATCGCAAGCGGTGCGCCGCTGAGTTGGCCAGGGCGCAGCGGAAGATGGCCCGCCGACGCCGCCCGCAGGGCCATGCGCAGTCCAACGGCTACCGAAGGGCCAAGCGCGCGGCGGCGAAGTTGCACAAGAAAGCTGCCCGACAGAACATCCACGACTCCCGCCAGTGGGCGAAACGAGTCGTCGACCACCACCAGGTGATTGCCGTGGAAGACTTCAAACCGACGTTCCTGACCAGGTCCACGATGGCACGTAAAGCCGCTGACGCCGCGATCGGCACGGCGAAGCGGGAATTGATCCAGCAGGGCACGCGGGCGGGCCGAAAGGTGGTGCTGGTTCCGCCCGCCTACACAACCATGACGTGTTCCTCGTGCGCGGCGAGAGCCAAGCAGCGCATCGGTTTGAATGTCAGAATTTTCGAGTGCGCTGCCTGCGGTTTCACCGCCTGCCGCGACCTCAACGCCGCGAGGACGATCCTCGCCACGGTAGAGCGCGACCGTGCCGGTGCTGACGACGTAAGGCATGTGACCACCTCCCTTCGGGATGCGGGGTCGAATGCGGTCCGAGCCGGAAATCCCCTGGATTCATCCGTGGGTAAGCGTTAACTCAGTCACGAGATCCACCCTATGTCCACCGAGCGCAGGCCACCTCGGCGGCGGCTCAGCCGACCACCTCGGTGACCAGCTCACGGGCGGCTCCGACGGTGGCGGCCAGCTCGTCGGGGCGGCGGCCGACGGCGCCGAGCAGAGCCTGCGCCCGCTGCTCGAAGTGTGGCGGGGCCCCGGGCAGCCGCCCTGCGGCGGCGATCATCCCCTTCTCGTTGACCAACCACCGGCCCGCCCGGGCGTGCAGCACCTGGGCGAGCACCCCGATCGTCCGGAACAGGCAGCCGGCGACGTACCCGCTGTCCCCGCCGACGGCGGCCTTGGCCGCGCCGCTGAGCAGAAACCCGGCCTCCCAGCCGCCGGCCACCAGCGCGTCGGCCAGCGCGGGTGGATAGTCCCGGGTCTGCTCCTTCAGCCGGGTCAGCTGGCCGGCCGGATCCGCCAGCACCTGGCACAGCGCCACTTCGCCGACGTAGGCGGACGAGTAGAAACCGAGTGGGTGCCCGGCCTGCACGCCGACCTCGTACCGGCCGACCTGGCATTCCGTCCAGGCGCGGTGCACCCGGTCGAGATCCCGGTAGATCCAGTCCACGGCGACCCCGCCGATTCGCAGCCAACCACCACCGTCGACCCAGGGCCCCCAACCACCCGGGGCGGTGAGAACTACTTCGGGGTCATCCGCGACCGTCGCGGCCACCGCCCGCAACGCCGGCACGTCCAGCCCGTCCTTGTAGTACAGGCCCAGGTCCCAGTCGGAGTCGGGGCGGTGCTCGCCGCGGGCCCGGCTGCCACCGAGCGCCACGGCGACCACCCCCTCGACGCCGCACAGGCGGTCGGGCAGGTCGGTGGGGATCACCCGACGTCCCAGACCGGTTCCGGCGTCTCCACCACCTCGCTGTCGCCCCGGAACAGTACGAACCTGTCGAACGAACGGGTGAACCAACGATCGTGGGTGACCGCGATCACCGTTCCCTCGAAGGCGTTCAGGCCCGTTTCGAGCGCTTCCGCGCTTGCCAGATCGAGGTTGTCGGTGGGCTCGTCGAGCAGCAGCAGGGTCGCCCCGGACAGCTCCAGCAGCAGCACCAGGAACCGGGCCTGCTGCCCGCCGGAGAGCGTGCCGAAGCGCTGGTCGCCCTGCGCGGCCAGCTCGTAGCGGCTGAGCACCCCCATCGCCGCGTGCCGGTCCATTCCGGTCCGATGCTCGTCACCACGCCAGAGGATCTCGACGAGCGTCTTCGACATCAGCTCCGGCCGGTCGTGGGTCTGGGAGAAGTGCCCGGGGCGGACCCGGGCGCCGAGGCGGGCCATGCCGTCGTGCGCCACCGGCGTGAGCGCGCCCGCCCCGTCGACCGGCCCGTTCGCCGGGTCGGGGTCGGTGCCGCCACGGGCCAGCAACCGCAGGAAGTGCGACTTGCCGGTGCCGTTGGCGCCGAGCACCGCCACCCGGTCGCCGTACCAGATCTCCAGGTCGAAGGGGAATGTCAGGCCGTCCAGCTCCAACTGCTCGCAAATGACCGCGCGCTTGCCGGTCCGCCCGCCGGACAGGCGCATCCGGATGTCCTGGTCCTTCGGGGGTACGGGCGGCGGCCCGGCCTCCTCGAACTTGCGCAGCCGGGTCTGCGCGGCCTGGTAGCGCGAGGCCAACCCGTCGTTGTACGCGGCTTTCTGCTTGTACATCAGCACCAGGTCACGCAGCTTCTGGTGCTCCTCGTCCCAGCGTCGGCGCAGCTCGTCGAGACGAGCGTGCCGGGCCACCCGCGCCTCGTACCAACTGGCGAAGCCACCCGGGTGCACCCAGGCGCTGCCGCCCTCGACGGCGACCACCCGGTCGGCGCTCTGGGCCAACAACTCGCGGTCGTGCGAGACGTAGAGCACCGACTTCGTCGACTCGCGCAGTCGTGCCTCCAGCCAGCGCTTGCCGGGCACGTCGAGGAAGTTGTCCGGTTCGTCGAGCAGCAGCACCTCGTCCGGGCCGCGCAGCAGCAACTCCAGGGCGAAGCGCTTCTGCTGGCCGCCGGAGAGGGTACGCACCGGGCGGTCCCGGACGGCGTCCCACGGCTGGTCGAGCACGATTGTCGCGACGGTGTCGAACAGCACCTCGGCGTCGTACCCGCCGGCCTCGCCCCAGGCGCCGAGCGCATCGGCGTACGCCAGCTGGGCCTTGCCCGCGGCGTTGCTGAACTTGCCGTGGGCCTCGGCCGCCCGCATGGCCGCCTCGGTCTCGGCGAGCCGCCGGCCGGCGTCGCGAAGCGCCGGCGGGGCCAGCGACAGCGCCAGGTCGGCGAGGGTCGACTCGTCGCCGATCATGCCGATGAACTGGCGCATCACACCCAGCCCGCCGGCCCGTGCGACGACGCCGCTGCGTACCGGCAGGTCGCCGGCGACCATCCTCAGCAGCGTCGTCTTTCCCGCGCCGTTCGGCCCGACGAGGGCGACCTTGCTGCCCTCCCCGACCCGGAACGACACGTCGGCGAAGAGTTCCCGACCGTCGGGCAGGATGTGCCCGACCGCTGCCACGTCCACGTATCCCACGCCGGGATCCTGCCCCAACGAGGGTCGGGGGGTATATCCAATTACCGGGTGACGCGCAGCACCCGGAAGCCCTTTTGGCTGGCGTGCCGCTCGACCTGCCAGCTCTGCTCGGTGAGCCAGCGTTGCAGCGAGTCGCCGCCGAGGTGTCGGGCTACCACCAACCAGCCGACGCCGTCCGGGGCGAGTCGGGGCAGCCAGCGCAGCAACAGGTCGTGCAGCCCGTCCTTGCCGATCCGGATGGGCGGGTTCGACCAGATCTGGGCGAAGCGGACGCCGTCCGGAACGTCGTCCGGCGCGCTGACCCGGACCCGGTCGGCGGCGCCGACACGAGCCGCGTTGGCGACGGTCAGCTCGCGGGCCCGGGCGTTGACGTCGACGGCCCAGATGGTGCTGGTGGGGGCGAGGTCGGCCAGCACGCAGCTGATCGGCCCGAACCCGCAGCCGAGGTCGAGCAGGTCGCCGGTGGTACCGGCGGCGGGCAGCTCGGCCTTGCGCAGCAGCACCGCGGTGCCCGGGTCGAGTCGGCTGGCGGAGAAGACCCCGCCGGCCGAGGCGAGCCGGTAGTCGCGGTCGGCGACGGAGAACTCGACCTCGCGCGCCGGGGCGTCGCTGGTGGGCTGAGCGGTGAAGTAGTGGTCGCCGGTCACCCGGCAATTCTCGCACCGGTCCGGGGCGGACCTGACACGGCCCACACACACATTTACCCAATATTACCCCCTAAAGGGACAATGGCTCCTACTCTGGGCGACATGGTGTATCGGTACCAGTCCGATGAGGACGCTTTCGAGGAGTACCCGGAGCCCGGGTCCGACCTGTCGGTGCTCGGCGCCGGTCCGCCCCCGGCGGCCGGGCCCTCTCCGTCGCGCTTCCCCACGCCGTCGCTGCCCCGGCCGAACCAGCTCTCGCTGCCCTCGTCACAGCCGGCGCCGGCTCGCGCCGACGTGCCGCAGCCCGGGCCGGCCGCCCGCGCCGATGCGCCCCATCCACTGCCGACACGTGCCGACATCCCACCCGCCCCGCCGCGCAGCCAGATCTACACTTCGGCGACGTCGGCGGAGCCGCCCGCCCGGCGCGGCGGCGGCCGACTGTGGCAGGTACTGATCGGCGGCGCAGCCGTCCTGGTGCTGCTCGCCCTCTGCGGCCTCGGCGCCGCCGCGCTGCTCAGCAATCGCAACGAGCAGCCGCAGAGCAACCCGACGTACCAGCCGAACGCCGCCCCGACGTCGGCACCGGCGGAACGGCTGGCCCTCGACTCCCGGGACACCGACCAGGCCCCGCTCACCGCAAAGGAACTCTTCCCCGGCAGGGAGTTGAAGCTCACCGCCGACCAGCCGAGCTACCAGGTGCTCAAGACACAGTCCAGCGGCAGTTGCGCCGTCGCCGCCACCGACGAGGTAGCCGACCTGCTGGTCCGGCTCGGCTGCAACCAGGTCGTCCGGGCCACGCTGAGTACGCCCGACGACAGCCACCTGGTCACCGCCGGCCTGTTCAACCTCACCGACAAGGTCAGCGCGGAACGAGCCCGAGACCGGCTCCGGCAACTGCTCGACGATCGGCAGGGCCGTTTCCGTGGCCTCACCGCCGACGACGGCGACGGCACCGATGTTCTGGCCAACGCTCCGGCACGCGTCGGCTGGCAGGTCCGTGGCCACTACCTGGCGTACGCGCTGGTGGTCCGCAAGGACGGGGCTGCGGTCAAGGCCGGTGACGCCAAGGTCCGCGAAATCCTGTTCGACATGATCGAGCTGCACCTCAGCCGGGGCGTGCTGCAGAGCCGGGCCGACGGTGGCACCGCCGCGCAACCGACGGCGGCACCTACCGGCAGCAGCGCCAACCAGGGCGATCTGCCGGGCGAGTGACAGTGCGGACGGTCAACCCTCGATCGGGACCCGCAACCGGCGGGTGAGGGTGGCGCGGTGGGCGTACTCGGCCGGATCCGCCGGGTAGCCGACGGCGACCAGTGTCAGCCCGCGCGCGGGGGCCACCGTCACCTCGCTGGACCGCTCCCGCTGGGTGAGCAGAGTTCCCGGCCACTCGACCGGGCGGCGGCCGTCCCCGGCCACCAGCATGGCTCCCACCAGGCTGCGCACCATCGCCTGGCAGAACGCGTCGGCCTGCACTGTGGCGACCAGGATGCCGTCCGCGTCGCGACGCCAGTCCAGCCGGGTCACCTCACGCAGCGTGGTGGCGTGCTCCTTGCGTCGGCAGTACGCGGCGAAGTCGTGCTCCCCCACCAACCCGGTCGCTGCGGCGTTCAGCGCGGCCAGGTCCAACGGCTTCGGCCAGGCCAGCACCTCGTGGCGGCGCAACGGCTCGGCGCCGAAGGGCGCATCGGTGACCCGGTACTCGTAGCGCCGGAAGGTGGCCGAGAACCGGGCGTCGAAGTCGGCCGGCACCTCGGTCATCGCCCGTACCCGCACGTCGGTGGGGAGCAGCCGGGCAACGCGACGCAGCAGCCGTCCCTCGTGCTGGCGCCACACCTCCACGGGCAGGTCCACGTGGCACACCTGCCCGGTGGCGTGCACTCCGGCGTCGGTCCGCCCGGCCACCGTCAGGCCGGTGGCCGTACCGGCGCCCAGGACCAGGTCCAGGGTTTCGACGAGCACCCCCGCGACAGTGCGCCTGGTCGGCTGGGCTGCCCAGCCGGAGAAGTCGGTGCCGTCGTACGAGACGTCCAGCCGCAGCCGGATCCACTCGTCCACCTCGTACCTCCTGTTACGGGTCAGGCCCGACACCCCGATGGGGTGCCGGGCCCGACAATGCCCTTGATCAGGCCTTGTTCTCGGTGGCCTCGTCGCTGTCCTCGCGGGCGGCGTCGGTGTCACCGGACGCCGACACCGGCGCCTCGGAGTCCTGGTCGGCCGGAGCCGACTTCGGGGACTCGTCGGCCGGGGCGAGCGCCTCGACCTTGTCCTGCTGCGCGGCCTTGCGGGCGGCGGTCTTCTTGTTCACCTTCGGCTCGGCGACCTGAAGCTCCTCCACCAGCTCGATGATGGCCATCGGCGCGTTGTCACCCTTGCGCGGACCGGTCTTCACGATCCGGGTGTAACCGCCGGGGCGGTTGGAGTACCGGGGCGCGATCTGGTCGAACAGGGCGTAGACCACGTCCTTGTCCTTGACGACACCCAGCACCCGACGCCGCGAGGCGAGGTCACCGCGCTTGGCCTTCGTGATGAGCTGCTCGGCCAGCGGGCGCAGCCGCCGGGCCTTCGTCTCGGTGGTCTGGATCTTCCCGTGCTGGAACAGCGCGGTCGCCAGGTTGGCCAGCATCAGCCGCTCGTGCGAGGGGCTGCCGCCGAGGCGGGGGCCCTTGGTGGGCGTGGGCATTTTTGGTGCTCCTCAGTTGTGGCGGCAGCGCGGACTAGAGCTGCTCGGTCTCGCGGTAGTCGTCGGTGTCGTAGTCGGCCTCGCCGAAGGTGTCCACGACGTGCGCCGGGTCGAAGTTCGGAGCCGAGTCCTTCAGCCCGAGACCCATCCCGGCGAGCTTCATCTTGACCTCGTCGATCGACTTCTGACCGAAGTTGCGAATGTCGAGGAGGTCGGCCTCGGTACGCCCGATGAGCTCACCAACGGAGTTGATGCCCTCGCGCTTGAGGCAGTTGTAGGAGCGGACGGTGAGGTCCAGCTCCTCGATCGGCAGAGCGAGGTCCGCCGCCAGCTGGGCGTCCTGCGGGGACGGCCCGATGTCGATGCCCTCGGCGGTCTCGTCCAGCTCCCGGGCGAGCCCGAACAGCTCCACGAGCGTCGAACCGGCGGAGGCCAGCGCGGTACGCGGACCCATCGACGGCTTGGTCTCGACGTCGATGATCAGCCGGTCGAAGTCGGTGCGCTGCTCGACACGGGTCGCCTCGACGCGGTAGGTCACCTTCAGCACCGGCGAGTAGATCGAGTCGACCGGGATGCGGCCGATCTCGGCGCCGGACTGCTTGTTCTGCGCCGCCGTCACGTAGCCCCGGCCCCGCTCGACGGTCAGCTCCATGTCGAGCCGGCCCTTGCCGTTCAGGGTGGCGAGCTTGAGGTCCGGGTTGTGCACCGAGACGCCGGCCGGGGGCTGGATGTCGCCCGCGGTCACGTCGCCCGGGCCCTGCTTACGCAGGTACATGCTGACCGGCTCGTCGTGCTCGGAGCTGACGCACAGCTCCTTGATGTTCATGACGAGCTCGACCACGTCCTCCTTGACACCGGGGATCGTGGTGAACTCGTGCAGCACACCGTCGATCTTGATCGAGGTGACGGCCGCGCCCGGGATCGACGACAGCAGCGTACGCCGCAGCGAGTTACCCAGGGTGTAGCCGAAGCCCGGCTCCAGCGGCTCGATGGCGAACCGGGACCGGGTCTCGTTGATCGACTCCTCGGAGAGGGAGGGTCGCTGGCTGATGAGCATCTTTTCTCTTCTCTTCCGGGGCGCCCGCTATTTGACGCCCACGACACAAACTGTTCCGGTGGCCCGCCCCGAAGGGCGGGCCACCGAACGAGCTCGGACTACTTGGAGTAGAGCTCGACGATCAACTGCTCCTGGACCTGCGTGTCGATGACCTGCCGGGCCGGGAGGGAGTGCACGAGCACCTTCATCTGGCTCGGGATGGCCTCAAGCCACGCCGGAACCGTCTTCGAGCCGGCCTGAGCCTGCGCGACGATGAACGGGGTGAGCTCCTTGCTCTTGCCCCGAACCTCGATGATGTCGTGCTCCTTGACGCGGTACGACGGGATGTCGACCTTCTTGCCGTTCACCGTGAAGTGACCGTGCTTGACCAACTGGCGGGCCATGTCCCGCGAGTGGGCGTAGCCGGCCCGGTAAACGACGTTGTCCAGCCGCGACTCGAGGATCTGCAGGAGGACCTCACCGGTCTTGGCCTGCTTGCCAACGGCTTCCTCGTAGTAACCGCGGAACTGCTTCTCCAGCACGCCGTAAACCCGACGGGCCTTCTGCTTCTCGCGGAGCTGGAGCAGGTACTCCGTCTCCTTCGTGCGGCCGCGGCCGTGCTGCCCGGGCGGGAACGGCCGGGACTCGAACGGGCACTTCGGACCATCGCACTTGCTGCCCTTGAGGAACAGCTTCATCTTCTCCCGCCGGCAACGGCGGCAGTCTGCACCGGTGTAACGAGCCATCTCTCTCTACCTCTCAGACCCGGCGACGCTTCGGCGGACGGCATCCGTTGTGCGGCTGCGGGGTGACGTCGGCGATCTGGCCGACCTCGAGGCCCACGGCCTGCAGCGAACGGATGGCGGTTTCCCGGCCGGAGCCGGGGCCCTTGACGAACACGTCGACCTTGCGCATGCCGTGCTCCATGGCGCGACGCGCGGCAGCCTCGGCGGCCAGCTGCGCAGCGAACGGAGTCGACTTGCGGGAGCCCTTGAAGCCGACCTGGCCAGCGGAGGCCCAGGAGATGACCGCACCGGTCGGGTCCGTGATGGACACGATGGTGTTGTTGAACGTGCTCTTGATGTGCGCCTGCCCGTGGGCGACGTTCTTGCGTTCCTTGCGCCGGACCTTCTTTACAGCGGCTCCGGCACGAGCCTTCGGTGGCATAAGTCTGTGCGCTCCTAGTTGACTTTCCGGATTGGGTTGCGGCCTGACCCACCTCGGCGGCGGCCGACCCCGTCATCCGGTCAAGAACTACTTCTTGCCGGGCTTCTTCTTGCCGGCGACGGTCCGCTTCGGGCCCTTGCGGGTCCGGGCGTTGGTCTTGGTCCGCTGGCCACGCACGGGCAGGCCCCGGCGGTGCCGGATGCCGGCGTAGCAGCCGATCTCAACCTTGCGGCGGATGTCAGCGGCGACCTCGCGGCGCAGGTCGCCTTCAACCTTGTAGTTGCCCTCGATGTGGTCGCGGAGCTGCACGAGCTCCTCGTCCGTGAGGTCCCGAGCGCGCTTGTCCGGCGAGATGCCGGTAGCGGCGAGTGTCTCCAGGGCGCGGGTGCGACCGACCCCGAAGATGTAGGTGAGCGCGATCTCCAACCGCTTTTCGCGGGGGAGATCCACGCCGACTAGACGTGCCATGTGCGGGCGTACTCCTTGTGATGTGTGGCGGAGGTGTGGACCCGTCCCACCCCGCTACCGGCCGTCCCGTCTTTCCGACGCGGTGAGCGCCGGCGACCGGGATCGGTCGCTGCCCGAGCGGGCCCCGGCCTCCGACCGGGGGTCAGCCACGCAGAGGTACGTCTGGCGTACCGCTCGCGGCTGGGACGAGCATGTGTGATGTGTGTGTCGCTGGGGATCCACCTGGACCAACGCCACCCGGCCGTGCTCCGGCCGGACGGGCTGAGTCAGCCCTGGCGCTGCTTGTGGCGCGGGTCGCTGCAGATGACCATGACCCGGCCGTGCCGGCGGATAACCCGGCACTTCTGGCAGATCCTCTTGACGCTCGGCTTGACCTTCACGGTTGCCTTACTTCCCATCTGGCCCGGGGACGCGCTACGCGACACCGGACGTCGAAGACGGACACGGGACTTCCCGGCCGTCGTCAGGACTACTTGTAGCGGTAGACGATGCGCCCGCGGGTCAGGTCGTACGGCGAAAGTTCGACGACGACCCGGTCCTCCGGAAGGATGCGGATGTAGTGCTGCCGCATCTTGCCGCTGATGTGAGCCAACACCTTGTGGCCGTTCGCGAGCTCCACCCGGAACATGGCGTTCGGCAGGGGCTCGATGACCCGACCCTCGATCTCAATGGCTCCGTCTTTTTTCGGCATGTCCTCCGCTGTCCTGACGTCGATTGCTCCGGGCGGCCCACAACGTCTTACACGGAAATCTGATCAGAATCAGAAGCCCGCGCCAGCCGCGGCTCCAGCTCCCACCGAAGCGCAGGGTGGGCATGCCGGAGTGGACGCTGTGCGCCGATCTGAAAGTGTACGCCGGCCTGCGCTCCCCCGCCAAACCGACCACCCACCCCACGGTGCGGCAACCCAAACGGCCCCGCCCCCGACCCCGTTGATCATGAGGTTATTGTCACGACACGCCGGGATCGGCGGCAATAACTCCATGATCAACGGGGGGTGCGGGGGTGCGGTCCGGGGGTGCGGGGGGTGCGGGGGGGTTAGGGGGTTGGGGGCTTGTCGTCCAGTTTGCGGGCGCGCTTTGCCTGCTTGCGCTCTCGGCGACGTTGGCGCTTGACGGCCTGGCGTTGGGGCTCCTTCGCGGCCAGCCCGCCGACCGTGCGGACCACAAGCACCGCGCCCCACGGCCCCGCCACCCAGGCCGGCCAGAAGTAGAGCAGGTCCTGGCTGAGCACCGACGTCACCGCCCAGATGGTCACCACGATGGGGATCACCCACAGGTACGGGAACCACACCTCGGCCAACCAGCGGGCGGTGACGCCCCTGCTGAAGGCCGGATCGAGCTCGTCACCCAGCAGGCTCACCGTCGGCCCGGCGGCCGGCGCCAGGCCCGACCGCTGCGCCGGCGTCACCGGCGGCAGGTCGGTCAGCAGGGCCTCGAGGTCGGCGTACGTGCGTGCCGCGTAGGCCCGCTGCAACCGCTCGTCGTACTCGTGCAGATCCAGTCGGCCCTCGTCCAGGGCGACCCGCAACCGGTCGGCCACCGCCGCACGGTCCGCGTCCGCGGCTCGCATCCCGTCGCGCCCGTCCATGCCGGCAAGCATGCCACCGTCGCGCCACCCCGCCGGGCCCCGAACAACGGACGATCATGAACTTGTTGCCCGCCTCACCGGCGTGTCAGAGCAATAACTTCATGATCGACGGGAGGGAAACGGGGTTAGGGGGTTTTTGTGGCCGCGGGTTGGCGGGCGGTTACCAGGTCGCCCAGGCGGGCGCGACCACCGTCGAACGCGGTGAGCACCCAGACGCCGTCCGGCAGCAACGCCATCGAGTGCTCGACGTGCGCGGCCACCGAGCCGTCCCGGGTGACGACAGTCCACCCGTCGGCCAACTCGGCGGTACGCGGGGACGCCATGGTGATCATCGGCTCGATGGCCAGGGCCATCCCGGGGACCAGCCGCGGACCCTTGCCCGGCCGACCGTGGTTGAGCACGTGCGGGTCCTGGTGCATCTCGGTGCCGATGCCGTGCCCGCCGTAGCCGTCGACGATGCCGTACCGGCCGCCCTTGCGGACAGCGGTCTCCACGGCGTGCGAGATGTCGGTGAGGCGGCCCTTGCCACTGGCCGCACCACGGGCGGCGGCGGCGATGCCCGCCCACATCGCGTCCTCGGCGACCTCGGCCATCTTCAGCAGCGCCGGGTCGACATCACCGACCCCTACCGTGATCGCGGAATCGCCGTGCCACCCGTCCAGCACCGCGCCGCAGTCGATGGAGATCAGATCACCGGCCTGGAGCACCTGCTTCGGCGACGGGATGGCGTGCACGATCTGCTCGTTGACCGAGGAGCAGATCGACGCCGGAAAACCGTGGTAGCCCTTGAACGACGGCACGCCGCCCGCCTCGCGGATGGTCGCCTCGGCGATGGCGTCCAGATCGGCGGTGCTCACACCGGGGGCCACAGCCTCCCGCATCCGGCGTAGCGCCTCGGCCACCACCAGCCCGGCGGCCCGCATCTTCTCGATCTGGTCAGGGGTCTTCAGCTGGATGTCCAGCTGGGGACGACGCATGGAGCGGTTACCTTTCGTTGCCGAACAGCGGGGCACATAATGCGTACCCCGCTGTTCGCACTCTATCCGCCGTGGCCCGGCCGGACCTCAGCCGCCGTACGACCGCAACGCGTCGATGGCCCGGGTGGTGACGTCCTCCACCGGCCCGGTGGCGTCGATCCCGACCAGCTTGCCCTGAGCGCCGTAGTAGTCGACCAGGGGTGCGGTCTTCTCGCTGTATTCGCGGAGCCGCGTGGCGATCGTCTCCGGCTTGTCGTCGTCGCGCTGGAACAACTCGGCGCCGCACCGGTCACAGATGCCGGGCCGGGTGGTGGCGTCGAACTCGACGTGCCAGATCTTGCCGCAGCCCCGGCAGGTACGCCTGCCGGAGAGCCGCCTGATCACCTCGTCGTCGTCGACGACCAGCTCCAGGACCAGATCCAGGGCGGTGCCCAGATCGGCCAGGAGCTTGTCCAGAGCGGCCGCCTGCGGAGTCGTCCGCGGGAAGCCGTCGAGCAGGAAACCCTCGCTGGCGTCGGGCTCGGCCAGCCGGTCCCGGACCATGTTGATGGTGACCTCGTCCGGAACCAGCTCGCCCGCGTCCATGTACCGCTTCGCCTCGACACCGAGCGGCGTGCCCTGGGTGACGTTCGACCGGAAGATGTCTCCGGTCGAAATCTTCGGCACCGAGAGGTGCGCGGCGATGAACTCGGCCTGCGTGCCCTTGCCCGCGCCCGGCGGGCCAACCAGAACGAGTCTCATCTACCGCAGGAACCCTTCGTAGTTCCGCTGCATGAGTTGGCTCTCGATCTGCTTCACGGTCTCCAGACCGACGCCGACCATGATGAGCACAGCGGTGCCGCCGAACGGGAAGTTCTGGTACTGCTGGTTGTCCAGCCAGATGAAGAAGAAGTTCGGCAGGATCGAGATGACGCCGAGGTAGAGCGCGCCCGGCAGGGTGATCCGGCTGAGGATGAAGTCGAGGTAGTCGGCGGTCGGCTTGCCCGGGCGGATGCCCGGCACGAACCCGCCGTACTTCTTCATGTTGTCAGCGACCTCGGTCGGGTTGAACGTGATCGAGACGTAGAAGTACGTGAAGAAGATGATCATCAGGAAGTAGACGGCGATGTAGATCGGGCTGCTCGGGTTGACCAGGTTGTTCTGGATCCACGACTGGGTCTTGCCCGGGTCGGTCTGGTCGAAGAACTGCAGCGCCAACTGCGGCAGGTAGAGCAGCGACGAGCCGAAGATGACCGGGATCACACCCGCCTGGTTGACCTTGAGCGGGATGTAGGTCGAGGTGCCGCCGTACATCCGCCGGCCGATCATCCGCTTGGCGTACTGCACCGGGATCCGGCGCTGCGCCTGCTCGATGAAGGTGACAGCGGTGATGACCACCAGGACCAGCGCGATGACCAGGGCGAACATGTCCCAGCCCTTGCTGGTCTTGATCTGCCAGCCCTCGCTGGGCAGCCGCGCCGCGATCGAGGTGAAGATCAGGACGGACATGCCGTTGCCGACGCCGCGGTCGGTGATCAGCTCACCGAGCCACATGACCATGCCGGTGCCGGCGGTCATCGTCATCACCAGGATGGTCAGGGTCAGCCAGTCCGGGATGCCGGTGCCGGTGGGGATGATCGGGAACTGGTCGCAGCGGTTCTGGAACAGCTGGCCCGAGCGGGCCAGGGCCACGAACGCCGAGGCCTGCAGCACACCGAGACCGAGGGTCAGGTAGCGGGTGTACTGGGTGATCTTCGCCTGACCGGCCTGGCCCTCCTTGCGGAGCTGCTCCAGGCGGGGGATCACGACGGTCAGCAGCTGCAGGATGATCGACGCGGTGATGTAGGGCATGATGCCCAGCGCGAAGACCGAGAGCTGTAGCAGCGCTCCGCCGGAGAAGAGGTTGAGAAGGTTCACCACCCCGGTGGTGTCACCCTGGATGGTGTCGAGGCACTTCTGCACGTTGCCGTACGAGACGCCCGGGCTGGGGAGCGTTGCACCCAGCCGGTAGACCGCGATGATGCCTACTGTGAACAGCAGCTTCTTGCGCAGGTCAGGCGTACGGAACGCACTGAGAAAGGCGGACAGCAACTTCTTCCTCCTGCGCGAGGCGGGCCGCCGGTGATCCCTGGCGGGTCGGGGTGGATCACGGGCGAGTGCCCGCAATCCATGGCTGGGATGGGACTCTAACAGCCTCACCCCGGTCCGGGCAGATGCGCCCGACTACATAAATCGAAACCGATGTTACCGGGCGCTCAGGCCCCAGGTAGACCACGGCGCCCGCCAGTTGCTCTCAACTGGACGGGCGCCATGGTCGTACGCCTTACAGCTCGGTGACGGAGCCACCGGCGGCAGCGATCTTCTCCTTGGCCGACGCACTGAACGCGTGCGCAGACACCTGGAGCGCCACACCGCCGAGGTCCCCGGTGCCGAGGACCTTGACCGGGTGACCCTTGCGGACGGCGCCGGACTCAACGAGCTCCAGCGGGCCGACCTGACCACCATTCGGGAACAGCTCAGCGAGTCGGTCCAGGTTGACAACCTGGAAGACCACCTTGAACTTGTTCTTGAAGCCCTTCATCTTCGGCAGGCGCATGTGGATGGGCATCTGCCCACCCTCGAACGCCGCCGAGATGTTCTTGCGGGCCTTGGAACCCTTGGTACCGCGACCAGCGGTCTTGCCCTTGGAACCCTCACCGCGACCCACACGGGTCTTCGCGGTCTTGGAACCGGGCGCCGGGCGCAGGTGATGCACCTTGATCGTCATTACTCGACCTCCTCGACCTTCACGAGGTGGCTCACAGTGAAGATCATGCCGCGGATCTCGGGCCGGTCCTCCTTGACCACCACGTCGTTGATCCGCTTGAGACCGAGCGAACGCAGCGACTCACGCTGGTTGTGCTTGGTCCCGATACCGGACCGGAGCTGGGTGACCTTCAGGCGTGCCATCAGTGCGCCACCCCCGCACGCGACGCCAGCATGGCGGCCGGCGCGACGTCCTCCACCGGCAGACCACGACGCGCCGCGACCTGCTCGGGGGACTCAAGCCCCTTCAGGGCCGCCACGGTGGCGTGCACGATGTTGATCGGGTTCGACGAACCGAGGCTCTTGGAGAGCACGTCGTGGATCCCAGCGCACTCCAGCACGGCACGCACCGGTCCACCGGCGATGACACCCGTACCGGCCGAGGCCGGCTTGAGCAGCACCACACCAGCGGCGTCCTCACCCGTCACCGGGTGCGGGATCGACTGACCGATCCGCGGGACCTTGAAGAAGTGCTTCTTGGCCTCCTCGACACCCTTGGCGATGGCCGCGGGCACCTCCTTGGCCTTTCCGTAGCCCACGCCGACCGTGCCGTCGCCGTCGCCCACGATCACAAGGGCGGTGAAGCTGAAGCGACGACCACCCTTCACGACCTTGGCGACGCGGTTGATCGCGACGACCCGCTCAAGGTGCGGGGTCTTCTCGACGGGCGCGTTTCCGCGGCCGCCCTCACGGCGGTTGTCGCGGCGACCACCCTCGTTGCCACCGGACCCGCCGCCACGGCGCTGTTGACCTGGCATCAGCAGCCTTCCTTCTCTCTCGTGACGGGGTTGTTAGAACTCGAGCCCGGCTTCGCGGGCGGCGTCGGCAAGCGCGGCGACTCGCCCCGCGTACCGGTTACCGCCGCGGTCGAAGACGACCTTGGAGACGCCGGCGGCCTTGGCCCGCTCGGCGAGCAGCGCGCCCACCTTGCCAGCCAGGGCGCTCTTGTCGCCCTCCGCACCACGCAGCGAGGCGTCCAGGGTCGACGCCGACGCCAGGGTGTGACCCTTGGTGTCGTCGACGACCTGGGCGACCATGTGCCGCAGCGAGCGGGTGACGACCAGGCGCGGACGCTCGGCCGTGCCGCTGACGTTCTTGCGGACGCGGAAGTGTCGACGCGCACGCCCAACGGCGCGCTTGGCGGCGACACCGCGGCGGCGCTTGAGCAGCGTGGCGCTCACTTCTTACCTGCCTTTCCAGCCTTGCGGCGGATGACCTCGCCCTGGTACTTGACGCCCTTGCCCTTGTAGGGCTCCGGCGGGCGGATCTTCCGGATGTTGGCGGCGACCTCACCGACCTGCTGCTTGTCGATGCCAGCCACGTGGAACAGGGTCGGCCGCTCCACCGTGAAGGTGATGCCCGCCGGGGCGGGGACGACCACCGGGTGCGAGAACCCGAGCGCGAACTCGAGGTCCGAACCCTTGGCGGTGACCCGGTAACCGGTGCCGGCGATCTCCAGGCTCTTGCGGTAGCCCTCGGTGACCCCGACGATCATGTTGGCAACCAGCGTACGGCTCAGGCCGTGGAGTTCCTTGGCCTTGCGCTCGTCGTTCGGCCGGTTGACGCTCAGCTCGCCATCCTCGGCCCGCTCGATCGTGATCGGCTCGGCGAGGGTGTGCTGGAGCTGGCCCTTGGGGCCCTTGACCTTGACGGTCTGCCCGTCGATCGTGATGTCGACGCCGGCTGGCACCGGGATCGACTTACGTCCAATTCGCGACATTTCTACCTGTCTCCCGTTACCAGACGAAGGCGAGGACTTCCCCGCCAACACTCCGCTTGCGGGCCTGCCGGTCGGTCAGCAGCCCCTGGGACGTCGAAATGATCGCCACGCCCAGCCCACCGAGCACCCGCGGGAGCCCGTCCGACTTGGCGTACACCCGGAGACCGGGCTTGGACACGCGCTTGATGCCGGCCAGGCTCCGCTCGCGGTTCTGGCCGTACTTCAGCTCGACGACCAGTCGCTTGCCGACGGCGCCCTCCTCGGGCTCCTCGACCGACCAGGTGGCGATGTAACCCTCGGCCTTCAGGACCTCGGCGATGTTCGCCTTGATCTTGGAGTAGGGCATCTTCACCTGATCGTGGTACGCCTGGTTGGCGTTACGCAGACGCGTGAGCATGTCTGCGATCGGGTCGGTCATCGTCATGGATTTCGTCAGCCTTTCTCGCCGGGGTTCCCGGGGCATCAGCCCCGGGCCTACGGCGAAGAGCAATACCTAATCGGTGCAGGAGTTCCCGGCCGACGGCCGGGACGCGGTCGCCCTTACCAGGAAGCCTTGGACACGCCCGGCAGCTCACCACGGTGAGCCATCTCCCGGATGCAGACCCGGCAGAGCCCGAACTTGCGGTAGACCGCCTTCGGACGCCCGCACCGCTGGCAGCGGGTGTACGCGCGAACCGAGAACTTCGGCTTCGCGGCCGCCTTGATGATCAGCGCCTTCTTGGCCATCTCAGTTCTCCTTGAACGGGAAGCCCAGGAGCTTGAGCAGCGCCCGGCCCTCGTCGTCGGTCGTGGCGGTCGTGACCACCGTGATGTCCATGCCCCGCTGGCGATCGATCCGGTCCTGGTCGATCTCGTGGAACACCGACTGCTCGGTCAGACCGAACGTGTAGTTGCCGTGCCCGTCCAGCTTGCGCCCGTCCAGGCCGCGGAAGTCGCGGATACGCGGCAGCGCGATGGAGAGCAGCCGGTCCATGAACTCCCACATCCGGTCGCCGCGAAGGGTGACCTTCGCGCCGATCGGCATGCCCTCGCGGAGCTTGAACTGCGCGATGGACTTGGTCGCCCGCCGCACCTGCGGCTTCTGGCCGGTGATCGTGGCGAGGTCACGGACCGCGCCGTCGATCAGCTTGGCGTCGCGAGCAGCCTCGCCGACACCCATGTTGACGACGATCTTGACCAGCCGCGGCACCTGCATGGGGTTGCCGTAGCTGCGCTGCTCACGCAGCTGGGCCACGATCTCGTTGCGGTACCGCTCCTTGAGGCGCGGCAGGGTCTTTTCGGTAGCCGTGGTCATCACAGGTCCTTACCGGTGCTACGCGCGATGCGGACCTTCTGGCCGTTGTCGTCGATCCGGTAACCGACGCGGGTCGGCTTGCCGTCGGAGTCCAGGACCTGCACGTTCGAGACGTGGATCGGGGCCTCCTGAGTGACGATGCCGCCGGTCTTGGCGCCACGCTGGGTCGTGCTGATGCGGGTGTGCTTCTTGACCCGGTTCACGCCCTCGACCAGGACCTTGTCCTGCCGCGGGTAGGCCTGAATGACCTTGCCCTTGGCACCCTTGTCCTTGCCGGCGATGACGACGACCGTGTCGCCCTTCTTGACCTTCACGGTCACAACACCTCCGGCGCGAGGGAAATAATCTTCATGAACCGCTTGTCCCGCAGCTCCCGGCCCACCGGGCCGAAGATACGGGTTCCACGCGGGTCCCCGCCGTCCTTGATGATGACGGCGGCGTTCTCGTCGAAGCGGATGTACGAGCCGTCCGGACGCCGCCTCTCCTTGGCCGTGCGAACGACGACAGCCTTGACGACGTCGCCCTTCTTCACACCGGCACCCGGGATCGCGTCCTTGACCGTGGCCACGATGACGTCGCCGATACTCGCGTAGCGCCGACCCGAGCCGCCGAGAACCCGGATGCACAGGATCTCCCGAGCACCCGTGTTGTCGGCGACGCGCAGTCGCGACTCCTGCTGAATCACGTCTATCTCCTATGTCTGCCGGTTCTCCGGCCGCCGTAGCGGCCGGAGCCTGGCGGAACCTACGCCCGACGCAACGCCGGGCGAGCTCGAGCCTTCGCTACTTGGCCTTTTCCAGGATCTCCACGATCCGCCAACGCTTGGTGGCGCTCAGCGGCCGGGTCTCCATGATGAGAACCCGGTCACCGGTGCCAGCGGCGTTCTGCTCGTCGTGCACCTTCAGCTTGGCCGTACGGCGCATGATCTTGCCGTACAGCGCGTGCCGAACCCGGTCCTCGACCTCGACAACGACGGTCTTGTCCATCTTGTCGCTGATCACCAGGCCCTCGCGGACCTTGCGGCGCGACCGCGCGGCGGCGGTGGCGGTCTCTTCGGTCATGATGCAGTCACCTCAGTCGGCGCGGCCGAGAGCCCCAGCTCGCGCTCACGCATGATCGTGTAGATCCGGGCGATCTCCCGACGGATGACCTGCAACCGCCGGTTGTTGTCAAGCTGCCCGGTTGCGGCCTGCACGCGGAGGTTGAACAGCTCCGCCTTGGCCTCCCGCAGCTTCGTGACCAGCTCCTCTTCGGAGAGCTCACGCAGCTCGGTCGCCTTAACGCCCGCTGCCATCAGGATTCACCCACTTCGCGCGTAACAATGCGGCACTTCATCGGGAGCTTGTGGATCGCGCGACGCATGGCCTCTCGCGCGGTCTGCTCGTTGGGGAAGGACATCTCGAAGAGAACCCGCCCCGGCTTGACGTTGGCAACCCACCACTCGGGCGAGCCCTTACCGGAACCCATCCGGGTCTCGGCAGGCTTCTTGGTGAGGGCCTGGTCCGGGAAGATCGTGATCCAGACCTTGCCACCACGCTTGATGTGGCGAGTCATCGCGATACGTGCCGACTCGATCTGCCGGTTCGTCACGTACGCCGGCTCGAGAGCCTGGATCCCGAACTCGCCGAACACCACCCGGTTACCACCCTTGGACGCGCCACTGCGGTCCGGGTGGTGCGGCTTGCGGAAGCCCTTCGGGGGCTTGCGCGGCATCAGCATCTGTCAGCCCTCCTGCTGCGTTTCTGCCGGAGCAGCAGTGGCGGCGACAGCTGCGCTGTCGACCGGCTCGCCGCTCGGCGTCTCGGCCTGCTGCGCGATGGTGGTCGCAGCAGCCCGACCGGCCTCGGTGCCACCAGCCGTGGTGCCGGACGAACCCGACCGGCCACGGCGCGGACGCTCGGGACGGTCGCCGCGCTCACCACGACGCGGGCGGGACGGACCGGCCTCGGCCGGAGCTTCCCGGCCCGGGACGGCGTCGCCCTTGTAGATCCAGACCTTCACACCGATCCGACCGAACGTGGTACGGGCCTCGAAGAAGCCGTACTCGATGTTGGCCCGCAGCGTGTGCAGCGGAACCCGGCCCTCACGGTAGAACTCGGTCCGGCTCATCTCGGCGCCGCCGAGGCGACCCGAGACCTGAACCCGGATGCCCTTGCAGACCGGGTTCTTCATCGCCGACTGCATGGCCTTGCGCATCGCCCGACGGAAGCTGACCCGGCTGGACAGCTGCTCGGCCACGCCCTGCGCGACCAGCTGAGCGTCCGACTCGGGGTTCTTCACCTCGATGATGTTCAGCTGAACCTGCTTGCCGGTGAGCTTCTCAAGCTCGCCGCGGATCCGGTCGGCCTCCGCACCCTTACGGCCGATGACGATGCCCGGCCGGGCGGTGTGGATGTCGACCCGGACCCGGTCGCGGGTGCGCTCGATGTCGACCTTGGAAATCCCGGCACGCTCGAGGCCCTTGGACATCATGCGGCGGATCTTGACATCCTCGCCGATGTAGTCCTTGTAGAGCTTGTCCGCGAACCAGCGGGACTTCCAGTCGGTCGAGATGCCGAGCCGGAACCCAGTGGGGTGAACCTTCTGACCCATTACTCGGCGTCCTCCGTCTTGCTCTGCGCTTCGGCCGGTGCGGCCTCCGTGGCCGGGGCGGCCTTCTTCGCCGCGGCCTTCCTCGGCGCTGCCGGCGCGACCGCTTCGACCGCCACAGTGATGTGGCAGGTGCGCTTGCGGATTCGGTACGCCCGACCCTGCGCCCGCGGCTGGAACCGCTTCATCGTCGGGCCCTCGTCCACGAAGGCCTCGCTGACGAGCAGCGCGTCGGGGTCCAGCCGCTCGTTGTTCTCCGCGTTGGCGATCGCGCTAGCGAGCACCTTGTACACCTGCTCGCTCGCAGCCTGCGGCGCGAACTGCAGCACCGTGAGCGCCTCCTTCGCGGGCAGGCCGCGGACGAGGTTGACCACCCGGCGCGCCTTCATCGGCGAGATGCGCACGTGCCGCGCAACCGCCCGCGCGCCCGGAAGCACCGGAGCGTCGCCCTTTCCTGGCATCGCTGTAACCCCTTGTTCCCTCTATCCGTATGCCCGCGGCGTCAGCGCCGACGGCTCTTCCGGTCGTCCTTCTCGTGACCCTTGAAAGTGCGGGTCAGCGCGAACTCGCCGAGCTTGTGCCCGACCATCGCCTCGGTCACGAACACCGGGACGTGCTTGCGTCCGTCATGCACGGCGATCGTGTGCCCCAGCATCTCGGGGATGATCGTCGAGCGCCGCGACCAGGTCTTGATCACGTTCTTGGAGCCCTTGTCGTTCTGAACTTCCACCTTCTTGAGCAGGTGGTCGTCTACGAACGGGCCCTTCTTCAGGCTGCGAGGCATGTCTTATCTCCCTCAGCCGCGCTTACGCGTGGCGTAGCGGCGGCGGACGATCAGCCGGTCACTCGGCTGGCCCTTACGGCGGGTGCGGCCCTCGGGCTTACCCTGCGGGTTGACCGGGTGGCGACCACCGGAGGTCTTACCCTCACCACCACCGTGCGGGTGGTCGACCGGGTTCATGGCGACACCACGGACGGTCGGGCGCTTGCCCTTCCACCGCATCCGGCCGGCCTTGCCCCAGTTGATGTTCGACTGATCGGCGTTGCCGATCTCGCCGACGCTGGCGCGGCAGCGCACGTCCACCCGCCGGATCTCGCCGGACGGCATACGCAGGGTCGCGTACGCGCCCTCGCGGCCGAGCAGCTGGATGCCGACGCCGGCGGAACGGGCCAGCTTGGCCCCGCCACCCGGACGCAGCTCCACGTTGTGGATCGTGGTACCGACCGGGATGTTGCGCAGCGGCAGGTTGTTACCCGGCTTGATGTCGGCGCCCGGGCCGGACTCGACACGGTCGCCCTGCTTCATGTCCTTCGGCGCGAGGATGTACCGCTTCTCGCCGTCGGCGTAGTGCAGCAGCGCGATGCGCGCCGTGCGGTTCGGGTCGTACTCGATGTGAGCGACCTTCGCCGGCACGCCGTCCTTGTCGACCCGCTTGAAGTCGATCAGACGGTACTGACGCTTGTGACCGCCGCCGTGGTGCCGCGTGGTGATCCGGCCGTGGGCGTTACGCCCGCCCTTCTTCGGCAACGGAGCCAGCAGCGACTTTTCCGGCGTGGACCGGGTGATCTCGGCGAAGTCAGCGACACTCGAGCCACGTCGGCCCGGCGTCGTCGGCTTGTACTTACGGATAGCCATTGTCTACACCCCTCAGCTGACCGGGCCGCCGAAGGCCTCGATACGGTCACCGTCAGCCAGCTTCACGATCGCCCGCTTGGTCGCCTTGCGCTGACCGAAGCCGGTCTTGGTGCGCTTGCGCTTACCCTGGCGGTTGAGCGTGTTGACCGTCAGGACGCGGACGTTGAAGATCTGCTGGATAGCGATCTTGATCTCGGTCTTGTTCGCGTCCGGGTGCACCAGGAAGGTGTACCAGTTCCGGTTCAGCTCGCTGTAGCTCTTCTCCGAGACGACCGGCGCCACGATGATGTCGCGCGGGTCGGCGATGGTGCTCACTTGCCACCCTCCTCGGTGGTCTCGGCGGGCACGCCCAGGAACTCGTCCAGGGCGTCCTTGGTGAAGACCACGTCGTCGGCCACCAGCACGTCGTACGTGTTCAGCTGGCCGGACTCGATCAGGTGCACGCGCGGCTCGTTGCGCAGCGACACCCAGTTCAGCTCGTCGGTGCTGCTCAGCACGACCAGGACCCGACGGGCCTCGGTGAGCTTGGTCAGCGTGGCCAGGGCCGCCTTGGTCGACGGCTTCTCGCCCGAGACGAACGCCTCGACGACGTGCACCTGCCCGGCGCGGGCCCGGTCGGAGAGGGCACCCCGCAGAGCGGCGGCCTTCATCTTCTTCGGGGTCCGCTGGCTGTAGTCGCGCGGCACGGGACCGTGCACGACGCCACCGCCGGCGAACTGCGGCGCGCGGATCGAGCCCTGCCGGGCGCGACCGGTGCCCTTCTGCTTGTACGGCTTCTTGCCGCCACCGGCGACCTCGCCGCGGGTCTTGGCCTTGTGCGTGCCCTGTCGGGCCGCCGCGAGCTGGGCCACCACGACCTGGTGCATCAGCGCGACGTTGGCCTGCACGTCGAAGATGTCCTCCGGCAGCTCCACGGAGCCGCTGGTGGTGCCTTCGACGGTGCGCACGTCAACGGTGGTCACTTGGCCGCACCGCCCTTCTTCACCTTGCTCTTGGCCGCGGTACGGACCAGAACGAGCGCGCCCTTGGGACCAGGAATGGCACCCCGGACGAGCAGCAGGTTGTTCTCGGTGTCGACCGCCTGGACGGTGAGGTTCTGCACGGTGTACCGAACGCCACCCATACGGCCGGCCATCCGGGTGCCCTTGAAGACACGACCCGGAGTGGCGCAGGCGCCGATGGAGCCGGGCGAGCGGTGCTTGCGCTCGACGCCGTGACCGGCGCCCAGGCCGTGGAAGCCGTGCCGCTTCATCGGGCCGGCGTAGCCCTTGCCCTTGGTCTTGCCGGTGACGTCGATGGTGACGCCAGCCGGGAACTCCTCGACAGTGACTTCCTGGCCGAGCGAGTATTCCCCAGCGTCAGTGGTGCGCAGCTCGACGATGTGCCGGCGCGGCGCCACGTCCGCCTTGGCGTAGTGCCCGCTGATCGGCTTCTTGACCTTGCGCGGGTCGATGGTGCCGTACGCGAGCTGGACCGCGGAGTAACCGTCCTTCTCGGCGCTACGAACCTGGCTGATGACGCACGGGCCGGCCTCGACCACGGTCACGGGAACAACACGGTTGTTCTCCCAGACCTGGGTCATGCCGAGCTTGGCGCCCAGGATCCCCTTGACTTGCCTGTCCATTTGTCCGGTCCCTACAGCTTGATCTCGATGTCGACGCCAGCCGGCAGGTCGAGGCGCATGAGCGAGTCGACCGTCTTCGGGGTCGGGTCGATGATGTCGATCAGCCGCTTGTGCGTGCGCATCTCGAAGTGCTCGCGCGAGTCCTTGTACTTGTGCGGCGAGCGGATAACGCAGAAACGGTTGATCTCCGTGGGCAGCGGCACCGGGCCCGCGACCTGCGCCCCGGTGCGCGTCACCGTCTCGACGATCTTCCGAGCCGAGGAGTCGACGACCTCGTGGTCATAGGCCTTGAGCCGGATGCGGATCTTCTGTCCCGCCATGGTGGCTTCTGTTCCTTCTCTCGATGCCGCTGTGTTGCGGGCGCCTGTACCGGCTGGCACAGGCCCACTTCGCCGACCCCCGCGGTCGGGCGTGTCGCGCCCTCGGGCCGAGCTCCGCCCCTAGGTACCGGAGTGGTGCTGACCGCACGGGGGGTCAAGGCGCCGATCGCATTACCGCGACCTGAACGCCGTGCGAGGGTGGTTGGCGACTGGGCCGCCAACCACCCTACGCTCGACTGCCTCGCCACCCGGAGGTTCAGCGAAAGCCGAACACAGGCGACGAACTGTCGTTACGCAACCTGACTAGTATGCCGCACGACCGGCGGCGGGTCTAATCGGGGTTACCTAGTTCACTTGTTAATCTTGGTGACGAACCCGGCGCCGACGGTGCGGCCACCCTCGCGGATCGCGAACTTGAGGTTCTCCTCCATGGCGATGGGCTGGATCAGCTTCACCGACATGGACGTGTTGTCACCCGGCATGACCATCTCGGTGCCCTCGGGGAGGGTGACGACACCGGTGACGTCAGTGGTCCGGAAGTAGAACTGCGGGCGGTAGTTCTGGAAGAACGGGGTGTGACGGCCACCCTCCTCCTTGGAGAGGATGTAGACCGTCGCCTCGAACTCCGTGTGCGGGGTGTTCGAGCCCGGCTTCACGACGACCATGCCGCGCTCGACCTCGTCGCGCTTGGTACCACGCAGCAGCAGGCCGACGTTCTCGCCTGCGCGGGCGTCGTCAAGGGTCTTCCGGAACATCTCGATCGCGGTGACCTTGGTCTTGAAGCTCTTCTCCTTGATACCGACGAGCTCAACATCCTCGTTCGGCAGGAGAACGCCGCGCTCCACGCGACCGGTGACGACGGTGCCACGACCAGTGATCGTGAAGACGTCCTCAACCGGCATCAGGAACGGCTTGTCAACCTCGCGCT
Source organism: Micromonospora sp. NPDC048842 (assembly GCF_040649935.1). Classification (NCBI taxonomy): domain Bacteria; kingdom Bacillati; phylum Actinomycetota; class Actinomycetes; order Micromonosporales; family Micromonosporaceae; genus Micromonospora; species Micromonospora sp. NPDC048842. The sequence continues at coordinate 9,885 of NZ_JBEZGK010000022.1, read as the reverse complement.
CCGGCTGCGGGATCGAGGTGTCGACAGCGGTCATCAGGTCCAGCAGCTTGCCGGTCCACTCGGGGTCACCCTCGAGGGCCTTCAGCGCCGAAACCCGAACGACCGGCAGGTCGTCACCCGGGTACTCCTGCGAGGAGAGCAGCTCACGGACCTCGAGCTCGACGAGCTCCAGGAGCTCCTCGTCATCGACCATGTCGCTCTTGTTGAGCGCCACGACGATGTACGGCACACCGACCTGACGGGCCAGCAGCACGTGCTCGCGGGTCTGCGGCATCGGGCCGTCGGTCGCCGCGACCACCAGGATCGCGCCGTCCATCTGCGCGGCACCGGTGATCATGTTCTTGATGTAGTCGGCGTGCCCAGGGCAGTCGACGTGCGCGTAGTGCCGCGACTCGGTCTGGTACTCGACGTGCGCGATCGAGATCGTGATGCCGCGGGCCTTCTCCTCCGGCGCCTTGTCGATCTCGTCGAACGGCGTGTAAGGGTTCAGGTCCGGGTACTGGTCGTGCAGGACCTTGGTGATGGCCGCCGTCAGCGTCGTCTTACCGTGGTCGATGTGACCAATGGTGCCGATGTTGACGTGCGGCTTAGTCCGCTCGAACTTAGCCTTCGCCACTGGTGTCCTCCTGTGGACTTCTTGGTTCGTACGCCCGGCGCGCCGGTCGGCGCTTAGGACTCTGTCGACAGCCTTTCCGGCCTGAAGGCCGGAGAGCCTTTGTGGGTTCTGCGGCGATGAAGCCTACAGGCCCGGTCTCACGCGATCCGATCGTGGTGGTCGCGGGCGGGTGAAACCTCCCGCGACCAACCACGAATCACCTGCTCAGGGCGTTACTCGCCCGTTGCCTTGGCGATGATCTCCTTCGCGACGCTCTGCGGAACCTCGGCGTAGGAGTCGAACTGCATGCTGTAGCTAGCCCGGCCCTGGGTCTTCGACCGCAGGTCGCCGACGTAGCCGAACATCTCCGACAACGGCACCAGGGCCCGGACGATGCGGGCGCCGCTGCGCTCCTCCATCGCCTGGATGATGCCGCGGCGGGAGTTGAGGTCACCGATGACGTCACCCATGTTCTCCTCAGGAGTGGTGACTTCAACGGCCATCATCGGCTCGAGCAGTGCCGGATCGGCCTTGCGGGCCGCGTCCTTCATCACCATCGAGCCGGCGATCTTGAATGCCATTTCCGACGAGTCGACCTCGTGGTACTGGCCGTCCAGCAGGGTCAGCTTCACGCCGACCAGCGGGAAGCCCGCCAGGATGCCGTACTGCAGCGCGTCCTGCGCACCGGCGTCCACCGAGGGGATGAACTCCCGGGGGATGCGGCCGCCGCTGACGGCGTTGGCGAACTCGTAGGTCGGCGAGTCGTTGTCCAGCGGAAGCGGCTCGACGCTCACGATCACGCGGGCGTACTGGCCGGAACCACCGGTCTGCTTCTTGTGGGTGTACTCGACCTTCTCCACCTTGCGGCGGATGGTCTCGCGGTACGCCACCTGCGGCTTGCCGACGTTCGCCTCGACGTTGAACTCGCGGCGCATCCGGTCGACCAGGATGTCCAGGTGAAGCTCACCCATGCCGGAGATGACCGTCTGACCGGTCTCCTCGTCCAGCTGGACGCGGAAGGTCGGGTCCTCCTCGGCCAGGCGCTGGATGGCGGTACCCAGCTTCTCCTGGTCGGACTTGGTCTTCGGCTCGATCGCCACCGAGATGACCGGCTCCGGGAAGGTCATCGACTCCAGGATCACCGGGTTCGCCGGGTCGGAGAGAGTGTCGCCGGTGGTGGTCTGCTTGAGACCCTGCACGGCGATGATGTCGCCGGCCTGCGCCGACGGACGCTCTTCCCGCTTGTTGGCGTGCATCTGGTAGATCTTGCCGATGCGCTCCTTGCGGTCCTTGGTGGAGTTGACCACCTGGGAACCGGAATCGAGCGTGCCGGAGTAGACCCGCACGTAGGTGAGCTTGCCCAGGTGCTTGTCCGTCTGGATCTTGAAGGCCAGGCCGGAGAAGGGCTCCGAGTTGGACGGCTTACGCAGCAGCGGGGTCTCGCCGTCGGTGGCCGTACCCTCGATCGCCGGAACGTCCAGCGGCGACGGCAGGAAGTCGACCACGGCGTCGAGCATGGGCTGAACGCCCTTGTTCTTGAACGCCGAGCCGCAGAGCACCGGGTTGGCCTTGCCGGCGATCGTGGCACGCCGGATGGCGGCCTTGATCTCCTCGGCGGGGATCTCCTCGCCCTCCAGGTACTTCTCCATCACCGCGTCGTCGACGTCGGCGAGGGTCTCCATCAGCTTCTCGCGCCACTCGGCTGCGGAGTCGGCCAGCTCGGCCGGGATCTCCTCAACCGCGTAGTCCTCACCCTTCTGGGTCTCCCCGCGCCAGGTGAGCGCGCGCATGCCGATCAGGTCGACGACACCGATGTGGTCACCCTCGAGCCCGATCGGGATCTGGAGCACCAGCGGGGTGGCGTTCAACCGGTCGATCATCATCTGCACGCAGCGGAAGAAGTCGGCGCCGGTCCGGTCGAGCTTGTTGACGAAGCACATACGCGGGACGTTGTACTTGTCGGCCTGCCGCCAGACGTTCTCCGTCTGCGGTTCCACGCCGGCGACACCGTCGTAAACCGCTACCGCACCGTCCAGGACCCGCAGCGACCGCTCGACCTCGACCGTGAAGTCGACGTGGCCAGGCGTGTCGATGATCTGGATCGTGTGGTCTTTCCACTCACACTTGGTAGCAGCGGAGGTGATGGTGATACCACGCTCCTGCTCCTGCTCCATCCAGTCCATGACGGCAGCGCCCTCGTGGACCTCACCGATCTTGTACGTGATGCCGGTGTAGAACAGGATTCGCTCGGTGGTCGTGGTCTTACCGGCATCGATGTGCGCCATGATGCCGATGTTGCGTACCTTGGCGAGCGCGTCTGCGGCGGCCACTTCAATCCCTACTTATCGTCGTCTCGACTCAACTGGTGGCGGTTCCGGCGCCCGGAGGCGCCGGAACCAGGGTGTTACCAGCGGTAGTGCGCGAAGGCCTTGTTCGACTCGGCCATCTTGTGCGTGTCCTCGCGCCGCTTGACGGCGGCACCGAGGCCGTTGCTCGCGTCCAGCAGCTCGTTCATCAGCCGCTCGACCATGGTCTTCTCGCGCCGGGCGCGGGAGTACGTGACCAGCCAGCGCAGGCCCAGGGTGGTCGCCCGGGTCGGACGGACCTCGACCGGAACCTGGTAGGTGGCGCCACCGACACGACGGCTGCGCACCTCGAGGGTCGGCTTGACGTTGTCCATCGCCCGCTTGAGGGTGACGACCGGGTCGGTGCCGGACTTCTCGCGGCAGCCCTCGAGGGCCGCGTACACGATGGACTCGGCGAGCTGACGCTTGCCGCGGAGCAGGATCTTGTTCACGAGCTGGGTGACCAGCGGCGAGTTGTACACCGGGTCAGCGACCAGTGGCCGCCGCGGAGCGGGTCCCTTACGCGGCATGTCAGCTCTTCTCCTTCTTCGCGCCGTAACGGCTGCGCGCCTGCTTGCGGTTGCGGACACCCTGGGTGTCCAGCGAGCCGCGAACGATCTTGTAACGCACGCCGGGGAGGTCCTTCACCCGGCCGCCGCGAACGAGCACGATCGAGTGCTCCTGCAGGTTGTGACCGACGCCGGGGATGTAGGCGGTCACCTCGATCTGGCTGCTGAGCTTCACGCGAGCGACCTTGCGCAGCGCCGAGTTCGGCTTCTTCGGGGTGGTGGTGTACACGCGAGTGCACACGCCGCGCCGCTGAGGGGAACCCTTCAGCGCCGGGGTCTTGGTCTTGGTCGTCTTCGCCTGGCGGCCCTTTCGGACCAGCTGCTGGATCGTGGGCACCGGGTTTCTCCGCTCCCTTCGGCCGCATCGCGGCCGCGCCGTCTGCTCGTTAGCCGGCCTGATGACCGGCTCTCCTACATTCCGACCAGGGTCGCCTTGCGGAGACCCCGGCACCCGCGGTCGGGCGTGTCGCCCTCATCACGGCCCAGTTGCGACGCTTTCGCGTGCGTACCGGGTTTGGTCACCGGCGCGCGGGTCGCCCCGCCCCGGATCTTTGGCTTGTCGTGCCGCCGTCCGTAAGCCGGAAACAGCGCACGCACGAGTTGCCCGGGCATGCCCGGGCACAAGGGGAAAGAGTACCTACCACAACCGCCCAGGTCAAAACGGAATGGCCCGGCGACCGTCTCACAACCGCCAGCCGGATCTCGTCCTGCCCCGTCGCCCGCGATGGGCACCTACGAATACAAGTGTACCGGCTTCCCCGCGGAAGCACCCATCGCCCCCGGGGTGACCGGAACCCTTCCGCGGATAACCCCCGTCAGGTGCCGGATCTCTCGGTGTGACCCTCACGTCAGGGCGAGAAGCAGGGCAAGACCCAGGCCCAGAAGGCTGAGCAGCGCCCCCGCCGCGCCGCAGCTGATGCCGGCCATTGCCAGCCCGCGGCCGGTGAACTGGACCGCGGAGGGCGCAGTCGGCCGCCGGATCTGCCGCCGGGCGAGCAGCCCGATGACGACCGCCGCCCCGCCGGCCAGCACACCCAGCGCGGCGAACGCCCCGGAGGCCCAGGCCCCGCCGTCGTTAGTGAAGGCCACTCCGAAGCAGATCACCAGCAGTGAGACCAGGAGGGAGGCGATCCCCGCCACCAGCGCCCCGATGGCCAGCCCGGAGGTGACCGGTGCCACGTCCAGATGCACGACGCCGAACGGCGTACCCGAAACCGCCTCCACCCGCTTCGGGGGCCGGCGTTGGTCGTCAGTGGGCGGCGGTACCGAACGCCCCGGCGTGCCACCCCACCCTGGGCCGTGCCCTGCCGGCGGCGGACCCCAGCCGGGCGGCGCCCCCGGTCCGGACGAAGGCGGACCCCAGCCGTACGGCCCAGCCGGCCCAGACGAGGACGGACCCCACCCAGGCGGCACACTCGGCGCAGCCGACGACGGACCCCACCCAGGCGGCCCAGCCGGCGCAGACGACGGCGGGACCCAGCCGTACGGGACTCCCGAACCAGCCGCCGGCGGGCCCCAGCCGGGCGGCACCCCCGGCCCGGAGGTCGGCGGGCCCCAGCCCTGCGGCTGGTTGGCGCCGGGGGTCGCGGTCGGGCCCCAGCCGTTCGGACCCCAACCGGGGGGCGGCGCCGCAGGGGGTGGCGGGCCCGGAGTGGACACCGGTGGGTGTGGCTCGCCGCTCGGACCGGGTCGCGCCCAGTCGCTCGGCTCGGCTGGCGGAGCCGGCGGGTCCGGCTGACCGGCCGGTTCGTCCGCAGGGGGCCGCGCCGGTTCCGTCACGAGGTCCTCCTGTCGAAAGGCCGCCGCCGCCACACGGCGGACATCGGCCAGGCTACCGCCGCAAGCACCGCCGCCCGCGCCGGGCGCGGTCACCGGTGGCTCAGTCCATGTTCGCCGGGTAGTCGTGGCCGAACGGGGCACCGGCCAACCGGACCACCCCGATGACCACAGCGGCCACCACACTGACAGCGACCAGCACCAGGCCGGTCCAGGCCATCCACTCCCCCCGCCGCAGCCAGATGCCGCCGGTCAGGAAACCCCCCGAGGCGTACGCCTCCCGGCGCGCCTGCCGAGCCAGTTGCAGGGCCACAGTGGCTGGCACCACGCCACCGATGAACAGCCCGGTCAACATGCCGAGCAGGCCCAGCGCGAAGACCGCCCGTGCCTTCGAGGCTCGGGCCGGGTCCGGGTCCAGCGGGTGGCGCACGCCCTGCGGGGCGACGGACACCTGCCCGGGTGCTGTCGTCATCCCCCCATCATGCCGAACCCGGCCCAGGGGTGGGTGGGCACGGACACGACGAGGCCCCCGGCTTTCACCGGGGGCCTCGTCGTGTGACTGGTGCTTAGCGGTACGACCCGAAGTCGAAGTCGTCCAGCGGCACGGCCTGCCCGCTGGCCGGCCCGAACCCGTAGTCGGTCTCCGGGTAACCGGTCATCGAGTAGACCTTGGCCTTGGCCTCCTCGGTCGGCTCGACCCGGACGTTGCGGTACTTGCTGATGCCGGTACCGGCCGGGATGAGCTTTCCGATGATCACGTTCTCCTTGAGGCCGACCAGCGAGTCGCTGCGCGAGTTGATCGCAGCGTCGGTCAGCACCCGGGTGGTCTCCTGGAAGGAGGCCGCCGAGAGCCAGGAGTCGGTGGCCAGCGAGGCCTTGGTGATACCCATCAGCACCGGACGACCAGCGGCGGGCTCGCCGCCCTCCGAGACGAGCCGGCGGTTCTCCGACTCGAACAGCGCCCGGTCGACGAGCACACCCGGCAGGAACTCGGTCGAGCCGGAGTCGATGACCGTCACCCGCTTGAGCATCTGGCGGATGATGATCTCGATGTGCTTGTCGTGGATGAGCACACCCTGCGAGCGGTAGACCTCCTGGACCTCACTGGTCAGGTGGACCTGGACCGCCCGCGGACCCATGATCCGCAGCAACTCGTGCGGGTCGATGGTGCCCTCGGTCAGCTTCTCGCCGACCGCGACGTGACCGCCGTCGTGGGTACGGAGCTTGACGCGCTTCGAGATCTTGTCGTAGACGATCTCTTCGCTGCCGTCGTCCGGCACCACGATGATCTTGCGCGAGCGCTCGCCGTCCTCGATCCGGATCCGGCCGGGGGTGTCGGCGATGGGCGCCTTACCCTTCGGGACCCGAGCCTCGAAGATTTCCTGAACACGCGGCAGACCCTGGGTGATGTCCTCACCCGCGACACCACCGGTGTGGAAGGTACGCATCGTCAGCTGCGTACCGGGCTCACCGATGGACTGGGCGGCGATGATGCCGACCGCCTCGCCGATGTCGACCGACTTACCGGTCGGCAGCGACCGGCCGTAGCAGGCCGCGCAGACGCCCAGCTTCGACTCGCAGGTGAGCACGCTGCGCACCCGGACCGTCTCCACACCAGCGGCGACGATCTTGTCGACCCCGATGGAGTTGATGTCCTGGCCGCGCTCGGCCACCACGGTGCCGTCCGGCCCCTTGATGTCGTCGGCGAGGGTCCGGGCGTGCACGCTGGTCTCGGCGTGGGTGTGGACGACGAGCTTGCCGTCCAGCTTCTCGCCGATCTGCATCGGGATCGCCCGGTCGGTGCCGCAGTCCTCTTCGCGGATGATGACGTCCTGCGAGACGTCCACCAGACGACGGGTCAGGTAACCCGAGTCGGCGGTCCGCAGCGCGGTGTCGGCGAGACCCTTACGGGCGCCGTGCGTGGAGATGAAGTACTCCAGCACGGACAGACCCTCCCGGTAGCTGGCCTTGATCGGCCGCGGGATGATCTCACCCTTGGGGTTGGCCACCAGACCACGGATCGCCGCGATCTGCCGGAGCTGGAGCAGGTTACCGCGAGCGCCCGAGTTGATCATCTTCCACAGCGGGTTCTCCTGCGGCAGCGCGGTGTCCATCTCCTTGGCGACCTCGTTGGTCGCCTTGGTCCAGATCTCGATGAGCTCGCCGCGACGCTCCTCGGCGGTCATCAGACCACGCTGGTACTGCTTGTCGATCTGGTCGGCGTCCTTCTCGTACTTCGCCAGGATCTCCGCCTTGCGCGGCGGAGCGATGACGTCCTCCATGCCGATCGTCACGCCGGACCAGGTGGCCCAGTGGAAACCGGCCTCCTTGAGCCCGTCCAGGGTGGCGGCCAGCGCCACCTTGGGGAAGCGCTCGGCGAGGTCGTTGACGATCGCGGAGAGCTGACCCTTGCGGATCTCGTAGTTCACGAAGCGGTAGCCCTGCGGCAGCGTCTCGTTGAACAGCACCCGACCCAGGGTGGTCTCCACGGTCAGCGGGTCACCCTCGACCCAGCCCTCCGGGGCGCTCCACGCCTCGGAGCCGTTGCCGTTGTCGACACCGACCACGCCGCGCAGGCGGATCTTCACCGGCGCCTGCAGGTGCAGCTCGCCGTTGTCGAAGGCCATCCGCGCCTCGGCGTCCGAGCTGAACGCCCGGCCCTCGCCCTTCTCACCAGCGGTGAGGTGGGTGAGGTGGTACAGACCGATGACCATGTCCTGGGTAGGCATGGTGACCGGCTTACCGTCGGCCGGCTTGAGGATGTTGTTCGACGACAGCATCAGGATCCGCGCCTCGGCCTGAGCCTCGGCGGACAGCGGCACGTGCACCGCCATCTGGTCACCATCGAAGTCGGCGTTGAAGGCGGTGCAGACCAGCGGGTGGATCTGGATCGCCTTGCCCTCGACCAGCTGCGGCTCGAAGGCCTGGATGCCCAGGCGGTGCAGGGTCGGCGCCCGGTTGAGCAGCACCGGGTGCTCGCCGATGACCTCTTCCAGCACGTCCCACACGACCGGGCGCTGCCGCTCGACCATCCGCTTGGCGGACTTGATGTTCTGCGCGTGGTTGAGGTCGACCAGCCGCTTCATCACGAAGGGCTTGAACAGCTCCAGCGCCATCTGCTTGGGCAGACCGCACTGGTGCAGCTTGAGCTTCGGGCCGACCACGATGACCGAACGGCCGGAGTAGTCGACGCGCTTGCCCAGCAGGTTCTGGCGGAACCGGCCCTGCTTGCCCTTGAGCATGTCGGACAGCGACTTCAGCGGGCGGTTACCCGGACCGGTGACCGGCCGGCCGCGACGGCCGTTGTCGAACAGCGCGTCGACGGCCTCCTGGAGCATCCGCTTCTCGTTGTTGACGATGATCTCGGGCGCGCCGAGGTCGATCAGCCGCTTGAGGCGGTTGTTCCGGTTGATCACGCGGCGGTACAGGTCGTTCAGGTCGGAGGTCGCGAAGCGGCCACCGTCGAGCTGCACCATCGGGCGCAGGTCCGGCGGGATGACCGGGACGCAGTCCAGCACCATGCCGAGCGGCGAGTTGCGGGTGTTCAGGAACGCCGCGACGACCTTGAGTCGCTTGAGCGCCCGGATCTTCCGCTGACCCTTGCCGGACCGGATGGTCTCCCGCAGGCTCTCGGCCTCGGCGTCGAGGTCCATGTTCTGGACCAGCGCCTTGATCGCCTCGGCGCCCATGGACCCGGTGAAGTACTCACCGAACCGGTCGCGCAGCTCGCGGTAGAGCAGCTCGTCGGTGACGAGCTGCTTCGGCTCCAGCTTGCGGAAGGTGTCCAGCACCTCGTCCAGGCGGTCGATCTCGCGCTGGGCCCGGTCGCGGATCTGGCGCATCTCGCGCTCTCCGCCCTCCTTGACCTTGCGCCGGACGTCCGCCTTGGCACCCTCGGCCTCCAGCTCGGCCAGGTCGGCCTCGAGCTTGGCGGCCCGCTTCTCGATCTCCGAGTCGCGGCTGTTCTCGGACTGCCGCTTCTCGGCCAGGATCTCGTTCTCGATCGTCGAGAGGTCGCGGTGACGCGACTCCGCGTCCACGCTCGTCACGACGTACGAGGCGAAGTAGATGATCTTCTCGAGGTCCTTGGGAGCGAGGTCCAGCAGGTAACCCAGCCGGCTCGGAACGCCCTTGAAGTACCAGATGTGGGTCACCGGAGCGGCGAGCTCGATGTGCCCCATCCGCTCACGGCGGACCTTGGAGCGAGTCACCTCGACGCCGCAGCGCTCACAGATGATGCCCTTGAACCGGACGCGCTTGTACTTACCGCAGTAGCACTCCCAGTCCCGCTGCGGACCGAAGATCTTCTCGCAGAAGAGCCCGTCCTTTTCCGGCTTCAGGGTGCGGTAGTTGATCGTCTCAGGCTTCTTGACCTCGCCGTGCGACCACTGACGGATGTCGTCGGCGGTGGCGAGACCAATGCGCAGCTCGTCGAAGAAGTTGACGTCGAGCACTATGTCCCCTATGTCGTCGTCTGTACTGCTAATTCTCGGGTGGGGTCGGGGGGGGGGGGGCCCCCCCCCCCCCCCCCCCCCCCCCCCCACCCCCCCCCCCCAGGGGGGCGCCCCGGCGCGGGGGGTTCCCACGCCCCACCCCCCCC
>NZ_JBEZGK010000021.1:0-112217 GCF_040649935.1 Micromonospora sp. NPDC048842 | reverse complement strand
CCGGTTACATTCCGAACCCGGAAGCTAAGCCCTCCAGCGCCGATGGTACTGCACTCGTGAGGGTGTGGGAGAGTAGGACGCCGCCGGACAATCTTCCAGTCGAGGGCCGCCCCATCAGGGTCGGCCCTCGACTGCGTAGCGCCATTGGTGGCGCAATCAGGAAGGATGTACCTGTGAGTTCAGGACCGCAGGGCGGAGACCGTCCCCGTCGTTACGAAGACCGTACTGACGGTGCGGGCGGAAGCGACCGCGGCCCGCGCCGCGATGACCAAGGCCGGCCCCCGCACCGGGGAGACCGTGACAGCGGCGGCGCCCGAGGCGGATACGCCGGCGGCCGCGACTCTGGCTCCCGTTCTGGTGACCGGGACAGCTCGCGCTCCAGCGCCCCCCGTGAGGGCGGCTACCGCGGCGGCGACCGCCGCGAGGGTGGTTTCCGTGGCGGCGACCGCGACGGCTCGCGTTCCAGCGCTCCGCGCGAGGGTGGTTTCCGTGGCGGCGACCGCGACGGCTCGCGTTCCAGCGCTCCGCGCGAGGGTGGCTACCGTGGTGGCGACCGTGACGGGTCGCGTTCCAGCGCTCCGCGCGAGGGTGGCTACCGTGGTGGCGACCGTGACGGGTCGCGTTCCAGCGCTCCGCGCGAAGGTGGCTACCGTGGCGGCGACCGTGACGGGTCGCGTTCCAGCGCTCCGCGTGAGGGCGGTTTCCGGTCCGGTGCTCCCCGCGAGGGTGGCTACCGTGGCGGCGACCGCGACGGTTCTCGTTCCAGCGCTCCCCGTGAGGGTGGCTTCCGTGGCGGTGACCGCGATGGCGGTTTCCGTGGCGGCGACCGTCGTGAGGGTGGTTTCCGGGGCGGCGACCGTGACGGTTCGCGCTCGGGCGCTCCCCGTGAGGGTGGCTTCCGTGGCGGCGACCGTCGTGAGGGCGGTTACCAGGGTGGTGACCGCACTCGCTCCGGCCCGCCGCGCGAGGGTGGTTTCCGTGGCGGTGACCGCGACGGCGGTTTCCGTGGTGGCGACCGTCGCGAGGGTGGCTTCCGTGGCGGCGATCGAGATGGCTCACGTTCGAGCGCTCCCCGTGAGGGCGGCTTCCGCGGTGGTGACCGCGACGGTGGTTTCCGGGGCGGTGACCGTCGCGAAGGCGGCTTCCGCGGTGGCGACCGCGACGGTGGCTTCCGTGGCGGCGACCGAGACAGCTCGCGTTCCAGCGCCCCCCGTGAGGGCGGTTTCCGTGGCGGCGATCGGGATGGCTCGCGTTCGAGCGCTCCCCGTGAGGGCGGTTTCCGCGGTGGTGACCGCGACGGTGGCTTCCGCGGCGGTGACCGTCGCGAAGGCGGCTTCCGGGGCGGTGACCGTGACGGTTCGCGCTCGGGCGCTCCCCGTGAGGGTGGTTTCCGTGGTGGTGACCGCGATGGCTCGCGTTCCAGCGCCCCCCGTGAAGGTGGTTTCCGTGGTGGTGACCGTCGTGAGGGCGGTTACCAGGGTGGGGACCGGACTCGCTCGGGCCCGCCGCGCGAGGGTGGCTTCCGTGGTGGCGACCGCGACGGTGGTTTCCGCGGCGGTGACCGTCGCGAAGGTGGCTTCCGGGGCGGCGACCGTGACAGCTCGCGTTCCAGCGCGCCCCGTGAGGGTGGCTTCCGGGGCGGTGACCGGGACGGTTCGCGCTCGGGCGCTCCCCGTGAGGGTGGCTTCCGCGGTGGTGACCGCGATGGTGGTTTCCGTGGTGGTGACCGTCGTGAGGGCGGTTACCAGGGCGGTGACCGCACTCGCTCGGGCCCGCCGCGCGAAGGTGGCTTCCGTGGCGGCGATCGGGATGGCTCGCGTTCCAGCGCGCCCCGTGACGGCGGTTTCCGGGGCGGCGACCGTGATGGCTCGCGTTCCGGCGCTCCCCGTGAGGGTGGCTTCCGGGGCGGCGACCGTGATGGCTCGCGTTCCGGCGCTCCCCGTGAGGGTGGCTTCCGGGGCGGCGACCGTCGTGAGGGCGGTTTCCGGGGCGGTGACCGCGACGGTTCGCGTTCCAGCGCGCCCCGTGAGGGTGGTTTCCGGGGCGGTGACCGCGAGGGCGGCTACCGGGGCGGAGAGCGTACCGGGGGTTTCCGGTCCGACGAGCGGCCGCGTCGCGAGGGGGAGTTCCGTCGCGATGACCGCGCGGGTGGCTCCGAGTCGTCCGAGGGCGGGCGTAGCTCGGCCCCGGCGCTGCCGGACGACATTGTCGCGACCGACCTCGACAAGGACGTCCGCGCTGAGCTGCTCTCGCTGAACAAGCCGGTCGCCGAGACGGTGGCCCGGCACCTGGTCGCCACTGGGCAGCTGATCGACGAGGACCCGGCCGAGGCGTTGGCGCACGCGCTGGCCGCCCGGCGGCTCGCGTCGCGCATCTCCGCTGTCCGCGAGGCGGTCGGCCTGGCCGCGTACCGCGCGGGGGAGTGGCAGTCGGCGATCGCCGAGCTGCGCACGTACCACCGGATGAGCGGATTGCAGAGCCACCTGGCCGTGCTCGCGGACTGCGAGCGGGCTCTCGGCCGGCCGGAGCGGGCCATTGACCTGTTCCGTGGCGCGGACCGGGAGAAGCTGGACCAGGCCGTGGCGATCGAACTGCTGATCGTCGCCGCCGGCGCGCGGGGTGACCTCGGGCAGAAGGACGCCGCGGTCGCGATGCTCCAGGTTCCGGACCTCACCAACGAGGCCACCGTGCCGTGGACGGCCCGACTGCGCTACGCGTACGCCGACGCGCTGCTCGCTGTGGGTCGGCGCGAGGAGGCCCGCGAATGGTTCTCCCGCGCTGCCGACGTGGACACCGAGGGCGAGACCGACGCCGCCGAGCGGTTGCTCGAACTCGACGGCGTGGTCATCGAGGGTGACGAGGAGGACGAGGCCGCCGAGGAGATCGCCGCTGGCCCGGGCGCTCCCGGTGCGGTGCCGGCCCGACCCGACGCTGACCTGGCCACCGACACGAACGACGACGACGACGACGATGTCGACGACGACGACGACGATGACGACGACGACGACGACGATGACGACGATGACGACGATGACGACGATGACGACGATGACGACGATGACGACGACGACGACGATGACGATGACGAGGACTTCGACGACGACGAGGAGGACGACGCTGTCGGCCCTCCCGCTGACGACGAAGGCTTCGACGACGAGGACGAGGACCGTCACCCCACCGGAAGCGGCAACGCCGACGCGGCCACCACTGGCGACAGCGGCGTGACGGACGGGGACGCGGCGAACGGCGACGGGACCGTGCCGGCCCGGGATGACGAGTCGGGGTCGACGCAGCGGTGAGCGCGGGCGTGGGGGAGCGGCTGGTCGACGGGTACACCCTGGTCGTCTTCGACCTGGACGGCGTGATCTACCTGATCGACCGGCCGATCCCCGGCGCCGTCGACGCGGTGGCCCGGCTGCACGCGGAGGGACGGGCGGTGGCGTACGCCACCAACAACGCGTCCCGCCGGTCCAGCGAGGTCGCGGACCTGCTGACCGGGATGGGAGTGCCGGCCCGGCCGGAGGAGGTCCTCACCTCCGCGGCCGCCTCGGCCGAGTTGTTGCGCGACCGGCTGCCCGCCGGCGCGTCGGTGCTGGTGGTCGGCGCGGAGGCGCTGCGCGCGGAGCTGCGAGCGGTCGGCCTGAACCCGGTCACCCAGGCCGATGAGAAGCCGGCGGCGGTCGTGCAGGGGTACGGCCCGCAGGTCGGCTGGGCCGAGCTGGCCGAAGCGTCGGTGGCGGTACGGGCGGGTGCGATCTGGATCGCCACCAACACCGATCGGACCCTGCCCAGTGGGCGGGGACCGCTGCCCGGCAACGGGTCGCTGGTCGCCGTGCTGCGTACGGCACTGGAGCGGGACCCCGACGTGGTGGTCGGCAAGCCGGAGCCGGCGTTGTTCGAGACCGCCGCCAAGCGCAGTGGCGGTGGGCGGAGCCTGGTGGTGGGTGACCGGCTGGACACCGACATCGAGGGCGCGCGCCGGGCCGGGCTGGACAGCCTGCTCGTGCTCACCGGCGTCAGCGGTGTACCGGAGCTGCTGGCCGCCGAGCCGCGGCGACGTCCCACGTACGTCGCGAGAGACCTGGCGGGGCTCTTCGACCCGGCTGCCGCCGTGCGGGTCCCGGGCCTTGCGGACGCTGGCGGCTGGTCCGTGACCGACCGGGACGGCACGCTGGAGCTGGCCGGGGCCGGTCGACCGCTGGACGCCCTGGCGGCGCTCTGCGCGGTGGCCTGGTCGGCGCCCGTGCCGGCGCTGCCGAAGATCCGCCCGGTGGGCCCGGACGCGGCCCACGCGGTGGAGAGTTTCGGTCTGACCGCGGCGGCGTGAGCCGAACGGTCGTCAGAGCAGCTTGCGCAGCTTGAGCAGGTCGAACGGGTTGGCCTTGATCGACACCCGGCGGGAGGTCACCGCGCTGGTGACGTCCAGGTCGCCGCGGACCAGGGCGAGCAGGTCGTCGCTGGACGTGCTCAGCGCGATCTTGGCCTTGGGGTCGTCGCCGTCGGTCAGCTCGACCAGTCGGCCGCCGGTGATCCGGCCGTGGAACGCGGTGTCCAGGTCGGTGATTCGGCAGGCCAGCGTCCGGTCCAGGTCGATCCGTTCGCGTACCGTCTCGGCGTTGCGATCCAACCGGGCGGCCAGCTCCTGCAACGCCTGCCGGCACTCGTCCACGCTGGCCACATCTCCCCCTCGCTGATCGCCACGCCGTCCTCGGCACCGTACCGCACGGGTCGGTCGGGGGTGCCCGGTAGCGTGACACCTGCACACCCCGCCCCGTGGAAGGACTCAGGCATGCAGGACGCGTGGCGCGCCTACCTCGAGCTGGCCATGGGCCTTGCGGAGGCGCCCCGGAAGAAGGCCCAGGACGTGGCACGTCGCCTCGTCGGCTCCGGCGGCGCGACCGCCGCCCAACTCCAGGCCCTCGGCGAGGAACTGGTCACCACCGGCGCCGCCAACCGGGAGGCGCTGACCAAGCTGGTCCGCTTCGAGGTCGACCGGGCTCTCGGCGCTGTCGGTCTGGCCACCGCCGACGAGGTGGCCGAGCTGACCCGGCGGGTGCACGACCTGGAACGGCAGCTGCGGGAGGCGCGGTCCACCGAGTCGGCGGACGCGCCGCCCGCCGGCCCCAGGCCACAACCCGACCCGACCGTCGCCGCGCGGCCCGGCGCCGGTCTCGTGCCGTCCGACGCCTCGGCCGGTGCCCCGGTCTCCGCGCCGGTGGCCAAGAAGGCCGTGGCGAAGAAGGCCATCGCCAAGAAGGCCGTGGCGAAGAAGGCCATCGCCACGAAGCCGCCGGCGACGATCAGCCCGACGGCCGACGAGGACGTCCCGACGCCGGCCGTGATGCCGGCCAAGAAGGCGGCGATTCGCAGGCAGCGGCCGGACGACGCCGAATGACCCGGCCCGGTCCGCCGGCCGGCGGGTCCTTCCCGACCCGGCCCGGTCCGCCGGCCGGCGGGTCCTTCCCGACCCGGCCCGGTCCGCCGGCTGGCGGCTCTTCCCCGGCCCGGCCCGGTCCGCCGGTGGGTGTCCGCCCCGGGCCGCCGCCGGATCTCGGGGACGACGAGACACGGCATCCGGCGGTGGACGCCGCCGTGCGGGCCATCGCCAACGCGGCGACGCTCGCTCCGGCCGACCAGATCGCCCAGTACGAGGCGGCCTACGAGACGCTGCGGGAAACCCTCGCCACCATCGACCAGACCTGAGCGGGACGACCAGGCCTGAGCAGACCGGAGAACCACACGCATGGCACGTCGTAACCGGCTGGACGCCGAACTCGTCCGCCGCGGTCTGGCCCGCTCCCGTGAGCAGGCCGCCGCGTTGGTGGAGGCCGGCCGGGTCCAACTGCGGGGCGTGGTCGCCCGCAAGGCGGCCGCGATGGTCGACCCCGCCGACCCGCTCCTGGTGACCGGTGCGGACCCGGCCGAGGAGTACGTCTCCCGGGGTGGGCACAAGCTCGCCGGCGCGCTGGCCGCGTTCGCCCCCGGTGGGCTGCACGTGGCCGGGCGGCGTTGCCTGGACGCGGGAGCGTCGACAGGTGGGTTCACCGACGTGCTGCTGCGCGCCGACGCGGCCGAGGTGGTGGCCGTGGACGTCGGCTACGGGCAGCTCGCCTGGCCGCTGCGCACGAACGAGCGGGTCCGCGTCCTGGAGCGCACGAATGTCCGTACCCTCGATGCTGACGCGATCGGTGGCCAGGTCGACCTCACTGTGGCGGATCTGTCGTTCATCTCGTTGCGGCTGGTGCTGCCGGCGTTGGCCGGCTGCACCCGCGACGACGGTGACCTGGCGTTGATGGTCAAGCCGCAGTTCGAGGTCGGCAAGGACCGGGTCGGCGCCGGCGGTGTGGTCCGTGATCCGGAGCTGCGCGCCGAAGCGGTGCTGGATGTGGCTGCGGCGGCCGCGCGGCTCGGTCTCGGGCTGGCCGACGTGGCGGCCAGCCCGCTGCCAGGGCCGAGCGGCAACGTGGAGTTCTTCGTATGGTTGCGCCGGGGCGCACCGGCGGCCGACCCGGAGCGGGTGCGGGCCGTGGTGGCGGCCGGGCCGGATGGCTCGACGACGGCCGGCGAGGTGCCGGACGTGGCGGCGGAGGAGGTCGCAGGGTGAACGCGCGCAGTGAGGGCGCCGCAACGGGCCACGCGGTGACACGCGGCCGTGCCGAGGTGTCGGCGTCGGTGGTGCGACGCCGCCCGGTCCGGCGTGGGCGGGTGGCCCGATGAGCCGGACCGCGCTGCTGGTGACCCACACCGGTCGTCGGCGCAGCACGGAGCACGCCCGGTCGGTCGCCGCCGACCTGATCGACGCCGGTTTCGAGGTACGGGTGGTCGCCGACGAGGCCGACGACCTCGACCTGCCTGGCGTGGTGCCGGTCGCCGGCCCGCAGGCCGCCGAGGGCGCCGAGATCGTCTTCGCGCTCGGTGGGGACGGCACCTTCCTGCGCGCCGCCGAGCTGGCCCGGCCTGCGAAGGCGCCGCTGCTCGGCATCAACCTCGGCAAGGTGGGCTTCCTGGCGGAGGCGGAGATCGATGACCTGGACACCGCCGTCCGGGACGTCGTCGGCCGTAACTACACGGTCGACGAGCGGCTGACCCTCGACGTCACGGCCGAGTTCGACGGTGGGCCGACCATCGAGTCCTGGGCGCTCAACGAGATCAGCATCGAGAAGGGCGAGCGGGCCCAGATGCTCGAGCTGCTCGTCGACGTGGACGGCCGGCCGCTGTCGCGCTACGGCTGCGACGGTGTCGTCTGTGCCACCCCCACCGGCTCCACCGCGTACGCGTTCTCCGGTGGCGGGCCGGTGGTCTGGCCGGAGGTGGAGGCGCTGCTGCTGGTGCCGATCAGCGCGCACGCGTTGTTCAGCCGCCCGTTGGTGACGGCCCCGACGTCCACCTTCGTGATCACCGTCGATCCGTTCACCACCCTCGCCGTGCTCTCCTGCGATGGTCGGCGCGTCTACGACCTGCCGCCTGGCGCGCGGGTGACGGTGCGCCGGGGCGCCCTGCCGGTGCGCATCGTGCGGTTGCGCCCCCGCCCGTTCACCGATCGGCTGGTGGCCAAGTTCGCCCTCCCGGTGCACGGTTGGCGCGGCAGCCGCCGGTGACCGTGGCACACACTGTCGGTGGACGTGGGTTGTCCACCTGGCGACATGTCGCCGCTGCGGCGGTGGGCGACTAGTGACCTGGTGACACGCTCCGACGCAGACTCCGATCGGCCCTCGTCTACGGATGGTGGGCCTTAAGGAGTAGAGGAGCCCATCGCATGCACTGGTCCCCACGCTGGCTCGCCGTCGGCGCGGTCGGCGCGTTGGTGGTCGGCGTCGCCGCACCGGCGTCCGCCGACCCGCCCGCCCGGCCCACCGGCCCGACGTCGGGCACGCCCGCCCAGCACGCACCCGTCCGCATCACCCTGATCACCGGCGACCAGGTCGAGCTCGCGCCCGCGGCGCCGGGCCGGGTCGCCGCCACCGTCCGCCCGGGACCCGGGCGCGAGCGCGTCATCTTCCAGACAGTGGAGGTCGACGGCCGGCTGCGGGTGCTGCCCAGCGACGCCCTGCCCTACGTTTCGAGCGGGGTCCTCGACGCCAACCTGTTCGACGTGCAGGAGTTGGCCGCCGACGGATACGGCGACGCCGCGCAGGGCGCGTTGCCACTGATCGTGCGCTACCAGGAGCAGGCGGCCGGGCGGGTCAAGCCGCTTGCCGGTGCCACCGACGCCCGGCCGTTGGAGAGCATCAACGGCGCGGCGCTGCGGGTCGGCAAGGGGGCCCTCGGCAACCTGTGGACCACGCTCGCCGGTACGCCGGCCAGCCGGACCACGACTGCCGCCGCGCCCCGGCTGGGTGCTGGCATCGCCCGTATCTGGTTGGACGGGAGAGTCCGCCCGGCGCTGGAGCACTCCGTGCCGCAGATCGGCGCCCCGACGGCCTGGGCGGCCGGGCGCGACGGTGCCGGCGTGAAGGTGGCGGTGCTCGACACCGGCGTCGACGCCACCCACCCCGACCTGGCCGGTCGGATCGTCGAGGCGCAGGACTTCTCCGGCAGCGGCAGCGCCCGCGACGGGCACGGCCACGGCACCCACGTGGCCGCCACCATCGCCGGCACCGGGGCGGCGTCCGACGGGTTGCGCAAGGGCGTCGCCCCGGGCGCGCGGTTGCTGGTCGGCAAGGTGCTCGACGACGGTGGCTCCGGCTACGACTCGTCCATCATCGCGGGCATGGAGTGGGCCGCCCACTCCGGCGCGAAGGTGGTCAGCATGAGCCTCGGCGGCGACCCGACCGACGGCACCGACCCGATGAGCCAGGCGGTGAACGACCTGACCGCTGAGACCGGTGCGCTGTTCGTTGTCGCCGCCGGCAACTCGGGCGCCGCGCGTACCGTCGGCGCGCCCGGCGCGGCCGCGGCGGCGCTCACCGTCGGCGCTGTGGACCGTGCCGACAACCTGGCGGAGTTCTCCAGCCGGGGCCCGCGCCTCGGCGACAACGGCCTCAAGCCCGAGATCACCGCGCCGGGCGTCGGCATCGTCGCCGCTCGGGCCGCCGGCACCGCCATGGGTACGCCGGTGGACGACGCGTACACGACCGCGTCCGGCACCTCGATGGCCACGCCGCACGTGGCCGGAGCGGCGGCGATCCTCGCCCAGAAACACCCCGACTGGCCGGCCGGGAAGCTCAAGGACGCGCTGGTCAGCACCACGAAGGCGAACCCGGCGCTGACCGTCTTCGAGCAGGGCGGTGGTCGGGTCGACGTGGCCCGGGCGCTCGGCCAGCGGGTGTACGCCTCGGCCACCGCAGACTTCGGTCGGATCTCCACCGGCGGTGCCGCGGTCGAGCGGACCGTGACGTACACCAACGGCGGCACGGCCCCGCAGACCCTGCGGTTGGCCCTGGAGCTGCGCAACCTGGACACCCGGGCGGCCGAGACCGACGGGGTCGCGGTCGGCGGCGTCGAGGTGACAGTGCCGGCCGGCGGCAGCGTCGCCGTGCCGCTGCGGGCGGACCCGGCGAAGTTGGACCGGGGTGTGCACAGTGGCTGGCTGGTGGCGACAGGCGCGGACGGCGTCGCGGTGCGCACCGCTGTCGCGTTCACCGTCAGCGGTCCCGTGCACCACCTCACCATCAAGCTGCTGGACCGGCAGGGTCAGCCGGGCCTCTCGCCGGGGTTGACAGTCTTCGGTGAGCAGCCCGAGTCGGACTTCTGGGGCCTGTGGGGTGGCGAGGGCACCCTGGAGGTCGAGGAGGGCACGTACGTGCTGACCGCGCTGGTGACGCACGGCGTTCCCTTGGACGAGCAGATGACCCAGATCATCGAGCCGGAGGTGACAGTCGACCGGGACCTGACAGTGGTGCTCGACGCGCGCAAGGGCACGCCGGTGCGGATCGAGACGCCGAAGCCCAGCGAGCAGCGGG
Organism: Micromonospora sp. NPDC048842; assembly: GCF_040649935.1. Lineage (NCBI taxonomy): Bacteria > Bacillati > Actinomycetota > Actinomycetes > Micromonosporales > Micromonosporaceae > Micromonospora > Micromonospora sp. NPDC048842. The sequence goes on along the minus strand of NZ_JBEZGK010000021.1, from coordinate 102,315 downwards.
CCACGCTCAGCTACTACGTCCATCGGGTGCTGGGCAATGGCCGGCAGATCGACCACGGCGTGATGGCCTACAGCACCGTTCAGCAGGTCAACGTCACACCGACCCGCCAGGTGCGCCAGGGCGAGTTCGAGTTCGCCTCGCGGTGGCAGCTCGTCGCGCCCATGGTGGACGCGACGATCAGCGGGGTGTCCGGTCCGTCGGACATCAACCTGCTGGGCACGTCGCCGGCGCCGACCGGTCGGCGGAAGCTGCCGCTGGTCTGGGCCGGCACCGGCACCCCCGCCGAGCTGACCCGGGTGCGGGGCACCGCCGTGCTGCTCGGCGCCGACCCGAACCGCTCGGAGGAGGAGCAGGTGTCCGCCGCCGCGGCGGCCGGCGCCGCCGCGGTGCTGGTCGTCCGGCCGGAGGACCAGAGCGCGTGGACGGTCTGGCGGCCCACCGGAGAGCGGCTGCCGATTCCGTCGATGGTGGTCGCGTACGACGACGGGCAGCGGCTGACCGCGGCGGCGCGCAAGGGTCGGGCGACGCTGGACCTGACGCTGACAGTGGACAGCCCGTACCTGTACGACGTCTGGCAGGTGTCGAAGGGTCGGGTGCCGGAGCGTGTCGTGCACACGGTGACCGCGAAGAACACCGCCGAGGTGACAGCGAGCTACGGCGACATGGGTGCGGGTTGGGCCACCGAGGAGCGGTTCGGCTGGCGTCCGTGGCAGGAGTACGCCTGGAACGACGATCAGCGCATGGTCCGCAACGGCACCACCCGGCAGGAGTTCGTCAGCGCCGGGGACTCCTGGTGGCAGCAACGGGTGCTGCACAAGCAGATGTTCATGCAGTGGGGGCAGTTGGCCGGTGGTCTGACCCAGCAGCCCCGGCGCTACGCGGCCGACGACCGGGTGACCGAGACCTGGCACGCGCCGGTGCTCCGCCCGGCCGTCCCGGCCCGTGGGGCGCCGGTGCCCACCCGCACCGGTGACAACCTGGAGTTGCGGGTGCCCGAGTTCGTCGACGCCCAGGGGCACTACAGCGTGGCCGGCGAGAGCGAGGAGTCGGACACCGTCACGGTACGGGTCAGCCGCAACGGGCAGCAGATCGCGGACCTCTCCGACGGCTGGGCGTCGGTGCCCACGACCGCCGGGGGCGCCCGCTACCGCCTGGACGTGAGCACCCAGCGGTCCTCGGCCGAGTGGCGTTACGGCACGCGGACCGACACGGCCTGGGAGTTCACCTCGGCCCGACCGGCGGGCGACGCCGCCACGGCGTTGTCGCTGCTCCAGGTGGACTACCGGGTGCCGGCCGACCTGCGCGGCACGGTACGCGGCAACCGGCCGCACCAGCTCGGGCTGACCCTGCGGCAGCCGGCCGGGGTGCCGGCGCCGAGGGGTGCCGGCGTCCGGGTGCAGGTCTCCTTCGACGGGGGCGTCACCTGGCGCAACGCGCCGACCACGGGGTCGGGCACCCGGTACACCGCGACGGTGCCGGCGGGGCGCGGAACGGTGTCGCTGCGGGTGCACGCCGCCGACCGGGCCGGGAACACCGTCGACCAGACGGTGCTCCAGGCGTACGGGCTGCGCTGATCGGGCGGGCGGGGCGGCCTGGCCGTCCCGCCCCGCCGGTTCAGGGTCCGCCGTCGGTCGACGGCGGACCCTGACGCGTCAGAGCCAGCCGCGTCGGGCCACCTGGAACGCCAACCCGGGCCGGGTGTCCACGCCGGCGGCGGCCATCAGGTCGGCGATGCGCCGTTGCACTGTCCGTCGGCTCACCCCGAGCTGTGAGGCGATGGACTTGTCCGGTACGCCCGCCACGAACAGCGACAGCAGCCGGGCCTCGTCGGCGTCGGGCTGGTAGCCGTCGCCCGGCTGGTCGGCGGGTTCCGGCCGTCGAGTCTCGGGGGCCGCGACGGCGAGGGGGTCGTCGAGGCGCAGTCGGGTGGCTACCCGCCAGTGGCTCTCGAAGAGGGCGAGCAGCGCGTCGAGCAGTTGGCTGCGGCCGATCACGGCGGCGCTCGGTTCGCCGCCGTCGCGGTCGGGCACCAGCGGGCAGATGGCCGTGCGGGCGTCCACGATGGCCAGTCGGACCGGCAGCCGGTCCAGGACGCGGGCCTGCTCCCCGGCGGCGACCCCCTTGGCCAGGTCGGCCAACGCGCCCGGCTCCAGCAGCAGGTCACGCTCGTAGATGGCCCGGTAGCTCACCCCACGGGCCAGCGCGTCGAACTCCTCGACATTCTCCGGGCCGGCCATGGCGAGGGGATTGGCCCGGCAGAACCAGAGCACCTCGGTACGCGCCGAGTTCTGCAGGTCGCGCAGGCGGTCCCGAAGAACCCGGGCGCCGGTGATCACCTCGACCAGGTGGTCGACGTGGTGTCGGCGCAGTCCGGAGCGGTACTCCTCGGCCAGTTGGGTGACCAGTCGGCGGGCCGACTCCAGGTCCTCCTGACGCCGCAGCAGCGTCCCGCCGAGGGCGACGTCCGGGGCGGTCGGGCGCAGCGGGGCATCCGGGTCGTTGTCGCTGCGCTGCACGAGGCCCTTGCCGCGCAGTGCCTCGACCTGGGCGACGACCTGCTCACGGGGTCGGTGCAGGCGGCCGGCCAACTCGTCGATGCGGGCCGTGGTGAGCTGGAGCAGGCAGCGGTAGAGCTCCTCCTCAGCCGAGGTCAGGCCGATCACGTCCAACACGGGGCAGAACTGTACGTCGGCCGGGTACGGGCCGTACCCGGGCCCGTCGGCTGGTCAAGTGTCGGGCCTCGCGTCTACTGTCGGTGGCTGTGCTGGAAGAGCTGCGCATCACCGGGCTGGGCGTCATCGAAGACACCACGCTGCCGTTGACCGGCGGCATGAACGTCATCACCGGCGAGACCGGTGCGGGCAAGACGATGGTGGTCACCGGCCTCGGCCTGCTCTTCGGCGGCCGGGCCGACGCCGGGCGGGTCCGCGCCCAACCCGGTCGTGCGGTGGTGGAGGGGCGGCTGCGGCTGCACGGGCGGGTCGCCGACGCCGTGCACGCGCGGATCATCGAGGCCGGCGGCGAGCCCGACGAGGACGGCTCGGTGCTGTTGAGCCGCACTGTGACGGTGGAGGGGCGTTCGCGCGCGCACGTCGGCGGCCGGAGCATGCCGGTGTCGATGCTCGGTGAGGTCGGCGAGCAGGCGGTCGCGGTGCACGGTCAGTCCGACCAGCTGCGGTTGTTGCGCCCGGCCGAGCAGCGGGCCGCACTGGACCGGTTCGCCGGCCCCGCGCACGAGAAGCTGCTCGACGCGCTGCGCGAGGCGTACACGGGATGGCGTCGGGTCGTCGACGACCTGGCCGACCGTCGGCGCAACGCCCGCGAGCGCAACCAGGAGGCCGACCTGCTGCGGTTGGGCCTCGACGAGATCACCCGGGTCGATCCGCAGCCCGGTGAGGACGACGAGCTGAAGACCGAGGCGCAGCGGTTGGAGCACGCCGAGGGCCTGCGCACGGCCGCGCAGATCGCCCAGCAGTGCGTGGCCGGTGGTGCGGAGGCCGCCGAGGAGACCCCGGACGCGGCGGCGCTGCTCGGCACCGCCCGGCGGACCCTGGAGGCGCAGTCCGGCACCGATCCGGCGCTCGGTGAGCTGGCGGCCCGCCTGGAGGAGGCGGCCACGCTGGTCACCGACGTGTCCGCGGAGCTGTCGGCGTACCTGGCGACGCTGGACGCGGACCCGGCCCGGTTGCAGCACGTCTATGAGCGGCGGGCGGCGCTGCGCGCGTTGACCCGCAAGTACGCCGACGACGTCGACGGGGTGATCGCCTGGGCCGATCGGGCGCGCACCCGACTGTCCGACCTGGACATGTCCGACGACGTGCTCGACGAGTTGGAGCGGGAGGGCCAGCGGCTCGCCGTGGAGGTGGCCGACCTGGCCGGGCGGGTGTCGACCTCCCGGCAGGAGGCGGCGATCCGCTTCGCCGACCAGGTCACCGTCGAGCTGGCCGGGCTGGCGATGCCGCACGCGCGGATCGAGGTGGCGGTGCTGCCCCGTCCGGCCGGGCGTGCCGAGCCGACGCTTGCGGTCAACGGCGTCGAGGTGGGTGTCACGTCGGACGGCGGTGACGAGGTGGAGCTGCGGTTGCTGGCCCACCCCGGCGCGCCGTCGCTGCCGTTGCAGCGCGGCGCCTCCGGCGGTGAGCTGTCCCGGGTGATGCTCGCCATCGAGGTCGTGTTCGCCGGCTCCGGTGGCCCGCCGACGTTGGTCTTCGACGAGGTCGACGCGGGGGTCGGCGGGCAGGCGGCGGTGGAGATCGGCCGCCGGCTGGCCCGACTGGCCCGCAGCCATCAGGTGCTGGTGGTCACGCACCTGCCGCAGGTGGCCGCGTTCGCCGACCGGCACCTGGTGGTGGCGAAGGACACCGGCGGCGCGGTGACGACAAGCGGGGTGCGGGTGGTGGAGGACACCGAGCGGGCTCGGGAGTTGGCGCGCATGCTGGCGGGTTTGCCCGATTCAGATCTGGGTATCGCCCACGCCGAGGAGCTTTTGGCAGTGGCCGCCAAGGAAAGGCGGTTGTGACGCCGCGTATTGTGAGCGCAAGCACACCGGCTTGTGCCGGTGTGTGCTTCCCTGGGTAGGCGGCCCTGCTCAGGCATGTCGCGACAGAAAAGCCTGCCTCACATGCCAGGATGGTCACGATGCGTCTACCCACGTTGCGCCGGAACCGGAACTCCGAACCGGGCAGAGTCCTCGGCACCGCGCGCCTTGATCGCCGGACGAAACGCCTGGTCGGTCGGCTGCGCCCCGGTGACATCGCGGTCATCGACCACGTCGACCTGGACCGGGTGGCGGCCGACTCGCTCGTCGCCGTCGGGGTCGCGGCGGTGCTCAACGCCAAGCCCTCGGTCTCCGGCCGTTACCCGAACCTCGGCCCGGAGGTGTTGATCGCCGCCGGCATTCCGCTCCTCGACGACCTGGGCGAGGGCGTCTTCGAGCGCATCCGCGAGGGCGACCAGGTGCGCATCGAGGGCAACACGGTCTTCGCCGGTGACGAGCCGGTGGCCCACGGCAGCCTTCAGGACGCCGAGTCGGTCGGCAAGGCGATGGCGGACGCCCGGGAGGGTCTGTCGGTGCAGTTGGAGGCGTTCGCCGCCAACACGATGGACTACCTGCGTCAGGAACGCGACCTGCTGCTCGACGGTGTCGGGGTGCCGGACATCGAGACCCAGATGCAGGGTCGGCACTGTCTGATCGTGGTGCGCGGCTACGACTACAAGGCCGACCTGGACGTGCTGCGCCCGTACATCCGGGAGTTCAAGCCGGTGCTCATCGGCGTCGACGGCGGCGCGGACGCCCTGGTCGAGGCTGGCTACACCCCCGACATGATCATCGGGGACATGGATTCGGTCACCGACGACGTGCTGCGCTGCGGCGCCGAGGTGATCGTGCACGCGTACCCGGACGGGCGCGCGCCCGGCCTGCCCCGGGTCAACGGCCTGGGTGTGCCGGCGATCACCTTCCCGGCCGCGGCGACCAGCGAGGACCTGGCCATGCTGCTCGCCGACGAAAAGGGCGCCTCGCTGCTGGTCGCGGTCGGCACCCACGCCACCCTCGTCGAGTTTCTCGACAAGGGCCGCGGCGGGATGGCCTCGACGTTCCTGACCCGGCTGAAGGTCGGCGGCAAGCTTGTCGACGCCAAGGGGGTGAGCCGGCTCTACCGGCAGAGCATCTCCGGCTCGTCGCTGCTGCTGCTGGTGCTGTCGGCGATCGCGGCGATGGCGTCCGCGGTGGCCGTGTCGACAGTCGGGAAGGCGTACCTGGGCGTGGTCGCCGAGTGGTGGGACAATTTCGTGTTCCAGCTGTACCGGCTTTTCTAGTTCCCGACCGATCAAGAGGCTGCAAGCGTGATCAACTTCCGCTACCACGTGGTGTCCCTCACCGCGGTCTTCCTGGCTCTGGCGATCGGCCTGGTGGTCGGCACAGCCGCCCTCAACGGCCCGGTCGCCGACTCGCTCAAGGAGCAGGTCACCGGGCTACGCAAGGACAACCAGCAGTGGCGTCAGACGGTCAGCAACATGGAGAAGCAACTCGCGCTGGAAGAGGAGTTCGCCGAGGAGACCTCCCAGATCCTCCTGCCGGGCACCCTCACCGCGCGTCGGGTAGCGGTTCTCAGCCTGCCCAACGGGCGTGACCACACCGAGAACGTGCTCAAGAAGCTTCAGCAGGCCGGGGCCACCATCACCGGCCAGGTCGACCTGCAGGACAAGTTCATCAACCCGGACAACAACTCCAACCTGCTGGAGTTGGCCGTCACCGCCGCCCGCCCGACCGCGCAGACCACCGGCCTGCCGGGCAACGGGCACGGCGTGGAAACCTCCAGCGCGCTGCTGGCCAGTGTCCTGCTGGACCGGCCCCAGGGCGTCGCGCCGGTCAGTGACGCCGACCGTCGGGCGGTGCTCGCCGCCTACAACAACGCCGGCTACCTGACCACCGACAGCAACAAGGTCACCGCCTCGGCGGAGGCGGTCGTCGTGGTCAGCGGTCAGCCGTACGTCGACAAGGACTCCGACAAGCGGGACGAGTCGGTGGTCAAGATCGCCGAGCAGTTCGACCGCACCGGGGCGATCGTGGTGGCCGGCAACGGTTCCGTCGGCGGCAACCTGGTCGGCGTGGTGCGCGGCGACCCGGTGCTCGCCCAGACCATCTCCACGGTCGACAACGCCAACACCGTGCAGGGCCAGGTGGTCACAACCCTTGCCCTGGTGCAGCAGCTCACCGAGAAGAAGGCCGGGCAGTACGGCGTCGGCGACAACGCCGCCTCCGGCCTGTTGCCTAGACTGCCCCAGTGAGCGAACGACGTACCCCCGTGTCCGGATCCGACCAGGTGGCGCGTGACCGAGCCCGCGAGGTGACGGCGTGAGCGCCCTGGGCCGGCTGTTGATCGCCGGCGCGGGTGCCGCGGCGGCCCGCTACGCGCTGCGTGAGGTGCGCACCTCGCCGGCCGGGCCCGCGTTGGAGCGCACCAACTTCCGTGGCCGCACGGTCAGCCTGGCCGCCGGGCCGGCGCTCGCCGCCGGCGCGGCCGCCGCCGGCGCGTTCGGTGCCACCGGCGGCGCCGCCGGTGGGGCCGCCCTGGTCGCCGGTCTCGGGGCGGGCGGCGTCGGCCTGTACGACGACGTGGTCGGCGCGCGGCCGGAGCAGAAGGCGGCCAAGGGCTTCGCCGGTCACCTCGCCGCGCTACGTGAGGGGCGGGTCACCGCCGGTCTGGTCAAGGTCGTCGGGGTGGGTGCCGCCGGAGTGGGTGCCGCCGCGCTGCTCGCCGCCGACCCCCGGGTCGCCGCGCACCCGCGCCGGCAGCGGCACGGCGCGTTCGGCCGGGGTGTCGACGTGCTGCTCGGTGCCGGCGTGATCGCCGGCACGGCCAACCTGCTCAACCTGCTCGACCTGCGGCCGGGCCGCGCCCTCAAGTCCGGGCTGCTGCTCGCCGCGCCGCTGACCGGCGGCCCGCAGGGCGGGATCGCCGCGGGCGCGGCCGGCGCCGCCGCCGGCCTGCTCCGCGACGACCTGGCCGAGGACGTGATGCTCGGCGACAGCGGCGCGAACGCGCTCGGGGCGGTGCTCGGTGTCGCGCTCGCCGCCCGGACCGGCCCGCTCGGCCGGGCCGGTCTGCTCGCCGTCCTGGCCGGGCTCACCGCCGCCAGCGAGAAGGTCAGCTTCACTGCGGTGATCCAGCGGACCCCGGGGCTCCGCGAACTCGACGCACTGGGCCGACGCGCCGACTGACGTGAACAGACCGGCACCCCTCGCCGGCGCCGGCCGGCTGGCCGGGGCAGCCGCGCTCATCGCCGTCCTCACCGTGGCCAGCCGACTCGCCGGCTTCGGCCGCACCGCCGTGTTCACCTGGAGCTTGGCGCCGACCGACCTCGGTGGCACCTACGTGGTGGCCAACGCGGTGCCGAACTTCATCTTCGAGATCGTCGCCGGGGGAGCGCTGGCCAGCCTCGTCGTACCCCTGCTCGCCGGCGCGGTCGCGGCGGGCGACCGGACAGCCGTGGCCCGGACCACCGGTGCGTTGCTGACCTGGACGCTGGCCCTGCTGGTCCCGCTGGCGCTGCTCGTGGTGCTGCTCGCCGGCCCGGTGGTCGAGTCGCTGGGCCACCACCTGACCACCGCCCAGCAGCAGAGCGGCGTGCGGATGCTGCGGGTCTTCGCGCCGCAACTGCCGCTGTACGGGGTCGGCATCGTGCTCACCGGGGTGCTCCAGGCACATCGCCGTTTCGCCTGGCCGGTGCTCGCCCCGCTGCTGTCCAGCCTCACCGTCATCATCGTGTACCTCGGGTTCACCGTCACACAGGGCCGCTACGCCACCGTCGGCGGGGTGAGCCCCGGCGGTGAGTTGCTGCTCTCCGGCGGCACCACCCTCGGCGTGGTGGTGCTGTCGTTGTCGTTGCTGATCCCGGTCCGCCGGTTGCACCTCGGGTTGCGGCCCGGCTTCGGGTTCCCCACCGACGCGCGGGCCCGGGTCGGCGGGTTGGCGGTGGCCGGCGCGGTCACCGTCACCACCCAGCAGATCGCTCTGATCGTCAGCCTGAACCAGGTCACCGCCGGCGCGCGGAGCAACCCGGGCGTCTACAACCTGGCGCAGACCGTCTACCTGTTGCCGTGGGCGGTGCTGGCGGTGCCGCTGGCCATCGCCGCCTACCCGACCCTGGCGGCGGCGCGGGCCGCCGGGGACGAGCGCACCTACCGCACGACCCTGGCGCCGGCCGTCCGTGGTGTGCTCCTGTTCAGTTGCCTCGGCACGGCCGCGTTGATCGGGACCGCCGGGCCGGTCGGACACTTCTTCTTCCCGTCGGACACCGCGTCGACCGCCGCCGCCGCGATCATCGGGTACGCCCCCGGCCTGGTCGGCTACGGCCTCTTCGCGGTGCTCACCCGGGCGCTCTACGCCAGGGGTGAGACCCGGGCGGCGACGCTCGCCACGGCGGTCGGTTTCCTGGTGGTGCCGGCCGTCGTCCTGCTGCTCGGCGCGGTGCTGCCTTTGCGGGACCGGGTGCTCGCTGTGACGTCCGCGAACTCGGTGGGGATGCTGGTGCTCGGCGCCCTGCTGCTCCTGGCGGTGTCGCGCAGCGCCGGCCGTCCCGCCCTCGCGGGAGCGGCCCGGGCCGGGGCGTCCGGTGGCCTCGCCGGTGTGCTCGCCGGGCTCGCCGGGTTCGGCCTCAGCCGTTGGCTCGACCAGCTGGACGGCGGCACCCCGACGACGGCGGCGGCGTTCGGTCAGGGCATGCTGTCCGGGGTTCTGGTTGGGGTTGTGTTCCTCGCCGTGGTCTGGTTCGTCGACCGGCGGGACGTACAGCCACTGCTCGCCGGGGTGCTGCGGCGTCTGGGCCGGCGGGGGCCGTCCGGCGGTGCGCCGACACCGGGCGCGGGCTCCGCGCAGCGGGGCGACGGGAAGGAGACGGCGACGCGATGACTGAGCCAGCTCTGCCTGCCGGCTGGTCGGGCACCGTCGCGTTGGTGCTCGCGTCCAGCACCGGCGGGGTCGGCCAACACGTCCGTTCGGTGGCCCGTGGCCTCGTCGCGGGCGGCACCACGGTCCTGGTCTGCGGGCCCGCCGCCACTCAGGAGCAGTTCGACTTCACCGGCGCGGGTGCACGGTTCGAGCCGGTGGAGATCCCGGCCAGCCCGACGCCGGCCGACGCGCGGGCGGTGCTCGCGCTGCGCCGGGCGCTGGCCGCCGCTCACGTCGACGTGGTGCACGCGCACGGTCTGCGGGCCGGGTTGGTCGCGGTGCTGGCCCGCCCGGCCGCCCCGGTGATCGTCACCTGGCACAACGCGGTGCTCGCCGGGGGGCTGCGGGGCGGGGTGTCCCGGCTCGTCGAACGGGTTGTCGCCCGGGGCGTCCGGGTGGCGCTCGGCGCCTCCGATGACCTGGTGCGACGGGCCGCCGAGGTGGGTGCCGCCGACGCCCGGCTGGCCCCGGTCGCCGCGCCGGCGCTGCCCGCGCCGCGTCGACGCCCGGCGGCCGTCCGCGCCGAGTTCGGCGTCCGCCCGGACCAGCCGCTGATCGTCTCGGTCGGTCGGTTGCACCCGCAGAAGCGCTACGACGTGCTGATCGACGCGGCGGCCCGCTGGCGTACGCGTACCCCACCGCCGGTCGTGGTGATCGCGGGCAGCGGGCCGGCGTATCTGCCGCTCGCCGCGCGGACCTCCGCCGCCCGTGCCCCGGTGACCCTGCTGGGGCACCGCACCGACGTGGCCGACCTGCTCGCCGGCGCCGATCTGGCGGTGGTGACCAGCGACTGGGAGGCGCGGCAGCTCTTCGCCCAGGAGGCGCTGCGCGCTGGCGTGCCACTGGTGGCCACCGCTGTCGGCGGGCTCCCGGACCTGGTCGGCGACGCGGCCACGCTGGTCCCCGCCGGTGATGTGGACGCTGTCGACGCGGCCGTACGCGCGTTGCTGGACGACCCGGCGGCGCGGGCGGAGTTGGGCCGGCGTGGCGCCGAACGGGCGGCGACGTGGCCGACCGAGGCGGACACCGTCGCCACGCTTGCCGCCCTCTACGCCGAGCTGGCCGGGAACCCCGGCGGTCCGGCGGCCGCCCCGGGCTCCGACGCCCCGAGAACGGGACACCGGTGATGTTGCGCCGAATCGCCCCCGCCCTGCTGACAGTGCTCGTCGTGGCGCTGGGCGTCACCGCGCTCGCCGCCCGCCCACCCCAGGGCACCCCGCAACGCACCGCCGACTTCGTGGTGCTCGCCGGGATCGCCGGGCTGCGCTGGGATGACGTGGATCCGCAGAGCACCCCGACGCTGTGGCGGATGGCCCAGGACGGCTCGATCGGCTCACTGTCGGTGCGTTCCGCGCACCGGCCCACCTGCCCGGTGGACGGCTGGTTGACACTGGGCGCGGGCAGCTTCGCCGCGTGGAACGGCAGCCGGTCTGTCGACGGTTGCCCGTCGGCGGCGGTGACAGTGGAACAACCGGACGGCATCGGCGCGAACCTGCCCGACCAGGAGAGCGTGGTCCAGTACAACCAGCAGCGGTTGCCCTGGGGCGCGATGCCCGGCTCGTTGTCCGAGTCGGTGCGGTGCTCCGTGGCCGTGGGTCCGGGCGCGGCAGTGGCCGCCGCCCGACCGTTCGGCCGCGTCGACCGGTACGCCTCGGGGCTGCCGACCGACCCGCGGCCGCTACTCGGCTCGTGTGTACTGAGCATCGTCGACCTCGGCACTGTCAAGGGGACCGACCCGGCCACCCGCGCCGAGGAGGCCCGCGCGGCGGACGCCGAGCTGGCCCGGGTGCTGGCGGCGCGACCCCCACGGTCGTTGGTGCTGGTCGCAGGGATCTCCGACACCACCCAGCCGGCCCGGCTGCACGTGGCGGTCGCCGACGGGCCGGGCTGGGAGCGGGGGTGGCTCACCTCGGCCAGCACCGGCCGGGACGGGTACCTGCAACTTGTCGACCTCGCGCCGACCGCCCTCGCCGCGTTGGGCCGGCCCATGCCGGAGCGGCTCTTCCTCGGCCGTCCGGCGGTCAGCACCGGCGGCCGTCCCGCCGACCTGACCGAGGCCATCGACGCTCCGGCGAACGCCGACCGGGAGGCGGCCGGCCAGCGTTCCGTCTCGGGGGTGTTCTTCGCGGTGCTCGCCGGGGTGCAGGTGCTGCTGGCCCTCGCGATCCTGCCGCTGCTGCGCCGGGCCCGTCCGCACGCCGGCCCGGCCGGCCCGACGCCCGTCTCCGGGCGGGTCGTGGCGGTGATGGAGCTGCTGCTGGTCGCCGCGGCGTTGACGGTGCCGGCGGCGCTGCTGACCGACGCGGTGCCCTGGTGGCGCGGTGAGCACCCTGGGTGGATCTTCGCCGGGGTTACCGCGCTGCTGGTGGCCGCCGGCACCGCGGCGGTGCGGTTCGCCCCCGGGTACGCGAACACCCTCGGGCCGCTCGGCGCGGTGGCCGGCCTCACCACGCTCGTGGTGGGGCTGGACGTGCTCACCGGGGCCCGCCTCCAGCTCAACAGCGTGGTCGGCTACTCCGCGTTGCAGGGCGGCCGGTACGCCGGGCTGAGCACTGTGGGGTTGGGAGTGTTCCTCGCCGGTGCGTTGGTCACCGGCGGCTGGTTCGCCCAACGGGTGCCCCGGGGCTGGCGGCCAGCGGTGATGGTGGCGGTGGGTGGCCTCGCCGTGGTGGTGGTCGGCAGCCCGTACCTGGGCGCCGACCCGGTCGGCGCGATAGCGCTCACCGCCGGGGTGAGCGTCGCCGCCGTGATCAGCGCCGGTGGCTGGTTGACGATCAGCCGGCTGGCCTGGGCCGCCATGGCCGCACTGGCGGTCGGTATCGGGTTCGCCGTGGTGGACCTGCGCCGCCCTGCGGCGGAGCGGGGCAGCCTGGGCCGGTTCCTCTCCGCGCTCGGTGACGGCACCGGCGGGTTCGCCGTGCACCGCTCCAGCACGGAGAACTTCGAGACGTTGGTCAACAGCCCGCTGACGGTGCTGGCGCTGGCCGGCGGGTTGCTGGTGTGGTTCGCCCTGTTGCAGCCGTGGGGTGGGCTGATGCGGCTGTTCGGCATCTACCCGGCGGTCCGGGCCGCGCTGGCCGGCACCGTGGTCGCCGCGGTGCTCGGTGGTGTGCTCGACGGCGCGGCCCTGGACGTGATGGGTGCCGCCGCCGCCCTGGTGGTGCCGATGGCCGCCCTGGCGTCGCTGCGGGTGCTCGGGCACGCCGCGGACCGGACCCGCCCGGTGGCGGGCCGCTCCCGGGCCAACGGCGCCGACGACGACTCGGGGTCCGGCGGGGTCGGCCCGGTCGGTGGGGGCGACGGTCCGACCGGCGGCGGTGGGCCACTGGGCGCCGTGCATCCCCGTCCGATCACCGGCCCGACCCCGAGCGCACCGGCGAAGGTCGCCCAACCGCCGTCGGACACCCCGGGCGAGCCCCGCGGGGACGCCGACGAACCGGCCGAGCCGACAGCGAGCGGGTCGACGCCGGACGCCGCGCCGACGGTGCCCGTAGCGCCCCGGCAGGCCTCCCGGTCATCGACGGAGGTTGCCGCGTCCTGAGCGGCGGGCCTCGTCCGGATGGCCCGGAGGTGTCGCAGGCGGGGTGCGGCCTGCGGGTACCCGCCCGGGAGGTGTTACCGTCGAATCCCGTGGATCGCGTGATCACTTTGCTGATCAAGCACGGCGGTCTGCATGACCGCGACAGACGACACGGGAGCAGGCCTTGGCCCCATCAGCACGGACGACCAGGCACATTTTCGTCACCGGGGGCGTCGCCTCCTCGCTGGGTAAGGGCCTCACCGCCTCCAGCCTCGGCAACCTGCTGACAGCGCGCGGGTTGCGCGTGGTGATGCAGAAGCTCGACCCCTACCTGAACGTCGACCCGGGAACGATGAACCCGTTCCAGCACGGTGAGGTCTTCGTCACCGAGGACGGCGCCGAGACCGACCTCGACGTCGGGCACTACGAGCGGTTCCTCGACCGGGCGCTGTCCGGTAAGGCGAACGTCACCACCGGTCAGATCTACTCCGACGTGATCGCCAAGGAGCGGCGCGGCGAGTACCTGGGCGACACCGTCCAGGTCATCCCGCACATCACCAACGAGATCAAGTCGCGGATCCTGGCGATGGCCGACCCGGACGAGGACGGCCAGGTCCCCGACGTGGTGATCACCGAGGTCGGTGGCACCGTCGGCGACATCGAGTCGCTGCCGTTTCTGGAGGCGATCCGTCAGGTCCGCCACGACCTGGGGCGCGACAACTGCTTCTACCTGCACGTCTCGTTGGTGCCGTACCTGGCGCCCTCGGGTGAGCTGAAGACCAAGCCGACGCAGCACTCGGTGGCGCAGCTGCGCAACATCGGTATCCAGCCGGACGCGATAGTGCTCCGCTGTGACCGGGAGATCCCGGTGAAGCTCAAGGAGAAGCTGTCGCTCTACTGCGACGTGGACGCCGAGGCGGTCGTCGCCGCACCGGACGCCCCGAGCATCTACGACATCCCGAAGGTGCTGCACCGGGAGGGGCTCGACGCGTACGTGGTGCGCCGGCTCGGCCTCTCCTTCCGGGACGTGGACTGGGCCAGCTGGGACGACCTGCTGGAGCGGGTGCACCGCCCCCGGCACACAGTCACCGTCGCTGTGGTCGGCAAGTACGTCGACCTGCCTGACGCGTACCTGTCGGTGAGTGAGGCGATCCGGGCGGCGGGCTTCGGCCACCGGGCCCGGGTGCAGTTGCGCTGGGTGCCCAGCGACGAGTGCGTCACCCCGGCCGGCGCCGCGGCGGCGTTGGCCGGCGTGGACGGCATCCTCATCCCCGGCGGCTTCGGCGTCCGCGGCATCGAGGGCAAGATCGGCACCGCCCGGTACGCCCGTGAGGCCGGCATCCCGCTGCTGGGCCTCTGCCTCGGTCTGCAGTGCATGACCATCGAGGTGGCCCGGCACCTGGCCGACCTGGACGGCGCCAACTCGTTGGAGTTCGACGAGCAGGCGGCGCACCCGGTCATCGCCACGATGGCCGACCAGGAGGACATCGTCGCCGGTCGGGGTGACCTGGGCGGCACCATGCGGCTGGGCGCGTACCCGGCGACGTTGACCGAGGGCTCGATCGTCGCCGAGGCGTACGGCAGCACCGAGATCAGCGAGCGGCACCGGCACCGGTACGAGGTGAACAACGCCTACCGGGACGCGCTGACGAAGGCGGGCCTGCACATCTCCGGCACCTCGCCGGACGGCCGGCTGGTCGAGTTCATCGAACTGGACCGGAGTCTGCACCCGTTCTTCGTGGCCACCCAGGCGCACCCCGAGTTGAAGAGCCGCCCGACCCGCCCGCACCCGCTGTTCGCCTCGTTCGTCAAGGCGGCGGTGGCGTACTCGCAGGCCGACCAGCTTCCGGTCGATCTGGACGCGGCGGCGGAGGCCCCGACGACGCGTAAGGCCGCCCGCAACGGCGCCGCGACGAAGGCGTCGTCGGCCTCGTGAGCGAGCGAACCAGCAGCGTTGTCGGGCGCAGCGAGGCGGCGGCGTGAGCAACCTTGAGCACCGCTACGAGGTGCGTTCCCGGGAGGAGCGGTACCGGGGGCGGATCTTCGACGTGGTCACCGAGGAGGTGACCATGCCGGGCGGTGGGACCGGGCTGCGGGACCTCGTCCGGCACGTCGGGGCGGTGGCAGTGGTGGCGCTCGACGACGCCGGCCAGGTGGTGTTGATCCGGCAGTACCGGCACCCGGTCGGGCGGCACCTGTGGGAGCTGCCGGCCGGTCTGATGGACGTCTCCGGCGAGGAGTTGCCGGTGGCCGCGCTACGGGAGTTGGCCGAGGAGGCCGACCTCACCGCCGCGCGGGTCGACGTGCTGGTGGACCTGCACAGCTCGCCGGGGTTCACCAACGAGATCGTGCGGGTGTTCCTGGCCCGCGACCTCGCCGACGTGCCGGCCGACGAGCGGCACGAGCGCCACGACGAGGAGGCCGACCTCCAGGTCGTCCGGATCGACCTGGACGAGGCGGTCGCCATGGTCCTGGCCGGTGAGATCACCAACGCGTCCGCGGTGGCCGGGCTGCTGGCCGCGGCCCGCGCCCGGGACACCGGCTTCACGTCTCTGCGTCGGGCGGACGCGCCGCTGCCGCGCTGAGCGTCGCCGCCGGTCCAGCCCGGTGGGGGAGTACGCACGAAAAGGGGCCCCGCGGTCAGCCGCGGGGCCCCTTTCGCTGTCTGCTCTAGGAGTCGCGCAGCGGACGGCCCTGCGCGTCCGTGCCGCCGTTGACCAGGATGAGGATGCCGTCGATGAGGCCCCAGAAAGCGCCGAGGCCGCAGGTCACCAGGCTCACGACGAGCTGAAGAACGGCGATCTTGGTGTGTCCGGTGTAGAACCGACCGGCACCGAAGGTGCCGAGCAGGATGCCGAGGACGCCCGCGACGATCTTGCTCTTGTCGGAGACGCCCTGGGGGTACCCCGGCTGGGGGTAACCGGGCTGGTAAGGAGGAGTGGTCATGGGCGGACACACTAGTGATCCACTCGCCGGCTGTCCGCACCGCCGCCCGGCAGATGGGACGATAATGGTGAAACACTGTCCTGTCGGCTGAGGTGACGCTCGACCGCTGAATCCCGGCGGTGCCCTGACACATCGTCAGGACACCCGGGCACCGGATGCCACTGTGCTGGCTCGCGGCGGCGCCGGGCGCGCCTAGACTGCCGCCGCAGGACCGGTGTACCGCGATGGCAAAGGGGCCGTCGTGGCACCGAGCAGTCGGGGGAGAGCAGCCCCGAAGAGAGGTGTCTGCATCGTGAAGGTCGGAATCCCACGCGAGGTCAAGAACCACGAGTACCGCGTGGCGATCACGCCAGCGGGTGTCAACGAGTTCACCCGCAGCGGCCACCAGGTCTTCGTCGAGTCCGGCGCCGGGGTTGGCTCCAGCATCACCGACGAGGAGTTCGCCGCCGCCGGCGCGACGATCCTCACCACCGCCGACGAGGTGTGGGAGACCGCCGAGCTGGTGCTCAAGGTCAAGGAGCCGATCGCCGAGGAGTACCACCGGATGCGCGAGGGGCAGGTGCTCTTCACTTACCTGCACCTGGCCGCCTCCAAGGAGTGCACCGACGCGCTCATCGACCGCCGGGTCACCGGCATCGCGTACGAGACCGTCGAGCTGCCCGACCGGTCGCTGCCGCTGCTCGCCCCGATGTCCGAGGTGGCCGGCCGGCTCGCCCCGCAGATGGGCGCCTTCTACATGATGCGCACCGGCGGCGGGCGCGGTGTGCTGCCCGGCGGTGTCTCCGGCGTGTACGCGGCCAAGACCGTGGTCATCGGCGCCGGCGTCTCCGGCATGAACGCCGCCGCCATCGCACTGGGCCTACAGTCCGAGGTGCTGCTGCTGGACAAGAACGTCGCCCGGCTGCGGCAGGCCGACGCCATCTACCGGGGCCACCTGCAGACCGTCGCGTCCAACGCCTACGAGGTCGAGCGCGCCGTGCTCGACGCCGACCTGGTCATCGGCGCGGTGCTGGTGCCCGGCACGAAGGCCCCGACGCTGATCTCCAACGAGCTGGTCTCCCGGATGAAGCCGGGCAGCGTGCTCGTCGACATCGCCATCGACCAGGGCGGCTGCTTCGAGGACTCGCGCCCCACCACGCACGCCGACCCGGTCTACAAGGTGCACGAGTCGATCTTCTACTGCGTCGCGAACATGCCCGGCGCGGTGCCGAACACCAGCACGTACGCGCTGACCAACGTCACACTGCCGTACGCCCTCGAGCTGGCCAACCAGGGCTGGCGCGACGCGCTGCGCAACGACCCGGCGCTGGCGCTGGGCCTCAACACCCACGCCGGGCAGGTCACCTACGGCCCGGTCGCCGAGGCGCACGGCATGGACGTGCTCCCGCTGGCCGACGCACTGGCCTGAACGGTGGCGGGCTGACCAGCGGCACGGACTCCGCCGGCGTGGGCACCGCACCCACGCCGGCGCTGCGCCGTGCCGTTCGCGGTTACCTCGACCACCTGACCGTCGAACGTGGCCTCTCCGCGAACACGCTCGCCTCGTACCGTCGGGATCTGGACCGCTATCTCGCCACCCTGGCCGATGCCGGCGTCACCGACCTCGCGTCGGTCGGCGCCGGCCTCGTCGAGTCGCACCTGGCGCGGCTGCGCGCCGGCGACGACGCGCACCCGCCCCTCGCCGTCTCCTCCGCCGCCCGCGCGGCCAGCGCGGTGCGGGGCCTGCACCGCTTCGCCTTGCGCGAGGGCCTGGCCGGCGTCGACCCGAGCCGCGACGTCCGCCCGCCCACGCCGCCCCGGCGGCTGCCCCGGGCGCTCCCTGTCGACGACGTGGTCCGGCTGTTGGAGACCGCCGGCCCGATCACCGCGACCGGCGACGACGCGCCCCTCGCGCTGCGCGACCGGGCGCTGCTGGAGTTCCTGTACGGCACCGGCGCGCGCATCTCCGAAGCGGTCGGCGCCGCCGTGGACGACCTCGACACCGACGACGGCACGGCGCTGCTGCGCGGCAAGGGCGGCCGGGTGCGGCTGGTGCCCATCGGCGGGTACGCCGTCGACGCCGTGCGCGCCTACCTGGTCCGGGCCCGTCCCGGGCTGGCCGCCGCCGGCCGCGGCACCCCGGCGGTGTTCCTCAACGCCCGCGGCGGCGCGTTGTCCCGCCAGGGCGCCTGGGGCATCCTGCGCCGCGCCGCCGACCGGGCCGGGCTGCCCGTCGACGGGCCGGCAGCGGTCTCCCCGCACACCCTGCGCCACTCCTACGCCACCCATCTGCTCGACGGCGGCGCCGACGTCCGGGTGGTCCAGGAGCTGCTCGGCCACGCGTCGGTGACCACCACCCAGGTCTACACGTTGGTCACCGTGGAGCGGTTGCGCGAGGTGTACGCGACCGCGCATCCCCGCGCCCAGGGTTGAACCGGTCGCTGTCGACGCCGACACGCCGGGCCGGTGCCGAACCCCCTGCTGGTCGGTGGCGTACAGTCGGCATCGGCGCGGACCTCCTGGAGCGACACGACCGGGGTGCGCAGCGGCGCCGCGAAGGACGTCGGACGGCTCCGACGCCGGGTGGGTCGTCGGGAGGGGGCAACGAGCACATGGCTGGCAACGGTGACCGTGCCGAGACCTGGACGTCGGAGCTCCGCGAGCAGCAGGCCACGCTCGGCGCGGACCTGGGTCCTGCGGACCCGGCTGCCTACACGATGCGCAAGCCCATCCCGGAGCCGATGCCCACCGATCGGCACGGCCCCGCGCGCATCATCGCGATGGCCAACCAGAAGGGTGGCGTCGGTAAGACGACCACCACCATCAACCTGGGCGCCGCGCTCGCGGAGTACGGCCGCAAGGTGCTGCTCGTCGACTTCGACCCGCAGGGCGCGCTCTCGGTGGGCCTGGGCGTCAACCCGCACAACCTCGACCTGTCCATCTACAACCTGCTCATGCAGGACGACATCATCGCCGAGGACGTCGTCATCAAGACCGACGTCGCGGGGTTGCACCTGCTGCCGGCCAACATCGACCTCTCCGCCGCCGAGATCCAGCTCGTCAACGAGGTCGCCCGGGAGATGGCCCTCGCCCGGGTCCTGCGCACGGTCCGCAAGGAGTACGACTACATCCTGATCGACTGCCAGCCGTCACTCGGCCTGCTGGCGATCAACGCGCTGACCGTCGCGCACGGCGTGCTCATCCCTCTGGAGTGCGAGTTCTTCAGCCTGCGCGGTGTGGCACTGCTGCTGGACACCATCGACAAGGTGCGCGAGCGACTCAACTTCGACCTGGAGCTCGAAGGCATCCTCGCCACCATGTACGACAGCCGCACCACGCACTGCCGCCAGGTCCTCCAACGGGTGGTGGAGGCGTTCGGCGACAAGGTCTACCAGACGGTCATCACCAAGACGGTGAAGTTCCCCGAGTCCACCGTGGCCGGTGCCCCCATCACGACGATGGACCCGGCCTCCTCCGGGGCACGTAACTACCGTCAACTGGCCCGCGAGGTGATCGCCGCCCAGTCGGAGCGGTAGCCGGAACGCCCATTGCCCGCCTCGTGGACTACGGTCGTCCGGTGACCGCGCCACCCCTCGACCCGCCCCAGACCGCCGACGCGGCAGTGGTCGACGGTGTGCAGCCCGCTGACCCGGCTGCCACCGGCTTCACGGTGCGGCTGGCCAACTTCACCGGCCCGTTCGACCTGCTGCTGCAACTGATCGGCAAGCACAAACTCGACGTCACCGAGGTGGCCCTGCACACGGTCACCGACGAGTTCATCGCCTACATCAGGGCGATGGGCGACAACTGGGACCTGGACGAGGCCAGCGAGTTCCTGCTCATCGCCGCGACCCTGCTCGACCTGAAGGCGGCCCGGCTGCTGCCCGCCGCCGAGGTGGAGGACGAGGCCGACCTCGCCCTGCTGGAGGCACGGGACCTGCTCTTCGCCCGGCTGTTGCAGTACAAGGCGTACAAGGAGGCGGCGGCGCACATCGCCGAGCTGGAGGCCGTGGGCGGCCGACGCTATCCGCGTGCGGTCAGCCTGGAGGCCCGCTACGCCGAGGCGCTGCCCGATCTGGTGCTCGGCATCGGCCCCCAGCGGCTGCTGAAGCTGGCCGTGAAGGCGATGACCCCGAAGCCGGTGCCGGAGGTCTCCATCGCCCACGTGCACATGGTCCGGGTCAGTGTCCGGGAACACGCGGCGATCCTCGCCGCCCGGCTGCGCCGGGCCGGCACCGCCACGTTTTCGCTGCTCTGCGCGGACTGCGAGGCCACCCTGGAGGTGGTGGCCCGGTTCCTCGCGTTGCTGGAGCTGTACCGGGAGGGCCTGGTGTCGTTCGTGCAGGAGCAGGCCCTGGAGGAGCTGACAGTGCGCTGGACCGGCCCGGTCGACGCCGACACCGAGCTGCACGTCGACGAGTACGCCGGCACCCCGGCCGACCCGGAGTCACCTGGGCCTGAACCTGAACTGGCGGGGGCTGAGCTTGAGCCGGCGAGGGCTGAGCCTGCGGGGGCCGAGCCTGCGGGGAGTGCGCCTGAGCCGGTGGGGGCAGAACCTGGGCCGGCGGGGGCTGACCCTGTGCCGACGCGGGAGGCCGGCGGGTCGGACGGGACGGGAACGACGGAGGGTGCGCGGGATGAGTGACGAGCAACGTCGGGACTCGCTGGCCGACCAGGCCGCCGCCTGGGTGCCCCCGTGGGACCGCCCCCGCCCGTCCGCCACCGACACCCCCACGGAGCCGGACGAGTCAGCCGCACCACCGGAGACCGAAGAACCCAAAGCGGCAGCGCCCCGACCGGAATCCGACGCTGCCGCCAACTTCGCCGAGTCGGACGTGGTCGCGTCGGCTTCCGCGCAGGGTGACCCGGATGAGCGGGGCCCAGACGGCGTGAGCCCGGGTGGAGCAGGCCCTGTCGAGGTGGCCGCAGACGGGCCAGGCCCTGTCGAGGTCGCTGCCGGCGGGCCAGAGCCTGCCGAGGTGGCCCCGGGTGGGTCCGATCCCGTTGAGGTGGCCTCGGACGAGGTGGGCCAGGGTGAGCCAGATCGCGGTGAGGCGACCCCGGACGGGGTGGGGCCGGACCTCGGTGGGGTGACGGACGCCACGGTGGGGGAGTCGGGTGGCGCTGGGGGCGTACCCCGGCGGCAGCTGGCGGGGCGGCGGCGGGCGCCTGTCGCGCCGGAGCCCGCGCCCGAGCTGTCCGACCCCGAGTTGCGCGGCGCGTTGGAGGCGATCCTGCTGGTCGTCGACGAGCCGGTCAGCGAGCTGGTGCTGGCGCAGGTGCTGGAGCAACCCGCCGAACGGGTCGGGCCGATGCTCGACGAGATCGCCGCCGGTTACACAGCGGCCGGGCACGGGTTCGAGCTGCGCCGGGCGGCCGGCGGGTGGCGGCTGTACACCCGGCCGGAATACGCTACGTACGTTGAGCGGTTCGTGTTGGACGGGCAGTCCGTGCGGCTGACCCAGGCGGCGCTGGAGACGCTCGCCGTGGTTGCGTACAAGCAGCCGGTGACCCGTTCGCGAATCTCAGCCATCCGGGGTGTGAACTGCGACGGGGTCATCCGTACGCTGGTCACCCGTGGCCTCATCGAGGAGTGCGGCACCGAAACGGACAGCGGGGCGTTCCTCTACCGGACCACCACGTTGTTCCTGGAGAAGCTCGGGCTGAACACTGTCGACGAGCTGCCGCCCCTCGCACCCTTCCTGCCCGACGACGTAGAAGAGCTTGCTGATGCGACCCGATAACCGTTCCCCCAAAGCCGACGCGCCCGTCTACGAGGGGGCTGAGCGCCTGCAGAAGGTGCTCGCCGCCGCCGGCGTGGGTTCCCGGCGTGCCTGCGAAGACCTGATCTTCCGCCGCCGGGTCACGGTGGACGGGCGGGTCGCCAAGCTCGGTGACAAGGTCGACCCGGCCACCTCCGTGATCCACGTGGACGGGGAGCGCCTCCAGGTCGACATTCGCCTGGTCTACGTGGCGATGAACAAGCCGCGTGGGGTGGTTACCACCATGGCGGACGAAAAGGGACGTAACGAGCTGGCCGACTTCATCGGCGCCCGGCTGGAGCAGCGGGTCTACCACGTCGGTCGGCTCGACGCGGACAGTGAGGGCCTGCTGCTGCTCACCAACGACGGCACCCTCGCGCACAAGCTCATGCACCCCTCGTACCAGGTGCTCAAGACGTACCTCGCCGAGGTGGTCGGGCCGATCCCGCGCAACCTGAGCAAGCGGCTGCTGGCCGGCGTCGAGCTGGAGGACGGGCCGGTCAAAGTCGACTCGTTCAAGGTGGTCGACACTCTCGGCAAATCCGCCCAGGTGGAACTGAGCCTGCACGAGGGGCGCAAGCACATCGTCCGGCGGCTGATGGATGAGGTCGGTCACCCGGTCACCCGGCTGGTCCGTACCTCGATCGGGCCGATTCGGCTCGGTGACCTGCGGACCGGACGGATCCGGCGGCTGACCAACGCCGAGGTCGCCGCCCTGTTCAACGTGGTGGGTGACTGACCCCCGAGTTCGGGGTACGGCAGCCGGTAGGCTCCACCGATGGCCGGGACGCGGCCGCCCGGGTGGCGTGGGTCGCCTCCGGCGGCGTCGCGCGCGGGTCCGCCAATGGGCCCGGGCATGATTGATGACGATTGACAACCGCTTGCGGCGCCAGATCACCGGGCGATCCGTGAGGTACGGGCTGAGGAGGACACGGTGGAGGAAAACGTACGGACCGGGCGATGTGTGGTCGCTGTGGACGGGCCGTCCGGCTCGGGTAAGTCCACCGTGTCGCGGCGGCTCGCCGTCGCGATCGGTGCGCGCTACCTGGACACCGGGGCGATGTACCGGGCGATCACGTTTGCCGTGTTGCGCTCCGGCGTGGACCTCGCCGACGCCGCGTCGGTGGCCAAGGTCGCCAGCGAGGTCAAGCTGCACATCGGCACCCACCCGCAGGGGTACGCCGTGACCGTCGACGGCGTGGGCGTGGACGCGGATATCCGGGGCCCGGAGGTGACCGGGGCGGTATCCGCCGTCGCCGCCGTGCCGGCTGTCCGCGAGCTGCTCGTCGCCCGGCAACGCGAGATGATCGCCAACGCTCGTCGGATGGTGGTCGAGGGTCGCGACATCGGCTCGGTCGTCGCGCCGGACGCTGACCTGAAGGTCTTCCTGACCGCCTCCGAGGCGGCCCGTGCCGCCCGGCGCAGCGCCGAGGACGCCGCCGACGTGGCGGCCACGGCCGCGGATCTGGCCCGGCGGGACCGCCTCGACTCGACCCGCAAGGTCAACCCGCTGGCCCAGGCGCCCGACGCGGTGGTGCTGGACACCACCGAGCTGGGCATCGACGAGGTCGTGGCGCGGCTGCGCGAGATGCTCACCGAGCGGGGCGTGGCATGAGCGAGCGCAGCGAGCGAATCATCGGGATCAGTGCGGTTGTGTCTCAGGACGCTCCGGAGCGAAGCGGAGGAGCGGCATGAGCGAGGGTGCTGGGTGGGTCGAGCTGCGGGAGCCTGAGGTCGCCGTCGAGGAACCGAGCGGCCCGCAGCCGGTGGTGGCCGTGGTCGGTCGCCCCAACGTGGGCAAGTCGACGTTGGTCAACCGGATCATCGGTCGCCGGCAGGCGGTCGTCGAGGACGTCCCTGGCGTGACCCGCGACCGGGTCCCGTACGACGCGCAGTGGAACGGCCGGGCGTTCACAGTGGTGGACACCGGTGGTTGGGAACCGGACGCGAAGGACCGGGCCGCGGCCATCGCGGCGCAGGCCGAGACGGCGGTCGTCACCGCCGACGTGGTGCTCTTCGTGGTCGACGCGATGGTGGGCTCCACCGACGTGGACGAGGCAGCGGTGAAGATGCTGCGGCGCAGCGCCAAGCCGGTGATCCTGGTGGCCAACAAGGCCGACAACAACTCCATCGAGATGGAGGCCACCTCGCTGTGGTCACTCGGCCTCGGTGAGCCGTTCCCGGTCTCCGCGCTGCACGGACGCGGCTCCGGCGACCTGCTGGACGCAATCCTCGCCGCGCTGCCGGAGGCACCGGCGATCGTGGAGAACCGTCCGCGCGGACCGCGCCGGGTGGCGCTGGTCGGGCGGCCGAACGTCGGCAAGTCCAGCCTGCTCAACCGGTTCTCCGGCGAGGAGCGGGCGGTCGTCGACTCGGTGGCGGGCACCACTGTGGACCCGGTGGACAGCCTGGTCGAGATCGGCGGTCAGACCTGGCAACTCGTCGACACGGCCGGTCTGCGCAAGCGGGTCGGCAAGGCCAGCGGCACCGAGTACTACGCCAGCCTGCGTACCGCCGGCGCGATCGAGGCCGCCGAGGTGGCCGTGGTGCTGCTGGACTCCAGCGAACCGATCAGCGAGCAGGACCAGCGGATCCTGTCGATGGTGACCGAGTCGGGCCGCGCGCTGGTCATCGCGTTCAACAAGTGGGACCTGGTCGACGCCGACCGTCGGTACTACCTGGACAAGGAAATCGACCGGGAGTTGCGCCGCATCCCCTGGGCGATCAGGCTGAACCTGTCGGCGATGACCGGCCGCGCCGTGGACAAGCTGGCACCGGCACTGAACAAGGCGCTGGCCAGCTGGGAAACCCGGGTGCCGACCGCGCACCTCAACCAGTGGCTGACCGCGCTGGTGCAGGCCACCCCGCACCCGGTGCGTGGTGGGCGGGCGCCGCGGATCCTGTTCGCGACGCAGGCCGGTGTGGCGCCGCCCCGGTTCGTGCTCTTCACCACCGGTCCGCTGGACGCCGGCTACCAGCGCTTCGTCGAGCGCAAGCTCCGCGAGGAATTCGGGTACGAGGGCAGCCCGATCGAGATCTCGGTCCGCCCGCGCAAGAAGCTCGGCCCCGGCGGCCGAGGCAAGGCGCACGGCTGACGCGATCCGGTTCTGCCAAATGCCGGATGGGCGCCCCTGCCCATCCGGCATTTCGTTATCCAACCCCACCCTCCTAGGACGCTTTAGGGGTTGTGCGGTGGCTCCCTGTGGGATGGTTCGGCTTCGTCGCGATGCCGGTGGGGCCTGTGCGGACGAGCCGGAGCTGCTGCGCTAAGCTGTACCGGCTGCCGCGGGGGAAACCACGCGGGGGCG
This sequence comes from Micromonospora sp. NPDC048842, assembly GCF_040649935.1. Classification (NCBI taxonomy): domain Bacteria; kingdom Bacillati; phylum Actinomycetota; class Actinomycetes; order Micromonosporales; family Micromonosporaceae; genus Micromonospora; species Micromonospora sp. NPDC048842. The sequence continues at coordinate 77,348 of NZ_JBEZGK010000021.1, read as the reverse complement.
GGACGTGGCGCAGCTTGGTAGCGCACTTGACTGGGGGTCAAGGGGTCGTCGGTTCGAATCCGGCCGTCCCGACGCAGGTCAGAGGCCATTCGGATTCTTCCGGATGGCCATTTCTGATCTTGTACAGCAGCGAAGTACAGCAACGGCTCATTGATCGAGGCTTTCGCCGAGCCTCCGCAGGGCTTCGCGGGTCGTCTTGGACGAGACCTGGCTGTAGATCTCCATCGTGATCGAGAAGTCCGCGTGCCGCAGGATCGCCATCGCGACCCGGGGGTGCACGTCCAGGTCGACCAGCAGCGAACCGCAGGTGCGTCGGGCGTCGTGAACGGTGATCTTCCGAATGCCGGCGCGGGCTATGCGGCTGTCGTAGGAGCGGTTGAAGTTGCGGGGTTCGACCGGTAGTCCGTAGCGGGTCGTGAAGATCATGCCGGTGTCGTGCCAGGCGTCGCCGGCCTTCTCTCGTGCGGCCTGCTGTTGTTGGTGACGGTGCCGCAGTGCGGCGACGCAGATGGCTGGCAGCGGTAGGGGAGCGTCGGACTCTTCGGTCTTGGTGGCCCGGTGCAGCAGTTGGCCGCGTACCCGCTGGAGCTGCTTGTCGATGACGAGGCTGATGTCGTGGTTGTCGCGGCAGTGCTCGCAGAACTTCTCGCCGTGGGTGATGCAGGGTTCCTGCCAGCCGTCCCAGTTGATGTGCTCCCAGGTGAGGCCGAGAACTTCTCCCTTACGTAAGCCGAGCACGAGGACCAGGACGTAGGCCGCGTAGAGGTAATCGTCGTCGTCGCGGGACGCTTCCAGGAACGCCCGAGCTTCCTCACTGCTCCACGATTTGCCCTTGCGGCTGCGGATCGGTGGGAGCTTCACCAAGGCTGCGACGTTCTTTGCGACCAGTTCCTCCACTTCGGCCTGAGAGAGCGCCGAGCGGAGGACAGCGCGGATTCCCTTGACGGTGCGAGCCGCGGGCAAGTCCTGGCAGCATCGGCCAACCGCGCAGCATTTGCGGCTCTTCGGTGGCCGACGGTCGTCTTTCCCTTGAGCACAGCACTGGCAGGTCTTTGCGACCTTGTTGAGCCAGGTCTGAACGTCTCGTACCGACAGCCGCCCGTCGAGCCGCTTGGCGCCGATGCCGGGCACGATGTACAGCCGGCTCAGCGTCTCGTACGTGGCGTAGGTCAGCGGGGCCAGGTTCGGCTCTACGACCTCGGCGAGCCAGTAGGTCATGTAACTCGCCACCGTGGGGACGTTGGTGGCGACCGGGCCGGCCTTGGCTTGCTGGTGCAGCTTCACCCACTTGTCGTGGACCTCGTCGCGGGTCTTTCCGTAGACGTATTTGCGGTCCCGTTTGCCATCGGGCTTGGTGACCCAGACGTAGGCGGCGAACCCGTTGCGGTACGGGAAGATGGAGCCTTCGCCGTTGGCCCGTTTGCCGGACATCAGGCCGCGTCCTGGCGATCGATCTGGGTCTGGATGTATTCATCGATCCACTCCGGCAGGATGCGGCGATACTTGCCGTCCTTTACCGAGCGCAGTTCCCCGGTGGCAATCTTCATCTTCACCTTGGACAAGCCGTAGCCGAGGATCGCGGCGACCTCTGCCGGGGAATGCCACTTCGGAACGATCGGAGCCGCGCTCCTAGCCATGTGGTGCCTCCTTCGAAGTGATGGTGATGTAGGTACGGCTTTCGCCGCTGTAGCCGGCGGGTCGGGTGCTGGTGCGGCAGGTGACCCGTTCACGGCCGTAGTAGGCGGTGAGTTGGGCCGCGATGGTCGCGGCGTGGACGGTGACGGCAGCGGTCGGGCCAATGAGTCGGACCGCGACCAGGGGGCGGGGGCGTGTGGGCATGGCGCTCCTTCCGGGTCGGTTGGGTGGTGGGTGTTGCGTGCGCTGTGGAGTTGTCAAGGAACGGCTTCACTGGTGTTGACACGTACGTGTCAAGCGGCCAGGGGTTGAATCGCGCGAGCGGCGGCGAGTTCGTCGGCCAGGGCGTCGATGCCGGCGAGGTGTTGTGCGCGGGCCATGGCGGCGGCGGTGTTGGCGAGCAGGGCGTCGCCGGTGGTGATCCAGCCGGTTGCCTGGTAGCCGAGTTCGTAAATGACGCGTTCGGTCTGCTCGTCGTCCCAGGTGTGCGGGTGGCCTTCGGTGCGACGCCAGATGGTGCGCTGCAACCGGAGGAAGCCGAGGGTGACGGAGAAGGCGCGGCTCTTGGTGGCGATGTGTCCGCCGTAGCCGAACTGGTGCGCCCACCGCCGCAGCCGGGCGTAGTCGGGGTGCTCCCCAAGGTCCCAACACGCCCGGATCAGCCGGCCGAGGTGCGTGCCCGGGTCGCCGTGGACTTCCACGGAGAGGTCGTCGACGCGGCGCAGACTCAGGCCGGTTACCTCGGTGCTCTTGGTGACGTACTTGGCGATGTAGCCCGTGATTTGCGCGAGGTTGACTTCGTGGCCGGGTGCGTTGACGTGCTTGAGGTCCAGGCCCTTGTCACCCCACGCGATGTGCCAGCCCTGCCGCCCGTTGGCGGGGTGCGGTGCGGAGGTGTAGGAGGTCTTCACGAACGCGGCGCGGACGGCAGCCTCGAACACGTCCCGGGTGATGACGCGGGGCGGCGGCACGATCGCCTCAGGGCAGTCGGGGTTGTAGCCGTCGAGGCGGATCAGGGCGTGGTAGTGGATGACGCCGCGTACCTGGAATTCGTAGACCTTGATGTAGCGGCGACGCAGGTCAACGCCGTGTGCCCGGCCGAGACGGCGTAGCTCCCGGTCGGCTTGCTGGATGGTGCGGCGCCACAGCTCAGGTGCTTCGTGGTTCCACACGACCTGGCCGGCATGGTCGTAGCAGTCCAGGCACAACGGCTGCCCGAGGTTTGCCTCTGCGGCTTTGTGGCGTTGCCCGCAGCGCAGCTCCACACCGTGCGGGCAGGTGCGGCCGAAGGGGTGGCAGACCGAGGGCCGGCAGGTGCAGCCGTCCTTCTTCCGGCAGTCCGCGGAGTGCACCTTCACGACCCGGTGGTGCACTGGCCCGAACGATGGGGCGGTGGCGGTCAGGAAGATTGCGATGTGCTCGTTGAGCGGCGGCAGTCCCCACCGGTCGCCTTGCAGCCCAGCTTTGATGAGGTGGTAGGTGTCGCGGCGGTACAGCTCCGCGCAGGACGGGCAGACGTTGGCGCGGCGGTTGCCGCAGGGGGTGTAGATCGCCCCGTCGGGCATGTCCTCGGTGTCGACGGTGGCCATGCGGTTGCCGTCGGCGTCGTTGACGTGGATCTGCCCGGCGAGGCGGATGGGGTGCTTGCACGCTGAGGCGGCGCGGACGTGGCCGAGCCATTCGGGGTAGTCGGGGTCTTGGGCGCGGGCACGGCCGGATGCGACGGTGCGGGGGTCGTGGCCGCGTACCCACCCGTCGGCGGCGGGGTTGCGGGTGGTGCGGGTCGGTGTAGCCCAGGGCCAGTAGTCGTTTCCTGCTACAGCGGAGGCTCCCGTGCCCGAAACCGTGGTGGTTTCGGGCGCGAGAGGCAGCGTCGAGGAGGTCACGCGGTGGCTCCAACAGCGGTGCCGTTGTGGTGCTTGTCGTTGATGGTCGGTTGGGTGGTGAGGGCCGTCAGGATGTCGGCGGCCGTTTGGGTGGGGACGCGCAGTCGCACGGCGAGTTGGCCTGGGGTGATGGGTTCACCGTGGGCTTTCTCGTGGGCCGTGGCGACGATGCGGGCGTTGGACAGCATTGCCGGGGCGGGCTTGACCGCTGGATTGGCGGGTGCAGCCGGCGGGGTCGCCGTGGCCGGGGTGTCCTCGGTCGGAGTGGTCTGTGGTGCTGCGATCGCGGGGGTGGTTTTCTTCGCCGGAATCGCGGGCTCGTCGGTTGTGATCTCTTCGATGGGTGCGGTGGCCGTGGTGGTCGCGGCTGCCGGGCTGACCTTCGCGTCGGCGGTGGTGTCGGGTGACGACGCCGGGGCGGAGGTGGCCGGCTCGGGTGCCGGGACGTGGTTGGTGGGCCGGGTTGCGGTGAAGACGAGCTTGGACAGGGCGAAGAAGGCCAGCGCGGGCAGCGCGGAGACCATCCAGCCGAAGACGGTCGGCTTGGCGACGGCCAACTGTGCGGTCAGGGACAGTCCGACGGCGGCGATGAGCAGGAACATCGGGTAGCCGATCGGGCCGCCAGTTTTGCGGCGGCGGATGATGACGATCATTGCGGCGATCGGGATGAGTTCGGTGATGACCGCGTTGGCCCAGCCGAACCAGTCAGCGGTTCCGGTCGGGCTGTTGCTGATGGTCCAGTCGTGGACGTGGTTGAAGGAGGCTGCTCCGGCCATGGCGCCGACGAGCAGCACGATGAGGACCAGGACGCCGTCCTGGAGACGTGCGATGAACGGGGACTTGGGCGTAGGCGTAGGCGTCGTCATGACGCCGCCTGCGAGGTGGGGGCGGGGTCAGCGAGGGGGGAGAAGGCGATGACGGTGACGTTGGTGCGGCCCCAGCCGCGAATCATGGTGGTGAGCTTGTCGATGTCGTCGTAGCCGGCGATGGGGCTGGCGGGCTGGTACTCGAAGAATTCGAGGGTGTCGCCGTTGGCGGTGGTGTGGGTGAAGGTGACGTAGTAGCGCATGTCGTGTCCTTTCGGATTAGTGGTCGGCCGGGTTGAGGGCCGAGGCGAGTAGGGGTCGGTGGGCGGCGAAGATGTCGCAGCAGGGCAGGTGGGTGGCGAGCGCGTCGTAGGTGTCGGCGCGGACCCAGGCGGCTTGTGCCGCGTCGTCGGCGTGGGCGATGGCCGGGAAGGCGTCGGTGGGGTAGGTGCCGAGGTAGGTGCGGGCAAGGACGGTGACCATCCATGCCTCGTCGGAGGCGCGCGGGTCGGGCACGTAGCGCGGCGGCTGGATAGCCCAGGTGGCGTGGGGGATCGTGAGGCCGGTTTCTTCGGCCAGTTCACGGGCGGCAGCGTGGCCGGGGGTTTCGCCGGGGTCGACGTATCCGCCGGGCAGTGCCCAACCGTGGCCGTCGGCGCGTTCGATCAGGAGGATCCAGCGGTGACCGCTGGTGTCGGTAAGGGAGACGAGGGCGTCGGCGCAGAGCTGTTCGCCCCAGTGGCCGAGTTCGTTGCGGCCGTAGCGGACGGTGGTCTGCTGGCAGGGGTTGACGGGTCGACCGTCAATGACGGTGAACGGGATGGCGGCGTGGGCCTGCCGGGTCGTCCAGTCGATGAGGGTGGGATCCATGGTGGGATCGGCCCAGTCAGCGCCGGCAGCGATACCGGCCAGGACACTCGGGTGGGTGTAGGTGACAGGAGTCGTCGTGGTCACAGGGAACCTCCAGGGGTGCAGTCGAAGCAGGAGCCGGTACGGCGGGGGATGTAGTAGGGCTTGACCTGGCCGCAGTCGGGGCAGGTGCGCCGGGCGGTGAGCGCCTTGTCGATGGCCGCCAACTGGGCGGGAGTCGCGGTCCGCTTCGGGACGGCGAGGTCGAGCCGGTAGAGGTAGGCGACGCGCTTGCCGCGACGCCAGAGAATCTGCGCGGCGGGGTCTTGGCCACCGGGCCGCAGGTCGCGGGCACGGAGTTGCCGGCGCGTCAGCAGGTCGCCGGGGGCGAATTTGTAGGGGTAGGTCGGCAGGCCGTAGTGGGCGCCGGTCGGGTCGTAAAAGACCATCGGGTCCTCCGAGTCGTCGGCCTGGTCCTGGTCGTCGTCGCCGGCAGGGCTGCCGGTGGCGAAGATGGGGTGTTCGTAGGTGTCGCGGTCGATGTCCTCGGGCAGGAACGCCGCCGAGCAGACCGCGCAGACGATCGGGCCTTCCTCGAAGGCGGCGGTGGAGATGCGCAGCTTGCGGGGGCACTCGCACTCGCACGAGACGCCGTTGTTGTTGTTCGTGCGGGTTTTGCCTTCCCCGGTCGGTTCGGGGTGGCGGTAGAACCGCAGCGCCTCAGTGAGACCGGCGATGGTCGTCCGGTAGCGGGCGCGGGTGAGGTCGGTCAGGGTGCAGGGTGAGTAGCCGAGCTTGTCGTCCTTGGTCGTTGCCAGGCCGAGTTCGGCGGCGAGGGTGGCGAACTTCTTGTTGTGCCAGCGGCCCTGCCGTGAGGTGTCTTGGACGCCTCGCACGTCGGCGAGGGCGTGGGTTGCTTCGTGCAGGAGCGTGGTGAACACGGCTTCCGGTTCGCGGGAGAGCCCTTCACCGGAGATGAGGATTTCGGGCAGTTGCTGTTCGCCGGCTTGCCAGCGCAGGGCGGCGAAGTGGCCCCACTTCATGCCCTGACTGGGCTTGGTGGGAGAGCCCGAGCCGACCACGAGAACAGCGGCCGGAACCTCGGAGTGCTGGGCGCGGATCGCGGCCCAGGCGGACTCAAGCGCACTGATCAGCGCGGCAGTGGAGATGTCGTTTTGACACGTACGTGTCACGTCGGGGGTGTGGGCGGCGGTGCTCATGCGGCCCTCCGGATGGTGTGTCGGCGGTAGGCGATGGCGGCGGCGCACAGCGCCTCGATGACGTCGGCCGGTTTGCGGCCGGGCAGGGTTTCCCAGTCGAAGACCGGGGCGTGAAGGCCGGCGTGGCCGACGGCGATGAGGTAGGTGTTGAACCACTCGACGGCGGCGCTGTAGGCGTGCTGGTCGGCGTCGGTGATGCCGGTTAGGTACCAGCGGGGCCGGCCGAACACGGCGGCCCGGATCGCGCCGAGGATCGACGCCGGGTAGGTGCCGGTGCGGTGGCAGGCGCACTTGGCGGGGCAGGCGTCGTGGGCGTCGTAGAGGCCGGTCGGGGTCCAGCCGTAGCGGCCCAGGTAGAGGGCGGCGCGGTCGAGGACGGCGTGAACGTTGCCGGTCGGCAGAGCGGAGACGGTGCTCATCGGGCAGCCCGCCAGACGAGGAAACCGGCACGGGTCGGCAGCCGTTCCTGGCTGTACTCGTGTTCGGCGTAGGTTTCGAGGTCGTCCTCGGTGGCGTGCGTCCAGTCGTAGTCATCGGCCGCGTCGCGCAGTGTGGAGATGACCTGCTCGGCGGTCTGCCCGGGGAGGTCATTCCAGGCCAGTGGGCAGGTGGGGTCGTCGTCCTCGGTGGCCCGTGGCTGGGGCTGGTGGAAGTCGAGGTAGGCGGCCAGGGCGTCGATGGCGTGGGTGTAGTCGCGGGCTCCGCCGCGCGTCGTGCAGTGGTGAGGGATGGACAGGCGGTGGCCGTGTGCGGCCATGCCGATGGCGCCGGACACGCAGGCCGGCGGGTAGGGGTTGTCCTCGGTCGAGGCGTAGTAGGTGCCCTGGGTCCAGCCTCGGATTTCGAGGTAGCGGGCGGCGCAGCGCAGGGTGTCGGCCGGGGTCAGGTCGGCCAGCGCGCCGGGGGTGGTGGGCTGTTTTTGGGTAGGGTTCATGGCGGCCACGTCCTTTCGTGGGCGGTGGTTGGGTCGGCGAGCCGGGGTTGCTTCTCAGGGCTGGTCCCGGTTCGTCGGCCGTCTTCTATCGGTGGTGCAGGTGGAGCCGGAGAATCACCCGTTGCCTGCCGTCGCTGACAAGAGCGGGTGCGGAGCGGAAGACCAGGGCGCCCGCGTGGCGGGCGATGGCGGTCAGGGCGGCGATGTCTTCGCCGGTCCCGACGAGCACGAGGTCCAGGACGCGGGTCGGGGTGGCGGTCGTGGTGCTCATGCCGCTGTCCGCAGGTCGGCGGGGGCGACGAGGCCGCTGCGGCGGCGGGTCCAGGTGGCGTAGTCGGCGACGCGGATGATGTCGGCGTCGGTCATGTAGGCGGCCTTCACACGGTTGGGGGTGCCGCCTTCGGCGATGAGGTAGCCCTCGCCCTGGTTGTTCGGGTCGATGCTGTTGGAGGAGAAGCCGCGGGCGTACCAGCCGTGCCCGAGCACGATGTCCGACGACACGTCGTTGGTGCAGCGGCCGGCGAACCGCCACGCGAACAGGTCCCGCAGTGACGGCGGGATGATGTCCGAGGACGGGCGCTGGGTGGCGGCGGCGACGATGATGCCGACGGCGCGGCCACGGGCGACGATGTCGCGCAGCAGCGCGGCGAACAGGTCCTGGTCCTTCTTGTCTCCGGCGGTGGCGGAGAAGTAGGCGATTTCGTCGCAGGCCACGAGGATCTGACCGAACAGGTCGTTCGGGCCGATCTTCCGGCGGCGGTGCGACAGCAGGAACGCGTACCGGTTGTCCATCACGGTCTGGACGCGGCGCAGGGTGCGGATGGCGTGGTCGATGTCGGGGCCGACGAACACGTCGGCGGCGTCCTTCCACAGACCGAGTTCGACCTGCTTGCCGTCGAGCAGGCACAACCTGACGTCCGGGCACAGCGCGGCGTGTCCGACGATGGTGTTGAGCAGCGAAGATTTGCCCGCGCCGGGTTCACCGCCGATGAGGATGTTGCGGTAGATCATCGGCAGGTAGGCCGGGTGGCCGAACTCGTCGATGCCGAGGAAGACCGGGTCGAAGATGGACAGGCCCGCGCCGACCGGCACCGTCTGCGGCGCGTCTGGCTGCGGGGGCAGTTCGATGGTGTCCGTGAGGTCCATGGATGGCTCCCGGGGTCGGTTGACACCTACGTGTCAAAGCGGGTGGGGGAGGGAAGGGGCGCGGACGCTCGACCCGTCAGGGGTGCTTGGTCCGCGCCGTCCCGGTGGTTAGGCGTAGTCGGAGGGGTCGAACCCGTTCGGGCTCGCGGTAGTGGTGGTGGGGTTGCGCGGCTTGCGCTGGCGGGGCGCATCGGGTGATGCAGTGGCCGGCCGGTCCGGCACGTCGGGCAGGTCGAGGCCGACAGGCGGCATGCCCGGTGAGGTGGGGGCGTTGGCCGGGATGTCCGTGGGGACGTAGTCCGGCAGCGGCGACACAACGGTGTGCGCCAGAGGCTCGCGACGGGTGATGTCCAGCCGGATGAACGCCGCGTACTTGCGGCCGGCGCGCATGACACGGACCTCGTTGGCCCAGCACGCCACAGCCAGCTTCTGCACCTGCCCGTCCTGCTCCAGATCCCGCAGAGACAGGCCAGGGCGCAGCCACACCCAGACCCGTTCACCGGCCGGGGTCGGCTTGGCGAGCAGGATCAGCGGCAGTGAACCGTGCCGGTTCGTGGCGATGAACGCCGCGAAGCACAACCGCAGCCGGTGCCGCACGATCAGGCACCAGATCCAGGCCATGACCCGACGGCGGATCGGACTGATCGCGGCCGGGAGGCCGACGACCAGGGCGACGATGAGCAGCGAGCCCCACAGCGGGGTCGACTGCATCAGCGTGGTCCAGCCGTAAACAGCGGCCAGGCCAAGCAGGATCTCCGGCAGCCAGTGCCAGAACACCCGCAACACGGGCCACGCCACGATTAGCGCGAACAGCACCGCGCCGAGCACCGCGCCGAGGACGACGCCGAGCAGCCCACCCAGGATCGGGTGCATGTACTCAGAGGCCACCGTGGCGGCCAGCAGGCCGACCACACCGAGGGCGACCCAGAACGCGATGGTGGCCCGACGACGGTACGAGCGGGCAACCGGCGCTTCGATGACAGTGACTTGCCCCCCACGGTTCGACCAGCCGAACGGGGACCTCTGGCTAGACTTGGACACGACAAGTCCTCCCTACCTAGGGACCTTGTTGGACAGGACGCGGGGTCGCAGACGACGCCAATCAACGGCGACCCCGTATCCACCTCTTCGCTTCTGTTGAGCCGGACAGGAACGCCGCCCTAGACGGCGGCGGTGTCCATCGCGGTCAGCGCCGACGCCCGGAACGCGACACCCGAGCGGACCTTGCCGTCGCGGTCGTTGACCCAGGGCAGCGCCTCCAGGTTCACCGGCACGACCGGCTGACGAACCGTGACAGCCGGCATCACCGGGCTGACCACGGTCACGTTGATGACCTCAGCGCTACCGTCCGCGAGGGCGTAGAGCTGCACCGCCCACATCGGGGCCTTCGTCTCCCGGTCGAACTTCTGCTGACCCGACTGGTCCAGCTTCGGAACCGGGTTCACCGCGACCTCGTACGACACCCGCGAGGTGTCCAGCAGCAGACGTCCCATGACTGACTCCTTCATCTCGTGAGCTGAGCCCGCACCGTCGGGCCAGTTACGTCCTTCTTGGACGGCAGCTCGTCTGGAATCAGGATGCGTCGATCAGTAGTGACAACTTCACCACGAGATATGGACGACTGGGGACGTCTTTGTTAGGGTGAGTCGTCCCCCAGAGTCGTCCCGTTGTCTACGAGCAGGAGTCGCGATGCCGAACGACCGCCTACGTAACGGGATGCTGACGAAGGGACTCACGCCCGCCGTGCTGGCGGACAGGCTCGGCGTCGACCCGAAGACCGTCGAGCGGTGGATGACCCAGGACCGGAACCCGTACCCCCGCTACCGCCATACCATCGCGGAGTTGCTGGACGAGAGCGAGTCGTACCTGTGGCCTAAAGCCTTGCCGACTCAGCGAGCGGTGCAGGTCAGTCAGTCCGAGGTCGTCCATATCTACCCGCGACGCGGAGCCGTCCCGACCGACCTGTGGCAACAGCTCCTGGAGAAGGCCACCCGGCAGGTCGGCGTTCTGGTCTACGGCGGGCTGTTCCTTCCCGAGTTCAACCACCGCTGGGTGCCAACGCTCCGAGAGAAGGCGCTCGCGGGCGCCCAGATTGAGCTGCTATTCGGTGACCCGGAGGGTAAGCACATCGCCGAACGGGGAGATGACGAGGGCATCGGCGCGGCCATGTCGAGCAAGATTCTGAACGCACTCGCCTTCTACAAGGACCTGCGAGACCTGGACACCGTCGGGATCTACTACCACGACACGATCCTCTACAACTCCATCTACCGCTTCGACGACGAGATGCTGGTCAACACCCACCTCTACGGCACGCCGGCCGCCTACGCCCCGGTGTTGCACCTCCGGCGCATCGGCGGAGGGGAACTATTCGACAACTACGTCGCCAGCTTCAAGCAGGTACTCGGAAAGAAGCGAGCCGTCTGGCCTGAGCACTGAGCCGGCGGCAGTGAGAGGCTAGGGCCATGGCCCGGACCGAGCATTTTAACGACCCGAACGCCCCGAAGCCGAACAGCATCGTTGTTGCGGTCACCGTCTTCGTGCAGGACGAACAGGGCCGGTTGCTCCTGATCCAACGGACCGACAACGGACTCTGGGCGCTGCCGGGTGGCGCTCAGGATTTTGGGGAGTACATTGCCGAGACGGCCGTCCGTGAGACACGGGAGGAAACCGGTGTAGAGATCGAGGTGACCAGCGTCGTCGGGATCTACACCAACCCGCATCACGTGGTCGAGTACAGCGACGGCGAGGTGCGGCAGCAGTTCTCAATCTGCTTCCGAGGGCGCTACGTCAGTGGCCAGCCGACGCCGAGCGATGAGTCCTCGGAGGTGCAGTGGGTCGCACACGGTGAACTGGACGACCTCACGATCCACCCGTCGATGCGGCTACGGATCGACCACGGCTTTGAGAACCGGCAGCAGCCGTATATCGGTTAAGCGGTCAGTCGTTCTTCTGTTCGACGGATCGCTTCCAGCAGCGGCGCTTCCGCCTTCACCCAGAAGCGCGTCACTAGATCCTCCGGGCCGTACCGCTCACGGATCTCCGCCAGCCGCTCACCCACGGTCAGGTCTTGACCGTCAGGCCCCGTAGTCATGTCGGCGAACCAAAGAGCGTCGGACGTCGGTGACTGTTCGAGGGGGAACTCCGTCATGAGTGCTGGCTTCAATCCCCGTTCCTCAGCTTCGTAAGAGGCGCACGAGTGGTGGGCGACCAGGCTTGCCAGACGTGGCTGGAAGCCCTGCCGGAGCAGCCACCTAGCGCCGTCCAGCGCATGGAAGCCGGTGTCAGCGATGTTCGGGGCGTAGCCGATGTCATGCAGCCATCCAGCGGCAGCGAGCAGTTCCGCGTCATCGCCGACGAGTTGGCCGAGGCTCTCAGCCTTCGCTCCGACGGCCTGCACGTGCTTCCACCGACGAGGGAGAGCCGCAGACAGGCATCGCTCAGAAACTTGAGCCGCTCGGTCAGATAGACGGTTCACCGTGCCAGGCTACGGCTCTAATGCTCAAAGTTGTAGAGGCTGGCGCAATCTTTGCCATGTGATCTGCGACAGGTCCGGGTGATCTAGAGGGAAGGCTAGCCGTCACGGGCATCATAATTCGCCATCAAGAGCAACTTTTACTCCACTGTTTGCAACTCTTGCTGTATTCGCTTGGTCAATGTGTCTTTTGCTGCGTTCTCGGCCGGCACTAACTCATTGTAGAGCCGACTCCATTCCTGCGAGGTTTGTTTTCCGTTCAGCTGTCTGGATACAGGGTCCGCGTTGAGGTCGATCTTCAAAAGATGGAAAGACTTTAAGATATCCTGCACGCTCGTGCGCCAAGTGTCGAATAGGTCGATTACCTCATTGGAGCCATACGTTCGAAGCAGTGCGTCAGCAGCAGGGTCGGTTACGAGGTGAAGATGCTTGGGGGCGTCATCCTTGTCCAGCGCCTCCTTCGGGTGACTGGCATTTGCCCAGAAAGAAACACGTTGGACCTCTTTCAAGATCTCGGCATAAGCGACGGATTGTCGTTCCTGCCGTCGCTGCTCGCGAGCTAAACGAAGGTCGTGTTCGCTTTTCTGCTTTGCTAGCTCCAGCTCGTGCCGATGTCTCTCTTTTGCGAGGTTCTCGGCATGCTGACGACTCTTCTCACTTGTTTTAAAGGATGCGACGATGCCCGAGACGCCAACAAGCGCACCAAAGCCGCTCGCAGCGACCGGTACTACCCAGTCCCAAGCCATGCTCCATTTTCTACCACGGGGCGCAATCTACCGCGATCAACGCGCTGAGCCGTCGCAGATCAGGCAACGGATGGCTGCTCTGACTCGGTCGACGGAGCGCAGCAGTCGGGTGGCGACGGTTGGGTGAAGGCTTCTGTGAGAACTTTCTGTACGTGATCAAGGCGGCCCGCTTCGCAGGCCGCTCGCGCCGCCGACCAGGGGCCGACCCACACGGGTCGCCGATCGGGGACCCCGCGCCCTTAGCGCAAGCGCACGGGCGCACCCCGAACGGTTGCAGCCCCGCCGGCGGCGCGACACACGAAGAAGCCCCGGGCCGCCATGAGTGGATGGCAGATCCGGGGCTTCGATGTTGAAGGCGACGACCAGGGCGTGCCTCCGGCGGGGGCGCTCGGGCGCTCTGGGATGGTTGGCGCCATCCCGACAACCTTCGTCCGGGCTCAGCCGAGCAGATGGGGCCTGCCTGGCCAAGGTCGTTCAGACAGTGGGGTGCTCCACCTTGGCCAGGCAGGCCCCATCCACTCCACCAGGGTGCGGACGAAGGCCGACGGGATGGCTGGAGGACTCGTGTCTCACTAAACGCCGGGGATTGACTGCTCTAAGGCGAAGGAGTGAACCTCCATCGTTGCCAGCTTCCCAGCTTCAAGATGGAGGTCGCCTCGAACAATCACTGGGCACTTCTTGTGACTCGCGTGCGCCTTCTCGTAGTCCTCGCTATCAAGCGTCATCCGAATCACGCGATGACGACCATTAACCATGGCGTGGACACGTACCCACCCACCAACGTCCTCGGCCTTGCTTGCTAGAACTTCGACCCAACCATAGACAACCTGTTCCCGGTCTTCGGTCTCCTTGCGCAGACCGCGAGCGATTCGGCGGATGCGCTCCAGTGACTCAGACGGGAACTCCATATTTGTGTCGAGGCCGGGTGGTCGAGCAATCGCCGGCGCCCATTCGAAGCCGACCTTGAATTCTTCAATCACCGGGTCGTTCAGCGAGCGAATGACTCCGTCGCAAAGTTCGTACGACAGCCCCTCTCCGACTCCATCATGAACCTCACGCTTGGTTGGTTCCGCCTCACGCGCAACGACGAGTTCGTGGAGCACGGTCAGGGAACGAGCCAGCGTTACAACCATTCTCCTATCGAACGAGGCTTCCTCGACGTTCTCAACAAGACGCGGGGCTTTGTCGTCCCACGAGACGTCGGGCAACTGTGCTCGACTGACGACTGGAACAACATATGAGCCAGGCCTGGTGTGGCCAACGAGGACCGCACGAGCCTGCTCCCTAGCTCTGAGTGGGACGGACTTACCGAAATACCCTCTTCGTTTCAACGTCGCCGCAGCAGCCGCTATTACCATCTTTTTGGCTGAGTAGAACAATTTTTGACTAGCGTCTAGCGGAAAGACGGAACTGTCGTACTCGTGAGTCGCTTTAACGTTGGTCACGTCAACAAACTGGCGGCAGATCTCATCCCGGATTAGCTCGCTCGGTCGACGCTCGTAGACCTGAAGATCCTGGATGAGGATGTTCACCCGCTTCTCGAAATCGGGCGCCGTCCCGATCCTAGGTACCAGCAACTCTATCTCTGGATCGACATCAGCGACTCTGGATGGTTGCCAAATCTCTGCAACCCGTCCGGCGTCTGCACGAACCCATCCCGATCGATGCAGGTAACTGGTTATCTCCGAAGGGCCGACTGTAAGGGCGACTGAAGGCGGTTGCTGCGCATGATTCATCACGCCGCCAAACCGGTACGTTCGCCAAGAGCATGGCGCCTCGAATGCTCAAACATCAATCTTATTGCCATGCTATTGAGCCTGTTGGCATGCGGCAGATGAATCGTTGTCGACTTAGTGCTGACGGCCGGCCTGTCTTGGATGCACGCATAGTAGGACGTGCATTTCAATAGAATGTATTTGTCGGCGTGCAGTTGGATCCAGTCCTGTGGGTCTTCCGGGACCACCATGACTATGAGGTAACCGGGCGCTGATCGATCAGCTTCCCGTAGCTTGTCGTATGTCTTGACGTCGAGGTCAAAGGCGTACGATCCATCCAGCTCGCGCAGCTTTTGAGTGCATTTCAGCTGGACGTCGACCATGCGGCCCTTGCGGCGCAGCGTGGTGTCCACTCCATCAATGTCGACGGCCCAGTCACCCAGGGTGCAGCCTTCACGCGTGGCGACGGCATGGAGGTACGCGCGGCTGATTTGCTCCTTCTGCCACGATTCCGCCTTCCACGTGCCTGCCTGTCCGTTGCTCACGGAGTGAAATTTAGCGTTCACGCTCAGCGAAAGAAAGAGCGCGATGGTGTCCAAACCGGTCTTCCCTCCCGCCGTTTGGCGTGGAGACTCACGCCGGGAAGTCGATATTGGTTGGACCTTGTGAGGCCAACTGTGTACCCAACGTAATGCATGTTCGAGCACTGCAGGTGGGTGAGCTGGGTAGAACTTGACGGACCGGCCATGGCATGGTATGTGCATCAAACCGTTGGTGCGCACCTTTGACGCGGAAGGTTTGCTGCCCCCTGATGAGGCAGTCTGGTCGAGTTCTGCCGGAACAACTCGACCGGACTGATCTTGGGCTGCCACCTCCGCCAGCACAAGTGGCAGAAGTTTGGGCGGGACTGGTGGTCTCTCGGTTGGCGTCAGAAGAGCGAAGGACTTTGGACGGGAGGCCAGGCCAAGATGGCCACTCTCAGCTTCGTTGTCGGGACCGTCGTGAGTGTCGTCGGACTCTTCAAGTAGGCATCCGAGCCAGAGTCCAGTACAGCAGGGAAGTACAGCAACCGACGGCACCTGACGGGACCGCACAAGGTGTCTATGCACTGTCGGCCAGCGCAGCGGATCGAACGAGACCCCATTGCCGATCTCTGGGGGTCAAGGGGTCGTCGGTTCGAATCCGGCCGTCCCGACAGCGAGAGGGTTTCCACAGGTCAGAGCCTGTGGAAACCCTCTTTTTCGTGTTCATGGTGGTTCGTCGAGGTCGAGCACGCCGCTTATCGACCCCTTGACTCGACGGGTGACCGACATGGCTCTACTGGACCTGAACAAGCTCACCACCGACCTGTCCTCGACCTGGGCGGGATACCTCCGGGACTGGGACCGGACGCTGCGGGCGGGCAACTACCCGGAGACGACTTGGTACAACTACCTCCTCGCCGCGGCGCAACTAGCCCGATACCTGGCCGAGCACTCGCCCGACCCCGATGCCGCCGCGCCACCAGGAAAATCGGCGATCTCGGTGCTGGAGCACTTCACCGGCAACGCCTCGTTGACTTCAGGCATGGACAGTGCCGACAACATCGACATCCGGCGCCGCAGCGAGCAGACAGCTACAGCGACGAGCCCCAGGGAACTGGCGGACGCGGTCGATACGGCATTGACCGACCTGGGTGCCACGGTGACAGCGCAACCGCCCGACCGCATCGTGGACCTCGGCGACTGGGGCCTGGAAGTCGACGACTTCCTGCTGACCCGGGTCATGGAGCTGGTCGTGCACACCGACGACCTAGCAGTCAGCCTCGGCTTGCCGACCCCACCGATGCCGCAGACAGCGACTGAAGCGACAATCCACCTGCTGAGCAGCCTCGCGGCCTGGCGACACGGCTCCCTGAACGTGATACGCGCGCTAGCTCGGCAAGAACGAGCTCCCACCTCCATCTCCGCCCTCTAGCTGGTGGAGCGCTCGCTCTGCACGGTCCTTATCTGCCGCTGTCGCGCGTTGGTAGCGCCTGGAGCCGTGCGCTGTCATGCCGATGACAGTGCATTCGCAGATTCGCCGGATGGGCCCAAGTGACAATCTCTCGGCAGGACGTCACCGGATGTGGCCGGGACGCCCGCCCGACAGCGTTGGCTTCGGCGAAACCGCAGCTGACGCGCTGGGTAGCGCCCCGCGGTGGGCCGGTGGACTGTCTTGTTAATGGGTCGCCGGTGACGACGCCTACGGCGACGACCGACAACTGGCAGGACGGCCTGCCCTTCGCCCAGTGGCGTGCGCTTGCCGCTCTCGTTGTCGTCGACTAGGGATCGATCATGTCTCAGGGAACGCCGGCGGGCGGCTGGGGCTCAGCTGCCCGGCCGCTCGACGAGCCCGACATGCTCGAAGGCGTCCCACAGTTGTGGATCCTGAATGGTGTGGCCGCGTTCTAGACTCTTGATCGGACGGTGGCGATGTGGGGCAAGTTGTCGATGTGGAGGGTCTCCCAGCCGCGGCACACTTCGCGCATCGCTGGCGGATAAGGAACGGGCGAAGCAGATGCAGACGGCCGTCGTCGGTCGCCAGGTAGAGGCTTCCGGCTTCCAGGTCACTAGACCCGTAGGTCCGCTCCCGCACCGGGACCAGCACGTTGTCTCCGGTCAGTTCCTCGAACTCCACCCGTGCGACCTTGCGGAGAGAGTCCCAGTGAATGCGATTGACATGGACGAGGGGAAGATCGGCGAGGAACGACGCCCGTTGCAGGAGGGTGGTCAGGTCGGCGTGGGCGTCGGCGATGGCGGCGGGCGGATCCTCGACCTCGACCCCGCGCAGGTGCGCCTCGTCGTTGCGGCGAAGCGCCAGGCCTTGGCGTGCCGCGATCACCTCGGTGCCGGTGAAGGCGTCACGGAACTCCGTCAGCTGATCGCCGTCGTCCAGATTTCTGAACGCCTTCCCTGTCGCGACTTCCTGGAGGATCGCCGTCCAGTCCCCGAAGCCGGGACCGTTCGTGCCTCCGCGGGACAGGCGCTTGCGGAGGTCGGCGATCGCGCCGATCCGCAGGCCGGCTTCCTGAGCGAGTGCCAGAGCGACGAGCGCGCAATAGCAGAGCAGGACCTCGGCCGTTTCCAGGATGGCGTAGTACGCCGACCCGTCGGCGCCGTTTGAGAGCAGGACCTGTGCCCTGCTCCAGCGGTAGGCGACGGGGTGCGGGTAGCGGGTTCGTACCTGGTGGCTGAAGTCGTCCAGGAGGCCGGCGGCGTCGGCGCGCATCCGCAGCAGCCGGCCGGACTGCATGACGCGCCGTCTGGCGTCGGCAGCGTTCTCGTCCGTCCGTTGCTCCAGCGTGCGGCTTGCGCAGCGGGGTGCCCGTGTCAGCCGTCGAAACCGCCACCGCCCTGGCCACCCATCGCACTTCGCTGCCAAGCCGGACGAGCTGAATGAACCCAACGGCGTGCGGATGGACCGGCAAACCGCCTCGCACCCGCGTAAGCACCTGGCCCAGCCCGCAGGAATCCGGGTGCTGAGGATGCGTACACATGCTGCGCTACACCTTCGCGGCTATGGCAGACGAGATCGGCTCCACCGGGACGGCAATAACCTGTCCCAACACGGGTTGACTGTCGCTGCTCTCGGTTACCGCACGTAGTCGGCGATGGTGCTACGAGCGGCGATCGAAGCCGCCCCGCCCGTTGTCTGCGGCATGACCGGATGTTCAATGCCGACATTGGACTGCATCCTCATTCAGTCCGGGGCAGCGTGGGCGATAGCGCGGCTGGGTTCCCGGTGAGTTGGGAGCCTGGCGATGTTGAGCATGAAGCCCGTCCAACCCGCCCCTTAAGACGATCCGCTACCGGACACGGTGTGCGGTTCACGACGCAGCTCGGAGGGTATCGAGCCGGCGCAGGTCGTCGTCGGACAGGCTTAGGTCGGCCGCGGCGACGTTGGAACGCAGGTGGCGGACGCTGGTGGTCCCCGGGATCGGGATGACCGGCACACCGTGTGCCTGCTGCCGGTGGTGCACCCAGGCCAGTGCGACTTGCCCGCTCGTAGTGTCGTGTCTACTGGCGATTTCGCCCAGTGCGGCGCGTAGGCCGCTCGCTACTTGCTCGTCGGCTGTGCTCGGAGGCTGGTGGAGGAGTCCATGACCGTTTGGGGAGTGGGCCACGATGACCACCCCGAGGTCAACCGCGGTAGGCAGCAGCTCCTGCTCGATGTCGCTCTGCACCAGTGACCACTGCTCCTGTAGCGCCGCGATCGGGTGGACGGCGTGTGCGCGGCGTAGGTCGTCCGCCGTCACGTTGGACAGGCCAAGGGCGCGTATCTTCCCCTGGTTGACCAGTTCGGCCATGGCTTCGACGGTCTCCTCGATCGGGACCGTTTCACTGCGATGGTGCAGGTAATAGAGGTCGATGACGTCGACACCGAGCCGTCGCAGGCTCGCCTCGCTCGCCTGCCGCACGTACGACCGGTCAGCCCGTACGTCGAAGCCACCGGCGAGTTCACCTCGCCATACCAACCCGAATTTGCTGGCCAGCAGCACCTCATCACGGCGCCCTCGGATTGCCCGGCCGACCAGCTCTTCATTCTGGTAGGCATCTGCGGTGTCCACCATCGTGACGCCCGCATCAAGGGCGGCGTGGACGACCGCCACCGGGTCACGGTCGGTGCCGTCGGCGGTTCCATCGCGCAACCTCATCGCGCCGAATCCCTGGTGGCCGAAAGTATCGCGACCCATGGATAAACGCGTTCCCATCTCGGCACTTGGCATGACCCACACCCTAAAACCTCAACCGCAATTGAGGTCCAGTCCGTTAGCGGTGCCCGGTCTGCGCCATCGGGACCAAGGAACCTCATACGGGACGCCACAGCTCAGATGGCCTGTGCGCGGCAGGACCCGTCCGGTGAGCATTCCCGCACAGGGCCGCCATCCGGGACCCCTACGCTCATTGGCGGCCCAGGGGCGCCGACCGTTCGTCTGGCGTGGCGTGGGAGTCGACGTGTCGGCGGCAGCACTAGGGCGCGTTTCAGATGTCAGCGGCGGCGGAGTAGGCGCCAGCGGCCAAGAGCAGATTGGCTGTCTGTGAGTGGTCGCCTCGTAGCGCCCAGTCCAGGGGTGAGTAGCCGGTTCCTCGGTCTTCGCGAAGGTTCGGGTCTGCGTCGTGGGCGAGAAGCTCTTGCACGACGTCGGTATGTCCCCAGGCCGCCGCAGCGCAGAGGGGCGTGCCCTCCCGGCCGTGCCCGCTTTCGGTGTCCGGCGCAGCGCCAGCGGCAAGAAGGAGCCGCACGAGATCGACCGCGCCGTGCACGGAAGCCTGGTAGAGCGGGGTCGTGCCCTCTCGGTCGGCCGCGTTGGGGTCCGCTCCGACGCGCAGGGCGGCGTTGGCGATCGCTGCGTCTTCGCGGAGCACCGCCTCCATCAGGCGCTTGATGAGTTTCTTTCGCTGTCGCTTGTTCACGGTCCTCAGGGTAGGCAAGTTTTGCGGTCCAACGGGTGGCACCTTCAGAGCCATTCGTTGATCGCGGCGACGTGGAGCGTGGCCTGGTAGCGCACAGCGAGTTTGTCGAATCTGGTGGCCATAGCTCGGTGGCGTTTGAGCTGGTTGATGCCGCACTCGACGGCGTGACGCTGGCGGTAGGCGATGGGGTCGATGGTCGGTGGCCGGCCGCCCTTCGCACCTTTCCTGCGCCGGCTGGCGACCTGGTCGATCTTGATCGGGATGGTCGCCGGGATGCCACGTCGGCGTAGTTCCGCCCGGGTTGCCGCGTGAGCTGTATGCCTTGTCCGCCAAGACTCGATCGGGTCGGGTGCGGGGTCGGCCGCCGCCTGCCCGAGGGACCCGGATGCAGGCCAGGACCCGGCTGAACTGCGGGCTGTCGCCGCGCTGCCCGCCGGTCACCAGCATCGCCAGGGGTTTGCGGCCCTGCTCGCAGGCCAGGTGCACCTTCGTGGTCCAGCCGCCGCGCGACCGGCCCAGGGCGTGATCAGCGGGCTCGTCCTCGACTCCGCCGGGTGGTTCCTTCTGCCGCTCGGGTTGGGTGCGGGCGCCTGCGGCGTGCTGATGCGCCCGCGCGATGGTCGAGTCGACGCTGACATCCCAGCCGATCAGACCGGCCGCGTCGGCGCGGGTCTGCAGCCCGGCGACGATCCGCTGCCACACCCCGGCGCGTTGCCAGCGACGGAACAGTCCGTAGACCGTCTGCCAAGGTCCGTAGCACTGCGGCACGTCCCGCCATGGCGAGCCCACCCGCACTCGCCACCGGATCCCATCAATGAACTGCCGTTTACTCCACTTCGGCGGCCGACCGGCCTCTTACCCCTGGGAAGCAGCGGCACAAGCGCCGCCCACTGAGCGTCGGTCAGGTCGTGCCGCCTCGTCACCGGTATGGTGGCCGCGAGGTCATCCCACTGGTGTGAGGTCAGGCGACCCGACGGCCTGCCGGTGTTCGGCCGGGCTGAGACCGCGTACCCGTTTGAAGGCCGCGCTGAGTGCGAATGAGCTGCCGTAGCCGACCTGGCGGGCCACCGCGCCGACGGTGGCGTCCGGTTCGCGTAACAGATCGGCGGCCAGCGTGAGCCGCCAGTTGGTGAGGTACGCCATCGGAGGCTCGCCGACCAGTTCGGTGAACCGGCGGGCCAGCACCGCCCGCGAGATACCGGTGCCGGCCGCGAGGGTGGCCACCGTCCAGGGCTTTGCCGGCTGGTCGTGCAGCAGCCGCAACGCCCTGCCGACCACCGGATCGGCGTGCGCTCGGTACCAGGCGGGCGCCGCCGCCTCCGGCCGGGAGAACCAGGCCCGGAGTGCGGCGATGAGCAGTAGGTCGAGCAGGCGGTCCAGGACCACCTCCTGCCCCGGCTCGTCCTTCGTCATCTCGTCGCTGAGCAACGGGATGAGCGGGCTGTCCAGTGCACCGGCCGGCAGCACCAGGAGATGAGGCAGGACCCGCAGCAGCCGTTGGCTGACCTCGCCCTGCAACTGGTACGTGCCATTGAGCAGCACCGCGGTTCCGTCAGCGCGTTCGCCCCAGGTCCGGATACCCAGGTCCATCATTTCGCACAACTCGTCCCCGGCGGGCGTGGTGGTGCGCTCTCCGGGATGGATCACTGCCTGCGGTGCCGTGGCGGGGTCGTCGGCGATCGCGTACGGCTCCGGGCCACGGATGATCGCGACATCGCCGGGTTGCAGCGGCACCGGAGCACCCCGGTCCGGCACCACCCACGCCGTGCCGCGCAGCATGGTGACCAGGGTGAGGGGCGCGCGATCCTGGATCCGTACCGACCAGGGCGGGTCGAACACCGACCGCATCAGGAACGCACCACGCGCCCTCGGCCCGTTCAGCAGCCCCGCGAGCGCATCCATGCGCTCAGGTTAGCCCTGTGACGTGGGCGGTCGAGACGCCGGGACATGCGATCGAGAGTCTCGCCCATTCCCGGTGCGCTCGCCCTCGACTTGACTGGTTGGCATGACAAAGAACGTTGATGAGCAGCCAATCCTCGTACTGGGCGGCACCGGCAAGACCGGCCGGCGGGTGGTGGACCGGCTCGCCGAACTCGGCCGGCCGGTGCGGGTCGGCTCCCGCGTCGGCGAGCCGCCGTTCGACTGGACCGACCAGCGCACCTGGGCACCCGTACTGGACGGGGTTTCGTCGGTCTACCTGGTGTACTACCCGGACCTGGTCGCGCCGGACGCCCTCGCGACGATCCGCTCGTTCACCGAACAAGCGGTGTCCGGCGGGATCGAACGGATGGTTCTGCTGTCCGGCCGGGGCGAGGAGGAGGCCAAACTCAGCGAGCGGGTGGTCCAGGACTCCGGAGTGGACTGGACGATAGTGCGGGCGAGCTGGTTCAGCCAGAACTTCAGCGAGGACTTCCTGACCGACTCGATCCGCGGCGGCGAGGTCATCCTCCCGGCCGGGAACGTGCCGGAGCCGTTCGTCGACGCCGACGACATCGCTGACATCGTGGTCGCGGCGCTGACCGGCGACGGGCATGCGGGGCGGCTCTACGAGGTGACCGGCCCGCGGCTTCTCACCTTCGCCGAGGCGACGTCGGAGATCGGCAACGCGCTCGGGCGGGAGATCCGCTACCGATCGGTTTCGCCCGAGGAGTACGCCGCCGTGATGGCCGGGTACGACGTGCCGGCGGAGCTCGCGGCGGTGCTGACCGAGCTGTTCGGCAAGGTGTTGGACGGCCGCAACGCACAGCTCGCCGATGGTGTGCAACGGGCGCTGGGCCGCGGGCCGCGCGACTTCACCGACTATGCCCGCGACGCCGCCGCCGCTGGTGCATGGGACACGTCACCCGGTGGAGACTGGGCATGAACGCCACCCTGGCCGCCTGGTCGGCGGCGGCGACCCTGGCGGTGACGGGTGCGATCACCGGTGTGTACTACGCCTTTTCGGTGGCGGTGATGCCCGGTCTGAACGCCGCCGACGCCGGCACCGCGATCCGGGCCATGACGAGCATCAACCAGAGGATCCAGAATCCGCTGTTCTTCGTCACGTTCTTCGGCCCGCTCGTCGCCGCCACGGTGACCGGTGTGTTCCTGTTGATCCTCGGGAAGCGGTCTGCGGGTGTGCTGTTCCTGGTGGCCGCGGGGGTGTACCTGGTGGGCGCGTTCATCCCGACGGTGGTCGTTAACGTGCCGATGAACGAGACGCTCGACGCCGCAGGCGTGCCTACCGATCCTGCGGAGGCGGTCCGGATGTGGGCTTCCTACTCGTCCGCATGGACGTGGTGGAACTCGGTACGCGCCGGTGCCAGCCTGATCAGCCTGTTGCTGGCTGGTCTCGGGGTCTACCTCTCGGGCACGTCCCGATGACGTCGCCGTCCGGTGCGGGCAGGGTGGCCAGTTCCGGGCACCCGGGGGTGTCCCTATGGGTTTCATGAAGGGGGTCACCACTGTGCGTCTAGCTCGGCAAGGCGTCGGCGGAGTTGGCGGGCGTCGTGCCGAGGCGCGGACAATCGCCCGATGTCGCGAACGCTGACAGACGAGGCCGGACGACCTGCACAGGGCTTGTGGGCGTCACGACGACAGTCAGCGCTTGCCCGCTGCGCGGCGGTGGCGTCAGAGCGGTTCGGCGGACTTGTAGCAGGCGGAGTGGACCAGGAGCAGGAGGGCTGTCGGTTCTCTGGTGCCACTCACGGTGAGGGAGTAGTCGTCAGGGGTGGTCGTGGCGGTGATTGTGCCCTCGCTGCCGTTGGGGAAAGTGCGGTCCTCGGTAATGGTCCACCCTTGGGAGCGCCATTGGTCGCGGAGGCGGGCGAGGGTTTCGCACGGCGCGGAGCTGGCGGCGGGATTGGCGAGGGTGCTGCCCGTGGCGGCTGCTACTTGGCCGGCGTATTCGTTCACCCGGCGAGTGATGTCGGCTTCGCTCGCGGTCTGCATGTCGCTCGCCTGGTGACGGCACGCCCCCGATGGTGGGGGAGCGGGGCGCGGTGGAACCCAGCGCTGTCCTGTCGGCCGGCCCCCGTTTACCCCCCGAAAACCCCCGCCTGCCGTTGACAATCAGTGACAAGAAGCGACCAGTGCATGATCGTGTCTGTGCAGCTCAACGCCTGCTCTTGACAATCAATGACAAGCTCGATTTGGTTACGGATGGTAACAAGGGGTTTTGACAAGCAATGACAAGCAATGACAAGCCTTGACGAGGCTCGACGTGAGGTTCTACTGGGTTCAAATATCCTCGTTCCCCACGAGGGTGGCCTGGCGAAAACCCCGCGGTCACGGTAGCCGATACGTGCAGGAGGAGTCTGGAGGCGTGGAACCGGCGGCTGTAGAAGTCGCAGGTTTCGTGCTGGTAGAGCTTTGTGCGGTAGACGTTCGACGACCAGTGAGTCGTTCGGCGGGGGTGACTGTCTCACTGTTCGGCGGAGCGTATGTGGCTGCGGCGGTCACGACAATTGTCGTACGCCCTCTCACTGGAGACGCCGTGCAGCAGACACCCGATTCGTCGGAGCCATCCGCTCAGCACCCGCCCGGAGTCGACGCGTCGCCGTCTGCTGGGCGGCCCTCGGTGCAGCCGGTGGTCCCGGGGGCGGCCCAGCTTCGGGCGGGCGTGAGGGTGGGAATCGTCCTGTCAGTGGTAGTCGTTGGTGGACTCTTCATGTGCTGTGTCGGTGCGAGCGCTCTTGCCGCTGTCGGTTTGATCATCGGCGAGGCGTCACCTTCTCAATCCGCTCCGACTGTCTCTGCCGCCGGACCGACGCCGTCACCAGCTATCCGAACACCTGAGCCGGCTCGCACCACCGCTCTACCTAGCCAACCGGCCACGCCGTCGGCACAGCCGACTCGCCTACCGACGCCTGGACAGCGCCAACCCGTCTACGACACCTTTGAGCGTCGGGACGTCAGCTCGGGATCCGGCGCTCGCCGTCTGGCCTTGCGGGTCGAGCTACGCGTCTTTCCCGTCGACAGTCGGCAGGTCATCGACGTGGCGACGCAGATCGTGGAGAGCCATCGCGGGCAGGGGTGGCAGGCGTTGTCAATCGTTGTCACGTACGACCGGCGTGAGGTGGTGCCCAGCTACGCGGTGTTCGAATGGGCGTCCGAGGGGCGCTGGACGGACGCCGCCGATGGCGACCCCGCGTCCTGGCGGGGCTACCGGCTGCATCAGGCCGTCGTTCGCGACAAGCTGTCGCAGCCTGATGAGTGTCAGGTGCCGTCGGAGCAGGCCTATGTGCTCAACGCCGAGTTCAACCAGGCAACCGAGGACAACGTCGACGTCAGCGAGGAAGCAGTGCTGGCGGATATTGCCGAACGGCACGGCATCTCGGATGCCCGCGCTGAAGAACTGGTCCTGGCTGTCGAGGACTGGACAATGTGCTGAGCCCCAACACACAGGCCGAGTCCACCCGGCCCTTTAGGGCATCGGTCGATCCCGCGGGCGCGCCGAGCACGAAGATCCACCTCGCGGTCGACGGACGCGGCCGACCGTTGTCGGTCCTGCGGCGCGATGACCTGGCCGGTCAACTGGGACGTGACGAACGGCAACCGCCTCGCCAACACGGTCGGCCCGCACCCCTACGCGCTGCCCTGAGACCGGCACCGCCGGCACGGATCCGGCATCGGGATCCGTGCCGGGTGGGCCGATCAGATGAACGCGAGCGAGCTGAAGAACGCCGGGTAGCAGTCGACATAGATGTCGTAGACGCCGGGCGGCACGTGCACGGGGCCCAGGGTGGCCCCGTTGGAGCACCGGGCGCTGACCGCGGTCGTCGGCTGGCCGGTGAGGGTGCAGCCCTGGAACACGATCAGCCACGGGTCGACGTACTGCCCGGCGTACGGGCAGGAGCCCGACATCACCGAGAAACCGCCGCCCTTCGCCGGTGAGGCAGCGGCCGTTGACGTCGTGACGCTCAACGTGCCGGCGGAGCTCGCCGATGCCCGCTCGGCTCCGATGGCGGCGACAGCCGCGTCGCCGGTCGGCGCGGGTGCCGCGACCGCCGCGGACGGTGCGGCCATGAACGCCGCGAGCATCGCCGTCGCGGCCAACAGCAGACTGGATGCGCGGAGAATGCCGGATCGTGCTCCGGCGGAGGGTCGACTACGCCATGTCATAACCAGAACCACCTCTCGATTGCTGTGCGATCTGCGGATGCCGGGGCGCGTACCTGGTCGCGCCCGACCCGGCCGGGCCGTCGTCCGACGTCCATGGCGAAGCGTTCCAGGGTGCCGGTGGCCGGGTCTTCGTGACGTTGCGAGAACCGGGTCGCCGGCGTACCCCGGTTCTTGCGAATGTCCGCAAGGCTGTCCGGTCCGCGTCAACCGGGCGGAGTGGCCGGAACGCATCGATTACCGTTGACCGGCATGGGCGGTCTGTTCAGCCTCTGGCGGCAGCGAGTGGCCGACAACGCCCGCCGGGCGGTGGACGCCTACCAGGAGGAGTTGCTGGAATACCGCAACCTCGCGGCCATGCCGCGGGTGCGGTCGGAGATGCTCGATTTCGCGGTCTTCCTCCGTCAGCGCACGGTCGACCTCGCGGCGGACAGCGCGCCGTTCCACGTGCAGGATCTGGACCTGATGGCCGCGATGGGCCGCCAGCGCGGCGAGAAGGGACTCACCCTGACCGCGCAGCGGCAGGTGCTGCTCGTGCACACCCGGCTGACGCTGCGTGAGGTGTACGAGGCGGCCGGCCCGAACGACATCGCCGCGACGATGCACACGCTCGCCTGGCTGGCTCCCGCGGGACTGGCCGCGCAGGGCGCGTACACCCGGGGCTGGATCGAGGGGCAGCGGCGCACGCTGGCGACCGCCGCCCAGGTGCGGCTGCTGACGGTGATGCTGCTGGCCGGCGACGACAGCGCGACCGACCTGGCGCGCGGCCTGCACATGCCGGTCCCCGACCACGTCGTCGCGACGGTGGTCCGGGTGGCCGGCGGGTCGCCCGGGCCGGACCAGGCGGCGCGGGACGAGTTCGCCGGCGCGCTGCTGAAGACGCACTGGATGCCGCTGAGCTGGCCGGAGCCGCACGAGGTGGTCGCGCTGATCCCCAGCTCGCCGGGCGGCCGGCAGCCGGCGGTCGAGCGCGGGCTCGCGCTGGCCCGCGACGTGGCCTCGATGACCGGCCGGCCGTGCGCGGCCGGCACCGCGCCTGGGCGGGTGCGCGCGTTCGGCGACGCCGTGGCGCTGGCCCGGCAGGTCAGCGAGGTCGCACCGGTGCGGGCCGTGCCGCGCCACGCGTACACGGTCACCGACGTCTTCGCCGAGCTGGGCGCCGCCCGACTGGCGGAGGTCGGGCAGTGGCTCCAGGTGGTCGGAGCGCAACTCGACGCCGGCCCCGACCTGGTCGCCACGCTGGACGCCTACTACCAGCACGACATGAACCGGCTCGACACCGCGGCCGCGCTGTGCATCCACCCGCGCACGCTCGACTACCGGCTGACCCGGGTGCGCGACCTGACCGGGCTGGAGGCGGGCTCGACCCGCGGCGTACGCGTGCTGAGCACCGCCGTCGCCCGGATCCTCGCCGGCTAGATGAGCAGCCGGGTGAGCTCCATGTTCTTCATACTGATGTAGCTCAGCTTGTTACCGAGACGCATCGAAACCTGTAGCGAGCCGATCATGCCGGACGGGCCTGTGGGGCTCGAGAATTGGGTTACGCCGGCTGAGCTGCAGTTCGCTCGACATCGACCTGGCCGACACGATGAAGGCCATGAGCACATCGCTGATGTACCTGCTGCTTCGCCAGGTTCTACAGATGTTGTCCCAGCTCGCCTGCGATGGTGGGGCCAAGGACGTGGAAATCCTGGTACTCCGGCATCAGGTGGCGGTGCTGCGCCGACAGGTGCACCGCCCAGATCTTCAACCCGCCGACCGGGTGGTGTTGGCGGTGTTGTCGCGGCTGCTGCCCCGCCCGCGCTGGTCGGCGTTCTTCGTCACCCCAGCGACACTGCTTCGGTGGCATCCGGGGGCTGGTCGCCCGACGATGGACCTACCCGCATGCCCGGCCGGGCCGGCCGCCCGTCGACAACCGGGTCCGTGGGCTGGTGCTGCGCTTGGCGGCGGAAGACCCGACCTGGGGGCACCGGCGCATCCAAGGTGAGCTGGTCGGCCTGGGCTATCGGTGGCGGCCAGCACCGTGTGGAAGATCCTCCACCAGGCCGGCATCGACCCCGCGCCGCGGCGGTCCGGGCCCACCTGGCGACAGTTCCTGACCGCCCAGGCCCGCACGATGCTGGCTGGTCAACGCCGCGCGACTCGGTCGATCGGGATCAGGGTGCCGTCCAGGATCGCGTACGCGATCCTGGCGATGCGCCGCACGGCCGCGTTCAGGTCCTCGGCCTGCGTGGCGAGCAAGTCGATGGCTTCTCGGACGTACCGCCAGACCGTGGTGACGCTGACCGCGAAGCCGCAGGCCAGCCGAGCGATGGTGTCACCGTTACGCAGATGGGCCAGGGTGAACAGGGCCTGCCGGCATCAAGACGTCGCCACCGGCCGCGGCGGCGGGTGCGTTCGGCGCGGATGAGGTCGGCCAGGTGGTTCAGAGTGCGGCTGGACAGCGCGACTGCAGACGGGTGAGACAGCACAGCGAGGCTCCCGGTTGGGGCATCGGGTCTTGGTCGACGGCTGTCTTACCGGGAGCCTCGTCCTATGTCGACACACGCTGCCTGCCACCCATCGCAACCAGGCCCATCACGATGAAGAGCCCTCAATGCCTGACCCGCACCATAACATCGCAACGCCGCTATATTGACGCCAAGCTATCGTGGTCTGACCCCTACAGCGACAGCGCGAAGGTGAGTCATGGACGTAGTCAGCACCACCGAGGTCCCGGTTGAAGACGGGTTCGCCTTCTGGCGCGAGGTAAACTCGAAGCTCTGGGTGCCCTACGATTTACGCTGTGAATCGCAGTGGGAGCCCGGATTTCGGGCTCAGGTCGGAATCAGCGAGTTCGGTCCCGTGCAGGCGACATTAATGACCACGATGCCGCACTCGGTCCACCGTACTCCCAAGCTCATTCGGCAGGCCGATCCCGAGGTGTTCAAGCTGGGTTGCCTTGTGCGCGGTGGCGGCATGATCACGCAAGACGGCCAGCGCACAGATTTCGGCGTGGGGGACCTGATACTGTATGACACCTCCCGGCCCTACGTGGCCGAATTCACCCCGGATGCGCCAGTTAGTCAGCTGCTGCTCCTGCGCTTCCCGCGCTCGTTACTGCCGTTGCCCCCTCGGGAGTTGCGACGCCTGAGCGCAGTTCGCATCCCTGGCGCCCAAGGCGTCGGCGCGTTATCTTCACAATTCCTGCTGCGTCTTGCCCGGCACATGGACGAACTCAGTCCGTTGGACGCCGCCCGGCTGTCCACCCTCACCATTGACGTGTTGACAGCGGCACTGGCCAACGCGCTGGACGTCCAAAGTGCGGTGCCCTCCCACACCCAACGGCGAGCGTTGATGGCTCAGATTTACGCCTTCGTCCGAGAGAATCTGGGCGATCCGCGCCTGACACCGGACGCGATCGCCGCAGCGCATCACATCTCGTTGCGATACCTGCACAAGCTGTTCCACGAGGACGGGCGCACGGTCGCCGGCTGGGTCCGCGAGCGTCGCCTGGAGCAGTGCCGACGCGACCTCGCCAACCCCCAACTAGGCGCGCGCCCGATCCACACGATCGCCGCCCAGTGGGGGTTTACCAGCCCGGCGCATTTCAGCCAGGCGTTCCGTAGCGCCTACGGCCTTTCGCCACGCCAGTTCCGCGAGCAGTGCGCGAGAGTACGCGCAGACTAAAGACTTGTGCGCTTACCAGTAACGACAGACCCGGCTGTGGCGTGCACTCTTATCTTAGGAAGCCCGCTCAGTCAGGGTTGAATCTGATTCCGCCTTACGGAAGAAGGTTCACTTGAGCGTGTTACATCGGTCCGTGTTTTCGCGATGGAAGGAGCGCGAGGAAGTACATCGATCACTTCATGCAGCCAGCAGCATCATCTAGGCCGCAGCGGCGGCTGACAGGAGACCATTGTGAAAATGTGGTACAGAACGGCGTTTCGGATCTCGGCAGTGACCGCGATCCTCGGCGCACTCACCCTGTCCGGGACCGTGGCACAGGCAAGTCCGGGCGCCGGCTCCCGCCTGTCCCAGCCCGAAACCACCGCGGTTTCGGAGCAGGCCAAGCCCGGCAGCGAGGACGTCGCCGCGCAGGTTTGCGGCTACTACGAAGACGCGGTGACGGCCTGGTACAACCACTGCGGGAACACCCATGTGCTCATCTACGTCGACGCGACGTGGCCCCGCGACGACTGGACCTGGTGCATCGGCCCGGGAACGTGGGACATCGGCGGCGCCAACGCCGTATCCAACGCCTGGTACTCGGGTCAAACTTGTTGAACCGCCAGCCAAGCGCTGCGCGATTCTCCACCTGCGTTCGGTGGTTGCGGATCAGGTCAGCGAGGCAAATGAGGGTGCGGTCGGACAGGGGAATCGCGGCGGGGTAGGACAACAGCGAGGCTTCCGGTTGGGGCATCGGATCTTGGTCGACTGCTGCCTTGCCGGGAGCCTCGCCCTACGTCGATCCCTGCCCCCACCCCACCGCCGTGACCAGCCCCGTCACGATGAAAAGGGCTCATTGGACCAGCAGCCACCGAGTCGGCCGCCGAAGGTCGTAGACCTGACCACCGCCCGGGTCCAGCGACGCCCAATCCTCGGTGGCCTGATCAACCAGTATTCGCTGGCGGCGTAGCCGAAGCCCGATTTCCGTGCCCGACAGTCACCGACCGGTCGACGACGGCCTTGCGCACATGTCACGTACCGCGTCGGCGTCCCACTTCGCCCGGTAGAGCAGCCGCTGCATCGCGTCCGGACGACCATGCCCCGCCTGCTCGGCCAACTGCCAGCATGTCTTGACTTCGAGGTCGGAGAGGAGGCGGGTGACGAACCCGGCGGCCGACCGGGAGTGAACGACTTCCATAACCAGCCTCCCTCATATGCGGACCACGGCGTCCGCGTGGGAGGGCAGCGCGCGGCTCGCGGCTCCTTCGAGACTTTCCTCAGGATCGGTGTCCGGCCATGAGGGTGAGTTGATCTTGATGCAAGGATGGGCATCCTCGCAGACAACCAGGTATTGCTGGTCAGGACGTTGGTGACGGCGCATAGTGGCGGGCAAGGTCGGTGGCGAGAGCGCGGAGGTGAGCCCTGGCTTCGGCTGGGCCGTGCACCATGATGGCGCTCCCGAACGGCAGCAATGCTCGTACGTCCTCAAGATGCATGAAGCGAATGGTCACCTTGTGGCCGGTGGCGGATTCTTCATGGTTGTCCCGGACGAGTCGTAGGCCGAAAATCCGTTGCGCTCGCTCGATTTGGGTCTGGTCGATGGTGGCGCTGACCTCTATTGCGTGGTTGTGTGCCCACTGATCAATGAGCGCCGCAGCGAGGGTGACCAGGGTCTGGTTCTGGCGGATCCGTCGTGGCCGGTCGACTTCTTTCCACCCCGTGATCCGTTCGAGTCGGTACATCCGTGGCACTCGGGCACAGTCGGCAACGAGGTACCAGATGCCGGCCTTGGCGAGCAGCCCGTACGGATCTACGACCAGGTCGCGTGGGCATGACTCGCGTGGGCTGTCGTACTCGATCCGTAGCTGGTGACCTCGCCGCACTGCGCCGATCAGCGAAGCCGGAGTCGGGCCGGAAGCTCGTGTCTGGTGCCAGGGACGGCTGTCCACGTGCACGACGTCGGTGAGCGGCAGGAGCTCATGAACTCGACGTGACTGTATCGCGGCGAGCTTGGCGAGCGCGCGTCGGCTTTCGGCCGATGCGTTGAGCTCCGCGCGTTGCTTTTCATCCAGCCCGATGAGCGAGAGATGATCACGCTCGCCAGGGGTGAGTCGCGTGAGGTCGAGCCCGGACCCGGGCAGCATGGTCACGCCGCCGAGGCGGCCCCGGTGTGCGGTCACCGGCAGACCGGCGTCGCGGAGCCAGTTCAGGTCCCGGGTGATGGTTCGGAGGGAAACCCCGAGCGCCGAGGCAAGTTCCTGGGTGGTTGCGCCATCCCTCGATTCGAGAAGCAGCATCAGGGCGAAGAAACGGTCCGGGGTCACCCACCAAGTTTCTCAAGAAATTGCGACATGATGCGGCGCATATTCCGGCCAGGCTGGTGGATGCGTACCTACGACCAGCGAGAAGGAACAACCATGACCACATCCGTCGTGTCCATCGTCTACGTGAACGACGCGCCCGCCGCAGCTCGTTTCTACGGCGATCTCCTCGGCATGAGCCCTTCGTTCGAGACTTCGGGATACATCACCTTCGACCTCGGGCCTGGCGCTGAGCTCGCTCTGTGGTCCGGTCAGTTCGAGGATCTGTCGCCTGGCGTCCCGCGTACCAGTGAGGTTTGCCTGGCCATCGAAGGTGGGCGACCCGACGAGATCACCGCGATCTTCAAGCAGTGGCAGTCCAAGGGCGTCACGATCCTGCAAGAGCCGCACGATGTGGGATTCGGCCTGACCTTCCTCGCAGCCGACCCTGACGGGAACCGTATCCGGGTCGCACCGAAAGACTAAAGTGCACGATGCGGCAGGCGCGCACGTCAGGTGACGCGCCTGACGTTGTCTGCCTTCGAGAGGACGACGAGCGCCCCACGTCGACGGTGCACTTCTCGGAGGTGCACGCCTGCGGGTTACCGCGATCTTCTCGGAGGTCATCTTGCTGGGCCAGCCACCTCGGCGCGTGACTGACATCCGCGCTGCCAGTCAGGCGAGAAGTCTCAGCTCAACCGGCTCCAGTAACACTCGTAGGGGAACAGCAGCGAACGCGCTCACATCGGCAGATCCGGAAGCGAGCGGCTCGTGGCGGGACGGGTTGCGGCCGTCCTCCGCGGAGTTCATCTCATCCAGCAGGGTCGCCCGTCACAAGATCAGCGACAGAGCCTCTTGTCGTGCAGAGCTGCAGCGGGGTAGCTGGCCTCCCGCTGATCGCCTGATGGGCATCGTGACGCGTGCAGGACCGGCGGACGTTCCGATTGGTGACGTTGCGTAACGGATGGCCTGCCAGCGACGCGCGGCTCGCGTTCGGATCTGCCGGTGATCACCAACTCGCACGACCTCCGGCACTGCCGCTTCGGATCGACTACATCAGCTGGCATAGCTGGAGGTGCTTCATGCGAGAAAACCATCCCATCGATCGACTCGTGGTCGCGCTCGAAGACGAGGTATCCGCATCAATCGTCAGTACGATGCAAGCGTCGATCGAAAGGCTTGCTGGCCGGCGGACCTGGGTCCTCGGTCCGCCGGTCTTCCTTGACCAGTCAGATGAGCACGGCTCTCACTGGGTGGGGTTCGGGCTGATGCTTTATACAGCTCTGCCCCCTTGGGGAGAGCAGATCGATCCTCAGGTGGACAGGGCGCATCTTGAGGAGGTCAAGGAGCTGCTCGGCGAAGTCTGTCGTGTCTCGGATGAGTATGGTGCCTCATTCCAGGCTGAGTACGCCGGCGAACTTGTAGGCATGGTCGAGTCTGGTCAGATGGACTCTGGGCTTGAGGTCACACTGATAGGCGAGTGGGAGCGTGTTCTCAACGCCGCGAGCCCCCGTGGAATGACACCGGGCAGCAACGCATGACGTGGTCGATGGGTGTCCCGCAGACACGCCCTCGATTCGACATGACAGGACGTTGTGTCGGCGGCCAGCCTGTTGCCCCTAGCTTGCCGGATCTGTCGCACATCAGCTGGCGGATCACACACGTTGATTCTCAGCTGTCAGGCTCCACTTGATCCGTTACGGATCAAGGTCAGATGATCCGTGACAGCTCCGGCTAGAACGATGTTCGTCGGGCACGGTACCGAGGATCGGTGGGGTCGGTGTTTAGGGGAGCTGCCAGTCGGTCTCTCCGCCGGGGCCGACGGTGACGGGCTCGACGCCGGTCCCGGTCAGGCTCCAGGATTCGTACCGAGGGTGTGGGCCGACGTGTAGTTGAAGACCTTCGTCGAAGGTGAGGTGGAGGGCACCTTTGGCACGAATCTCGACGGCGGTGACGGCCCGTCGGAAGAGGTCCAGGGCGGGCGCGAGGGCCGAGCCGCTGCCGGGGTCGAGTTCGTGCCATTCGCCAGCGCGGTCGCGGAGCAGAAATGGTGTCTCGATGACGAGGTCTGCGTCGACCCGGTAACCCTCGTCTGGATCGAGGGCCGAGAAGCTGAGGCGTACCTGATAGTCGAACGCGGTCCGGTCGACGTGGCAGCCGATCAGCGATGCGGGGATCTTCATGACACCTGTCCTGCGCTGTCGGTTGGGGCTGCCCGGCGACGCGGTGCTTCGGGTTTGGAGACCTTGAATCTAGCGATGTTCTTGCTGGTGGTGCGGGCGACTTCGGTGAGCAACTCGTCGCCGTGGTAGATCCGCCAGGTGGTGTCGGCGGTCTCGACGGCGGCGGTGCGCCCGGCGTGGACCATGCCGACGTGGATACGTTGCCCGGCGACGGCCAGGGCACCACGGCCGCTGATCCGTCGCTCGACCCGAACCGGGCCGGTGGGAGGCTGGGGTGGCGGACCGGCGGGCCGGGCGTCGCGGAGGCGGGCCAGCTCGGCCGGGGTGAGCGGGTTGGGCAGGCTCCGCAGTAAGACGCCGTCATCGATGAGCTGCAGTAAGCCGAGGTCGAGGCGGATGGTGACCCGGCGGCCGGCGAAGTGGTAGCCGACGGGATGTTGCCGTCCGGCCAAGCCGACGGCGCCGACGGCGTTGACCGGCCGGCCTGCTGCCTGATAGGCGTAGGCGAGGTTGTTCCGCGACGTCAGCGTGTCCGGGTGCTCGTCACTCAGCACTCGTTCGTACGCGGCCAGCGTCGCCTCGTACAACGGAATCGCCTCACCCAGCCGGCCTGCTGCCTGATAGGCGGCAGCCAGGTTGTTCCGCGACATCAGCGTGTCCGGATGCTCGTCACCCAGCACTCGCTCACGTACGGAAAGCGTCGCCTCGTACAACGGAATCGCCTCACTCAACCGCCCCGCCGCCCTGTAGGCGGCAGCCAGGTTGTTCCGCGACATCAGCGTGTCCGGGTGCTCGGCACCCATTCTTGCGACGGCAGCGGCGACGACGTCTTCGCCTTGGTCGATAGCCGCCGGATACGAACCTTGAGCGGTGTAATGGTACGTCAAACCATTGTTGACACCGACCACGCGGGCAATCAGGTCTTCGCTCATCTCGGCGATCACACCGAGCGCTACTCTCGCGTGCGGGGCGACCACCTGCCACCCGTTCCAGTCGGCAGGATCAGCCGGGTTCAACCGTGCGCTCGCGGCCACGACCATTCCGGCCGCCGCCGCCATCAGCGACGATCGCTGCCCGTCGCGCCCGGCTCGCCATCGGCACACCTCGGCCACCAGCGGATGCACTATCAGCCCATCGCCAGAACCATCCACCCCGGCTGGTGCCCCGTCGATGAGGCCCACCGCGCGCAGGCCCGCCAACCCGGCCGCCATTTCCGCGCGGCCCTCGTCCCCATCAGGTAGCAGCCCCGCTTCCGACAACACCGAGGGGTTCAGCATCGGCATCGGTACCATCGAGCCCGGTCTCAGGAACGACAACACGCGCAACAGGGTGCGCGCCCGTACGCGGCCTTGCCGCTCCAAGGCGTCCAACGAGATCTCCCACGTCGACATGATCAGCCGACGCGGATCCTGTTCCCCCCACCCAGGCGCGCCCTCATCCACCACGCTCAGCGAGCGATCCGTCAACAGATGCAGGTAGCCGTCCAGCCCTACCACTGCCATGCCCGAACCCAGATACGACCCCGCCAGGTGCACTGCCAACGGCAGCCGGCCTAACCGATCCGCCACCGCCGTCGCCGCCTCAATCAGCTCGGGCTCGTCCGCACGGCCCATCCGGTCCAGCAGCATCAACGCCGCCGCCTGCTGATCCAACTCACCCAGCGAGAACCACCCTGCCCGATGCCCCCACACCGCCCGATCAGTCACTCGGGTGGTCACCAAAACGACCCCGGCACCGGCAGACCTCAACCAACCGCTACCACCCGCCACACTCGTACCGCCCGGGTCCAACACTTCAGGCGCATCGGCATTGTCAATGACCAACAACCAGTGGCCGGACAGTCGATTGAGCTGCCCCCATACCACCCCCGCTAACGCCAAATCCGAATCGGCGCTGGTCACCTCCTCTGCCGACGCCCCCGCCTCCCGCGCCACGGCCGACATGCCGGCCACCAATGTCGCCCTGTCCACCGCCGACACCCACCACACCCGCCAGCCGGACGCCTGAGCCTCCCGCGCCGCCGCCAACGCCACAGTGGTCTTCCCGCAACCACCCATCCCCACCAAGACCCGAACCTGCGGCGAATAGGCACCAGGCGGTGCCACGAGGTCACTGACTACACCGTCACGTCCCCGGACGACGACCGGCAACTCCCCTAGCGGTGCACCTATCACACCGGTACCGCTGGGTAGCCCACTGTCCCCTGAGGCTGGCGAGGCATCGAAAATGGACGTAGCCACGGCTGAAGCGCCAGTGGTACGAGCTTCCCGCTCGCGTGGCACCGACACCACCATGATGCTCAACATCGCGAGTAC
This sequence comes from Micromonospora sp. NPDC048842, assembly GCF_040649935.1. Lineage (NCBI taxonomy): Bacteria > Bacillati > Actinomycetota > Actinomycetes > Micromonosporales > Micromonosporaceae > Micromonospora > Micromonospora sp. NPDC048842. The sequence continues at coordinate 40,956 of NZ_JBEZGK010000021.1, read as the reverse complement.
TACCGTCAGGACCAACACCGAAGGAAACGGGTAGTCCTGGATCATGTGCAGGCCCCACGGCCACCGCCGCTCGTCACTGCTCGCCGCGTTGACCGCCAACGCCACCGCCGTGGTCACAACCGCCACCAGAATGAACAACAGGGCCACAAGCCACCGCGACCACGGCTGACCCCGAAAGCTCACCGTCACTCCCTGACGCGACCAAATCACCAAAAGCTGACCGCTCATTGAACCGCATCTCTGAGCAACGGCCCATCCGCCGACAGACCCAGCGAAACCGCCCAACGGCCGACCACCACAAGCAAAATGCTGCCGCGCCGCGTCGCGTCCTGTTACCGGCAACCAGGGTGCATGCGCGGAGAGCCGGTCACACGGCTTGCCGCCCCAGCCCCGAGAAGCCGGGGGCGGTAAGCCGCTTAGCATCCAGGGACCACACGGCATGCGCGATGACAGGCGGCACGCCGTCAGCCATGCGGCCTGATCTTCGGGATAGCGTGCGTGACGTGCGGGAACGCTGACCAAAATGTCCTGGGGGTCAAGGGGTCGTCGGTTCGAGTCCGGCCGTCCCGACCGATTGGCCTGGGGAGATGAAGATCATCCCAGGTAACGGCCGGTAACATACAGTGACGGATGATCTATGTTGACGGTAACCGCCTGGGTGGTTGGCCGTCGACATGCGCCCCTGTAGAGCTCTGACCTGCCGCTTCATCCATATCCTGGATGAAGCGGCACTTGGGTCTCTTGATTCCGCGTCAAGCGCTGCTGATGCCGTCAGCTGTCGCTACGCCGGACGTTTTCGACGATCGCCCGAGGCGAGGCAGGATCGTCGAGGGGTTCTCTGGTCCTGGTCTCCATGAGTTGATCGTGGACGGTGGAGCACCCTGTCATCGCGTCGCCAGAGAGGTCGTGCCATGCGTCGGCGTCGTTCCAGTCCCGCAACCTGCGCCAGCAGGTCTTCCACTCTGCGGTCGTCGAGGCGCTTACGCCCCGGGGAAACCGTGCCGGAGTGGTGGTCGGGGTGGTAACAGTGGTTCGATCTCGGCCCAGAGTTCGTCCGAGACGATCCGCGGCGGCTGCTCACCCCTCCTCACGTTCAGACAGAACGATCCTCGTCTCCCGAGGACACGCCCAACATCACTTCGTGATGGTGTCGATGGTGTACACCACGTCTGGCCCGACGTCATGGCGGGTGATGCCGGGTACGTCGGGGATGTTTAGCAGTGGTTCGTATGGGGTGCCGTGGACCCGGTCGCGCAGCAGGACGACGCTGCGGATACCGAGCTGGTGCAACCGGTCCAGGGCCGGCTGGCTGGGGAAGGTCGCCATGACGTCGCGGATCGCCTGACGGTTGGGTGTGGTGTGACTGGCCGCACCGTTGACCATGGTGGGAAATCCGTCGGTCGACCACAGTAGGACGTGGAGGTCGATGCCGTCGTTGGACGGCAACACCATGATGGGAGCGTGCGCGGACGCTAGCGCCATCGCGGCCGGTTTGGCTGGGGTTTGGGGGTGGTCCAGGTCAGGCACGCCCTCAGCTAGCACGAGGACCAGCAACGGCACGGTCAGCAGACGCGCCGCTTCCACCGACCATTGCGGCTTGGCGCCCTTGCGAGCCACCTCGGCCAGGTGGGTAACCAGGCCGGCCGCGAGGATGGCCAGGCAGAGAGTGGGCCACAAGATCAAGCGACCTGGTGTACGGGATCCATCGAACCCGGGCACGTAAAGATAGAGCAGGTGGTAGATCGGCCCGTTCGTGCCGAGCGCGAACAACACTCCGACGACCGCCCCAGACAGCAGCAGAAGCCGTTGCACCGGTGACCAGCGGGACAGGAACAGGCCGGCGAAGGCCAGTAGATACAGTGCGTACCCGCATAGCAGCACTTTCTCAGTCGGTACGTCACCAAGAGCGGTGCGGGCGTCGTTGTGCAGGGTGCCCCAGGGCAGCGAGGACTGCGGCGCCACGAGAAGTCCGCGCAGTGTCGGGGAGAAGTGCGCGACGTAGTCCCAGTCCCTTGTGACATCTGGGTTGAGCTCGCGCACGTGTTTGTACGCGTACGCGAAGTATCCGGTCACCACGGTGAAGACCAGCCCGCCGATCAGATCACCGACGATCAGCCGGAGGCTGAGGCGTGGGCGGTGGATCAGCCAGGCTGTCAGTGTGATCAGGCATAGGGCGGCGAGGACGTATACGAATCCCAGCCCCACGCCGAAGCCGAGGCTGACCTGCCAGGCCGCAACCAGCCAGCCAGCGAACGCCCAGCCCGGCCGGACTCGTTCGGCAAGGTAGCCGCGGGTGAACGAGAGTCCGTGGCCGCGCGCCAGCATCGCCAGGGCCAGAGTGATACCACCGGTGGAGAGAATATTCAGATGGCCGTCGTGGCCGTAGCGCCAGGGCGCGTAGGCGAGGGCGGCCCCGGCTATCGCGGCGGCGACCTTGTTCGCGCCAAGTTGGCGCAGGAGAGCGTAGCCGCCGAGGAAGGCGAGCGCGAAAGCCAGCACGAACAGGATGTTGTAGCGCAGCACGGCGCCGACTACACCGCTGCCGATCAGCCCTGCCGGGGCATAGCCGAGCAGGCTGTCGTTCAGGGCTAGGCCGTACGTGTCGGGATAGAAGGCGTTGGTATCCCACAGGTCACGCAGACCGTGGGTGAGAGCGTGGCCACCCCATCCCACCAGCCATGCTTGGGCCGTCGGGTCACCCGCGTCACCGACGATGGTGTGGGCCGGGTCGGCGATCGGCACAGTCTTGGCGCCGGCAGTCAGCACGCGAACCGCGTACGGCGGAATCAGCCAGATCATCGCGACAGCGAGGAGCACCGAACCGAGGCTCGCGATACTCAGTTCCCGCCAATGGGGCCTACGTGTCAGCCAGTCCCTCGTGCCTGAACTGGCACGCGCGAGTCGGCTAGTTTGTCCAAGCTCGTTGAGAGTGGCGGCTGATGTGGGGCCTCCTGCCGGTGGCTCTACCTGCGTCATCACATTGACCCTCACTGTCGAACCGCCGCAGTAAATCATGAGCAGAGCGGCGCATGGAGTCAAGACATCGATCAATGCCGTTCCGGTAGCCGGGCCTTACGCTGTTTGTCAAAGGCGCTTGTCACGCAGGAGTCGCGCTCGGTGCAGCGGCGAATGTTGCCGCTGTCGGAACAGGACACGCCAGGTTGCTGCAGGCCCTCGCCCGGGTTCCGGACCCACGGGACGCTGGCGGCCTGATCCAGCCGCTGCCGGGACTGCTCGTGATCGCGGCGGTGGTTCCGGGATCGAGTCGCGTCGTGGAGATCGTCGAATGGGCCGCCGACCTGCCGTAGCCGGCAGACGAGTGATCGCGGTCGACGGCAGGACACTGCGCGGCAGTGGGCCGAACGGGGCCGGAATACCCGATGTGAGATCTCGAGGGCTCTCACCCTCACTGTCGAGCCGCCACGTGACGTTGGTGCGCGATGGCGGGCCGCGTGGGAAAGTTCATCGGTCGTCATCTCTACAGAGGGCTGGAGTGGGTCTGGTCGGGTGAATATCGTCGCCCGTGGTGTCCGCCAGGGCATCGCCGCCGCGTGCTCGCCGACCATCAGCTCGGCACCCGCAGCGGCTACACGGGGAAACGGGGATCTCCATGGAAAGAGTAGGTAGACGCCGTGCTGTCGCGATACTGGCGGTCGGTGCGGCGCTGAGCTGGACCGCGTCACTCACGCCCGCCGTCGCTGGCCCGACGGCCACCCAGACTGCCGTGACCGCGCGGCCAGACACGCAAGCAGGCCAGCGGCTGCTGGGAATGGCACCGGCCAGCGCGCCGCCGGCTGAACTGACCAAGGCCGCAGCACCGAGCCGGCTTGCCGGCGGGCCGCTATCGGTGCAGGAGGCGCAGCAGCTGGCACGGCGCAACGCCCGGCCAGCGCCGCCCGGCACGCCAGGCTTCGACGTCGCCGCCGCTGCAGGGCCGCGGATCCTGCGCGAGCGGTTCAGTCCACCGCATCAGCCTGATGAAGACCTGGTGCGGGAGTGCCAGACAACATCGGCGGCGACCACTGGCCGGGGACACATACGGAACCGGCTAATGTGGTGTGCCCGCTACATCGCCTACGACTACGTTTTCGACACCCGGAACAGGCAAACCGGATTCGTGTACATGCCGGTCATCGCCGTCGGGTACGGCCGCGACGACGGCCAGCGGGACATCACGGTGTTCCTGCGCGCGGAGTCTGTGACCTTCGGCGGCAGCTACACGCCCGCATCGTTGTTCGGTCTCGAGATGGAGTGCTACCGCGATACTCCTGGCTGCGACATCAGCGGCGGCACCTGGCTGATGCCGCTCTCGCTGTGGAAGGAACGGGCCGCCGCCAACCAGTGGGTCACCTGGCACCTCAACTCGGACGAATCGGTGTCGACGCTGCAAGACCAGGCGCTGTACCACGCGTTCAACTTCGAGGTCCAGGCTCAGGACGGCCACACCTCCGACAACGAGAACCAGTACTGGGTCCGGTGCGACTCTGCGACCTACTTCCTGGCCACGCGCACGAAGGCGTGCATCTTCAACGACGTGATCCCGCACCTGCAGTACCGGCTGTACGAGGCTGACGGCACACCGACGCCGGTGCACGCCGTGGCCGCGCACATCCGCGACGCGTTCGCCAGCCCGAACGCCACCTACCCGCTCAAGCCCGACGGCGACAAGGTCATCCCCGGCCGGTATGCCGGACCACTGGACCAGTACCTCGAGCGGGTCCCCACCGGCGGAAGCACGCACACCGACAACGGACGCGAGAAGGACCGGGCGTGTGACCGCACCGCCCCCTACCAGAGCACCGGCCTGCCCAACCCGCCCGGCGATGGCGAACAGTGCGACGAGTATCCGTTTGCCAGCACCCAGCAGGGAGCAGCCAACCCGAACTGGGACTTCTCCGTGCGTGCGGTGCCCACCGGCGACAACAGCCGGGCCGGATCGGCCCTGCGGGACTTCTACCGCGACGACCGGATCCTGTACTCGGAGAACAAGCCATCGGGGGAGTGGGTCGACCTGTTCTTCGTCGAGATCATCGAGTCGTCCGGCGGCGCCGGCGGTGGCACCGGTGAGATCGACCAGGCGCCTGTGGTCGACGCCGGACCCAATGTCACCGGTGACGAGGGCTCGCCGATAACCTTGCACGGCTCGGCCCGCGACCGAGAGTCCACCCCGTCGGTGACCTGGACCTACACCGCCGGCGACAACGTCGATGCCGGCGCCACCTGCCAGTTCACCGCCGCCCATGACCCCCAGACCGCGATCAGCTGTACCGACGACGGCACGTTCACTGTCACCCTGACCGCCGACGACGGGTTCAACGTGCCGGTGTCCGACACCACCGTGGTGACCGTGCACAACGTCGCACCGCAGGTCACCGTGACCGGTCCCGATCCCTGGCAGCTGTTCAAGGCCCGTACGCCGGTGACCGTCACCGCCACCTTCACCGATCCGGGCAGCAACGACACCCACACCTGTGCGGTGAACTGGGACGACGGCACCACCGGCACCGCCGCCGCCAGCGCGGACACCTGCACCCTGCGGCGCAGCTTCGCCCACGCCGGCATGTACACGCTCGACGTGACCGTCACCGACGACGACGGCGGCAGCGACGCCACCACCGTCATGGTCGTGGTCTACGACCCGGACGGCGGCTGGACAAACGTCGACGCCGCCACCGAGACACCAGCCGGCGCGGTGGACGGCACCGACACCACAGCGTGGACGTGGGCGCACCTGACCGCCCGCTACTACACCCAGGCCGGTCCACCCACCGGCGAGGCCAAACTCTGGATTCCCGACGTGATCCGCATGGAGCCCACCTCCCGGTTGGAATGGCTGGTGGTCACCCCCGACGGGAAGGTGGCCGCGAAGGGCACCAGCACGACCACCACCGGCGCAGGCGTCGGGTTCCTCGTGTACGGCTACCGAGGCTGTCCCGCTGCCGGCCCGAACTGTCAGCCCGGCCCCGATCGCATACGGGCCGTGCTCTGGCCTACCAGCAGCGGAGCAATCCCCCGTGACACGATCACCTACGACAACCGGCGCGGCGCCGACTACGACGTGGACCGGTTCCTGCCCACGCCGGTAACCGCCGGAGCGGTGCAGATCCACCACTAATAGCCTGACCGTCCGCTAGCGTTCGGTGTGGGCCGGCCCGTCATAACCGCGCCGGCCCGCACCGAACATGATGGACACGAGCTACGGAGGTCTGCGTGGCGAGCCGGCTGGGCAGCATCAACGCCACCCCCATGCCCGAGCGCTGCCTGATCACCATCATCGGTGCGGACTTCGACGTGTTCGGCTACCCCGAGACCACCGCCCACCTGCTCTGCTGGGCCGGCACCGAACAGATCCACCTGTTCAGCGCGATCAGCAGCGGCCACCGTGCCCACGTCACAGTCGAAGCCTGGGACGGCCCCGCACCAGCGGAGACGGATGAGTGGGAGGCCCACGGCCGCGCCGAACTGCGCTCCACCAGCGGCACGCTGTGCATCAGCGCCCTGGACGAGCGGCTGCTCACCCCACCCCTGCCAATCGGCGAACCGGGAACATACACCGTAGACGTCCACGCCATCGGCCGACATCGGCTGCGCACCCTGTACGGGCAGGACGCCTGGTACGGCGACGAGCCCCCGACCGGTGTCGAACGATTCCGGGTCCGCGTCTGGCCACAGCCTTAACCACCTCGCGCGGGTCCTCCCCAACGATGCAGAGAGGACCACAGGCCGCCTCTGCCCACCGGGGCTGCCCCCGCGTCGGGGTCCGGCATGGGCGTGGTCACGCTGCGGCGGCATCCTGGCACCGGCCGCCCGAATGGGTCGGCCCCGACAGATCACCTCGCACGACCGCGACGGCCACCACCTGCTCGGCCCGGCGGCGGCGCATCCGCAGCACCGCCGCGGCGGGTGAGCGGGTCGGGCAGCCGACCGGATCTTACGTAGTCGAAGTAGTCCTCGGCGGCGACGCCGACGTTCGTCCAACGCTCGCGTACCGCGTCCGTGACCCGTTCGGCGGTGGCGAGGGCTTCGATAGCATCTACGACCTCGGCGACTAGTTCGCCGGCGTCGTCGGCATGGGGATCCAGCGGCGGGAACTCCAGCAGATCGCCGAAGTGCTCATCGCCGATGTCCCAGCTGAGGTAGACCATCACCGCGTACCGGCCGTTGCGCCCGGGCTCGATGGCGACCCAGCGGACGCCTCGACGCTCGCCGTTGAAGGTCGGGCCAAGGAACTGCTCGATCGAGGACGACCGGCGCAACGCGCCGACCGCGAACGATTCGCTCAGGTATCGCACCGGGCGAGGCTAACGCAGCCCGCGCGTAGCGTGCCCTTATCAGGTTTGGCTCTGGACCCCGCCGAACCACGGCGGATGCTTCGCCCATGCCCAGCACTTGTGCGCCGCCGGCAGGCAGTTGTGATGCACCTGGCGGTTCAAGCGCACGGAATCCCTCGCTATAGCTCAATCCAGTAGCGCCGGGCGGGACCGAATTTGGTGTCCCGGATGCCCTCGAACAGGCCGCCGCACCGCTCAATCGTCCTGACCGAGGCGACATTGGCGGTCGCGCAGACCGCCAGTACCCGATCCAGGCCGAGCACTCGGGCCTCGTCAAGCATTCGGCCAAGAGCCCAGGTGGCCAACCCGCAGCGGCGCGCCGAGGGCCGGATGCCGTAGCCGATGTGGCCAGCCCACTGCACGTAGTCGCTCGGCCCGCGCCGCAGCGCGACCCCTCCGAGCACTCGCTCGCTGTCGACGATCCATCGATACGTGCAGCGCACATTGTCGGCGTCGATCGGCGACGCCGGGTTCGAATCGTCGGTGAGCCGTGCCACCCAGGCCGCGAACCCGACCGGCGAGTCGACTTCGTCGGACGGGACCAGCCCGAAACCGTCCTCGTGCTGCCCGGGGCCCCATTCCGCGTGCGCCTCGAGCCAGGCGATGTGCAGGCGGGTGGTGGGCGCGATCAGTTCCGGCATCCGGCAACGGTGCCGGCAAGATTGCAAGGGTCTAGCTGACCGATGAGGGCCGAACCTCTCGTCATCGATCGATAGATTGGAGCGGAGGACCGGAGGTGGTGGGTCGCCCGGTGCGGCTGCCGAGGAAGGGCTGCCACAGGTTCGGTCAGTACGCATGCCGTGAGGCGGGCGCGGCACGGCGGCGGGGCCAGCGGGGACAATCAGACCTGGCGGGTTTCTGTGCGGGACCCCCCGTTTACCCCCGAAAACCCCGCCAATCAATAACGAAGATGACAAGAAGCGATGTGCGCCTGACGGTGTCTCTGCAGCTACCCCCACTGGTGGAGCAGCCATCCAACGAGGGCACGGGTGCGGTAGGCGGTGGTGTGCTCGGTCCCTCCCCGCCAGCCGTCGATACCGGCGGGTGTGACGCTGGCCCGCTGGGCGCGGCACGCCTCGACGCTGCTGTCCGGCGGTGGCGGGTGCCGGGACCGCCGGTGCCGCGCGGGAGCTGATGAGCCACCGGTTCGGCTCGGCCGGGCGACGGCCGTCCCTTATCGACCGGAGGAGACGTTCCCACCCCCTGACCGAGGTGCTCGCGGCCGTACGCCCGGAGACGCCACCCGGCTCGGGTTCCGCAAGAGCAGCGCCAGCTTCCCGATCGTCGAGCCCGTGCTGCGCGACGTTCCCTGAGCTCGTCGAGCGCCTGGTGTGTGTACCGCTGGGACTGGTCTCCACCACCAGCTTCGACCAGTGGTATCCGGAACAGAGCCGGTATCCGGCAGCCCTCGGGCACGACGGGGCGGCGGGGCGCTGGAGGACGGCTGGCGTACCCGCGCGGAGGACGACACCGGCGGCGGCGCCGAGTACGGCCACGGCGGCCGGACCCGCGGGCTACCGCGCCGGCACGTTCGCCCGGTTCGACAGCGACACGGGCTTCGTCGTGCTCACCAACGCCGAATCCGCTAAGCGGGGTCGGGTCGCTGGTGGCCGACGCGCTGCGCCGGCCCGGCACCGCGGGCCTCGCCGCGCGCTGGCCCGGCGCGGGCGCCGCCGACCCCGCCGTCGTATAGGGCTCGTATAGCCGCCGACGGCACTCTCGACCTGCCCGACAAAGGGCGCGCCCCTCCTAGCCGGCGCGCCTCGAACCGAACGGAGCCGACATGCCGAATGCCGACCTGACCGTTGGCCTTGACGCCGCCCGCAAGCAGGAGATCAAGACGATCGTCTGCGACATCCTCGAGCTCGAGGAGGACGAGGTCAGCGAGACCAGCCTGTTCAAGGAGGACCACGAGGCGGACTCGCTGAGCGCCATCGAGATCCTCGCCGCCCTCGAGCGCAGCCAGCGCGTGACCATCGACCAGGCCGAGCTGAGCCGGATGGTCAACCTCCAGGGCATCTACCAGGTCGTCGAGCAGGCCTCGCGCCGCTGACCGCCCGGCCCCGACCGCAGATGGGTGAGATGATGCAGCACGCTCCAGCACCGGGCGCCACGCGCCGCCGGGTCGTCATCACCGGCCTCGGTGTCATCACCAGCATTGGCACCGGCGTCGAAGCCTTCGCGTCGGGGCTGCGGGAGGGGCGCAGCGGCGTCAAGGCGATCACCGCCTTCGACACCGCCGGCTTCGCCCACGCCCAGGGCTGCGAGGTGGACGACTTCGAGCCGGAGGCCTGGATCCAGCGCCTCGATCCCGCGGAGCTGGGCCGGGCGAGCCAGTTCTCGGTCGCCGCCGCCCGGATGGCCGTCGCGGACGCCGGCCTCACCGAGGAAGACGTCCGCGCCCGCCGGTGCCTGGTCTCCGTCGGCACCACCGACGGGGAGTCCCGCGACCTCGACGAGCTGGTCGAGGCGGGGCTCCGCGACGGGCCGGAGTCCTACGACCCGGTGCGGGCCCGGCGGGTCTCGGCCGGCCGGCTGTCTGCCGGCATCGTCCGCGAGCTCGCGCTCGAGGACGTCGAGGCCGTGACCATCCCGACCGCGTGCGCGGCGGGCAACTACGCGGTTGGGTCCGGGTACGACGCCCTCAGCAGCGGCGATGTCGACATCGCCGTGTGCGGCGGTGCGGACGCCATGTGCCGCAAGACGTTCACGGGTTTCTACCGGCTCGGCACCATCGCCCCGGAGCTGTGCCGCCCGTTCGACCGGGACCGCGAGGGCATCCTCACCGGCGAGGGCGCCGGGATCCTGGTGATGGAGAGCCTCGACTCCGCGCTGGCCCGCGGCGCGCGCATCTACGCCGAGGTGCTCGGGTACGGGCTCGCCTGCGACGCGCTGCACCCCGTCGCGCCCGACCGGGACAGCATCGCGCGTACGGTGCGCAACGCCCACCGGCACGCGGGTGTCACCGCCGACCAGATTGACTTCGTCTCGGCGCACGGCACCGGCACCAAGGCCAACGACGTCACCGAGTGCGGGGCGCTGCGGCAGGTGTTCGGCGACGACGCCGTGCCGCGCACCATCTCGATCAAGTCGATGATCGGGCACAGCATGGGTGCCGCCAGCGCGGTGGCCGCCGCGGCCTGCGCCATCTCGGTCTCTCGCGGTTTCATCCCGCCGACCGTCAACCACCGCGTCACCGACCCCGAGTGCGCGGTGGACTGCGTGCCCAACAAGGCGCTCGACATGGAGCTGGACATCGTGCAGAACAATGCGCTCGCCTTCGGTGGCAACAATGCCGTGCTCATCATGCGTCGGTACCGGAGCGCGGCATGAGCTGGATCGTGACCGGCATGGGCGCGGTCGCCAGCGTCGGCGCCGACGCGGAGGAGATGTTCTCCGCTCTGGTCGCCGGCCGCAGCGGCATCGACGAGCTGCGCGGCTTCGACCGCAGCCGGTTCCGGGCGCAGGTCGCGTACGAGATCGACGACCGCCCCGAACTCGGCTCCGACGAGCCGCTGCGGGCCACCCGCTGGCTCGTGCAGGCCGTCGCGGCGGCGGCCGCCGACGCGGGGCTGGGCGACGACCTGAGCGAGGTACCGGTCCTGGTCGGCACCACCCTGCGCGAGCTGCGCTCGGTCGAGCTGTCCTGGCGCGACAAGATCCCGTTCCACGTACGGGATCTGCACTTCGGCACGGCGCTGCGGCAGCACTTCCGGGCCGCCGACACGCACACCGTCGTCAACGCCTGCTCCGCCTCGCTGTATGCTCTCGCACTCGGCGCCGACCTGCTCGACCTCGGGCACGCGGACACGGTGGTGATCGCCGGCGTGGACACCCTCACCGAGAGCACGTACGGCCTGCTGGACCGCTGCTATCCCGAGGCCCCCGACCGCGTACGCCCCTTCGACCGCAATCGCCGCGGCATGCTGCAGGGCGAGGGCGCCGTCGCGATCGTGCTGCGCCGGGAGGCCGCCGGTCCCGGTCCCGCGCCCCGGATCCACGCGAGGGTGCGTGGTGTCGCGGTCAACTGCGACGCGTACCACCCGTCCGCCCCGGAGGCCAAGAGCATCGCCGCGGTCACCGAGGAGGCCCACCGCCGTGCCGGGATCACTCCGGGCGACATCGACCTCGTGCTGCTGCACGGTACCGGCACGCCGCTCAACGACGAGGCGGAGTCGGAGGCGATCAGCGCGGTCTTCGCCGGGGTGGAGCCGATGCCGCACATGACCGCCATCAAGTCCATGACCGGCCACACCGCCGGGGCGTCGGGGCTGCACAGCCTGGTCGCCGCGGTGCTGGCGATGCGCCGCGGCGTCGTGCCGCCGGTGCTCGGCCTCACCGACCCGGTCGAGGCGGTCTCCGGGTTCCGGCTGGCGCGCGGCGTGGCCGTACGGCCCGCCGAGCCGATGCGCCTTGCCCAGATCGACTCCTTCGGCTTCGGCGGCCTCAACGCCGTGGCCGTCATCGAGAGCACGGAGGACCGACCATGACGCCCGAAGGCCGGCGCGCGGTGGTGACCGGGCTCGGGCTCGCCGTCGCCGGTCTCGACGACGCGGGCGATCTGCTGCAGCCGCGCGGGGACCGGCGGGACCCCGCCCCCGCCGACCCGGTGCGCCGGCTCACCGGCCGCGGACTGCGCTACAAGGACCGCGCTACCAAGCTGGCCCTGGTCGCCGGCCGTGACGCGCTGCGCTCGGCCGGTCTGGTCGGCGAGGACGACCGGGCGACCGTGCCCGGCGAGCGGGTCGGCGTGGTCGTCAGCACCAACCTCGGCAACGTCGACACCGTCTGCGACACAGTGCAGGCGATCGCGGAACACACCTACCTCGGTACCAGCCCGATGACGCTGCCCGCGACCTCCAGCAACGTCGTCGCGTCGTGGCTGGCGATCACGTACGGCTTCCGCGCAGCGAACCTGACCCTGTGCAACGGGCAGACCTCCGGCCTCGACGCCGTGCACTGGGCGGCGCTGCTGATCGCCGCGGGGCGTGCCGATCGGGTGCTGGTCGCCGGGGCCGAGCCCGACAACGCGCCGGTCCGCCACGTCCTGTCCAGCTCCGGTGTCACTGCGGAGCCGTTCGACGGCGCGGCGGCGCTGGTGCTCGAAGCCGAGTCGGCAGCCCTCGACCGGGGCGTACGGCCGTTGGCCGTCGTCGGGCGCTACGCGCGGCGCGCCTCGCTCACGACGGCCGTCGCCCAGGTGACCGCGGGAGCGGCCCCGGTCGGGCTGTGGTGTCTGCCGGAGCGTGGGTCGGCTCCTATGGGAGACATCGTGACGGGCGCGCACCGCATCGACCTGTCGGCGACGTTCGGACCCGCCTCCGGCGCGCTGGGTGTCCTGCAGTGCGTGGCCGCGGCGGCGTGGCTGGGCGGCCCGCACTCGGGGTCCGTGCTCGCCACCGCCGGCATCGGCGACGCGGGAGGCGAGGACGCGGCCGCCGCGGTCGTCCTATCCTCGTACGGGCCGTGACGGCGACGGCCGCACGGCTGATCCGCCCGGCCACCTCCGACGCACCGCAGCGGGTGCTGCTGCTCTCCGGCCTGGCGGGCAACGACGCGATGTGGGAGCCGTTCGCGGGCGGGCTCCCGGGCGGCGCCGAGGTGTGGATGGCAGAGCTGCCGTGGAGCTCGTTCAGCGAACCGGCGTGGAGTCACCGCGGCGACCCCGCGGAGTGGATCGGCCGCTCGCTGGCTGCGATGTCGGGCACAGTGGACATCGTCGTCGCGCACTCCTTCGCGGTGCCGCTGACGCTGGAGTGGCTTGCCCGCACTGCGGACCGGCCCCGCTCGGCCATGGTGCTGGCGCCCTTCCACCGCGCCACCCCCGGCGATTTCACCTGGGACACCGCCTCGACGTACCTCAACGGCTTCCACCGGATCCTTGAGGAGGGGCTGCGGGTACGGTCCGCCGGCCGGCTCGGGGACGACGTCGTCGCGGGGATGGCCCGGCGGGTGCGGGACCGGATCGGGCCGTACGGCTGGACCCGGTTCTTCGACGCGTACCTGCGTACCCCGTTCCTCGACGTCGCCGCGCTGGATCTGCCCGTGCGGATCGTGGCCGGCGCCGACGACTTCTGCGCGCCGCCCGGCGATGCCGCGGCCCTCGCGGCGCGCCTGCCCGACGCCCGGCTGGAGATCCTCACCGGCTGCGGCCACTTCCCGATGGCCGAGCGACCCGGGCACTGCGCCGGCGTCGCCGGGGACCTGCTGCGGGAGCTTCCCCGCCTGACCACCACCTCAAGGAGCTGACGTGACCCTGACCCCGACGCCGTCGCTGACGGAGCCGTCCGAGCTGACGATCCGGCCCCGCTACGAGGGCTCCAACATCTGCACCTGGATCGGCTTCAAGCACGTCAACTACCTCGTCGAGGAGTCGGTGCTGAACCACCTGCGCGAGGGCGGGTTGCCGCCGGGCGCGATCTACGAGACGTACGGCCTGTGCACCGACCTCGTGGACATCGACACGCGCATCGTGCACGCCCTGCACATCGACGACGTCGTAACCGCCACGGTCCGCCCGCACCGGCGCGCCCGCGACGGCGAGCTGCTGTTCGGGGTGGTGCTGCAGGTCGCCCGGGAGGAGGGCCTGGTCAAGGCCGCCACGTCGACCGTACGGGTGCAACTGCGCCACGACCCCCGCGGCGGTAAAGACCAGCCGATCCCGGCCGTGCTGCGGCCGCATGTCGTGTCGCAGCTGGGCGCGGCTCCCGGCTGGGCCGTCGAGGCGCCCGAGGTCAACCTCGACGCCGACGACCTGATCAAGCAGCTGACCGCCGGCAGCAACGCCTTCGCCTGGAAGTGGCGCATGCCGTACTGGTACTGCCACTTCACGGAGCGCGTACAGATGTCGGGCTACCTGCGGCTCATGGAGGAGGTCGTGGACCTTTTCCTCGAGGACCGCGGCGTGTCCATCAAGACGCTGCTGGACGAGCAGAACTGGATCCCGGTCGTGCCGCGCTCGCGGATCACCGTCGTCGACGAGGCCCGCATGGAGGAGGACCTCTACACGGTCTTCACCGTCGAGGAGGTTTTCAAGGACGTCACGTACACGGCCCGGATGGACACGTACGTCGTGCGCGACGGCGCCCTGGTGCACACCTCCACGGGCACCATCACCCACGGGTACGCCCTCATCGAGAACCGCCGCGACTGGAGCCTGGTCACCTTCGACGACCGGATGAACGCCGCCCTGGCCGGTACGTCGGCATGACCACCGACGTCATGGTCACCGGTATCGGCGCCGTCTCGTGCCACGGCACCGGCGCGGACGCGTTGTGGAAGGCCATGACGGACGCCGCGGCGCGCCGCCCCGACCGCCCCGCCGATCCGCCGGCGGTGATGGACCGCCCGCTGATCCACCTCGCCCCGGGCGGGGATCTGACCGGCGCGCGCGCGACCCGGTTCGCGGTCGCTGCGGCCCGGGAGGCGTGGCGCGACGCCGGGCTGGGCCCCGCTGAGGCCGGTGCCGGGGTGGCGGTCGTCGTCGGCAGTTGCATGGGCGAGCCGGGCATCAACGAGAGCGACCGGCGCGGGGATGTCGCACCGGAACAGGGTTGGCTGCCGCCGTTCCGGCTCGCGGCCGGGGTCGCCGGGGCGCTCGGGGTGCTCGGCACCGCCCAGGACATCGCCAACGCCTGCGCCGCCGGCGGGTACGCCCTCGGCGCCGCGGCGGACATGATCCGCGCGGGCGAGGCCTCCGTGGTCGTCGCCGGTGGCGCGGACGCGTACTCGCGGGTGGCGCTGGGCTGTTTCAACCGGCTTGGCGCCGTCGACCCGCAGCGGTGCCGCCCCTTCGACCGGAACCGGGGCGGCACGGTCTTCGCCGAGGGCGCGGCAATGCTCGTCCTCGAGTCGCGTGAGCACGCCGAGGCGCGCGGAGCCGCCGTGCCCGGCCGTGGCCTGCGGCTCGCCGGCACGGCCTGGAGCTGCGATGCGGGGCATCCAACGGCGCCCGAGCCAGAGGCGGAACAGATCGTGCGCGCGATGAGCGAGGCGATCGCCGAGGCCGGCGGCGCCGAGGGGATCGGCTGCGTCGTGCCGCACGGCACCGGCACCCGACTCAACGACGCGCTGGAGAGCCGGGCGCTGCACCGGGTGCTGGGCGCCCGCGCCGCCCGCGTACCGCTCTACAGCCTGAAGGCGTTGCTGGGTCATGCGGGCGGGGCGTCCGGCGCGCTCGGTGCCGTGGCGGGCGCCCAGATCCTGCGGCACGGCAGCGTCCCGCCCAACGTGCGCCTCGACGAGCAGGACGAGGAATGCGACGTGTCGCTGCCCCAGGACGGGCCGGTCCCACTCGACGGGGGCCGGGTGCTGGTGAACGCGTACGGCTTCGGCGGCAACAACATGTCCCTGGTCCTGGAGGCGGCATGAGCGCCGTTGCGGTGACCGCGGTCGCGGTGGTGAGCCCCGGCGGCGACAGCGCCACGGCGGCGCTGGGCGGCACGGGCACGGTGGCCGGCTGGTTCGACCACCGCACCCGCCTAGGTGCGCGGGGATATCGCTACCTGCCGCCCGCGGCCCAGTACGCGCTCGCCGCGGCCCGGCACGCCGCCGGCGGCACGGGCCTGGCCGAGGTCCCGGAGGTACGCCGCGGACTGGCGCTGGCCACCAACGGCGGACTGGGACGCCTCTTCGACGACATGGACCGCCAGGTCACCAGTGCGGAAGGCGCGGCGGGGCTGGCGCCCGTGAGCGCGCCGTACTTCGCGGTGAACGTCCTGGGCAACCGGGTCGCCGCTGACCACGGCCTGAAGGCGTTCGCGCTGACCATGGCCTCCCCGCGGACAGCCGCGATGGATGCCGTGGAGGCGGGCGCCCGCGCACTGCGGGCCGGTCGCTGCGACGTGGCCCTGGTGGCCGCCACCGAGCAGCACCTGCCGGACGCCGGCTCGGATTCGGCCCCGGGTGAGGAGGGCGCGGTCGCCTTCGTGCTCGAGGCGGGCGACGGCCGGCAGGAAACGCCTGTTCTCCGGGCGGGATCGCTGTTCGTGCCGCCACAATTCCTCGCCGACCCCGGCGGCACGGAACGGGCCGCCGTCGCCATCAGGGCCGCCGTCCGGCGGGTCACCGGCGATGCGGCGCCCGGCCTGCGGGTGCGGCTGATTCTCGACGGCTCGGGCCTTGCGGAGTTGACAGCGAGTACGGTGCCCGCCGCCCTGGTCGGTCCGGACGTCATCCAGCACCGCACCGAGTCACCGCTGGGCTGCCTGACCCCAGCCCTGCACCTTGCCGACGCCCTCACCGGCGAGCCGGGCGACACCCTGCTCGTCACCGCCGTCCACGACGGACATCTCGCGATCACCCTGGCGTGCCGCCCCGGCGCACGCCGTCGGTCCCCCGGACAGGAGTCCCGGCCATGCTGAAGTCCCTCTCCGGCACGTGGTGCCTCGTCCTCGGCGCGTCCAGCGGGATCGGCCGGCAGATCTGCCTGGGCCTGGCCCGCGAGGGCGTGCACGTGGCCGGGGTCCACTTCGACACCGCCGCCCGCCAGGACGAGGTGGCGGAGCTGGTGACCCAGCTGCGCGACTTCGACGTGCGCGCCGAGTTCTTCAACGCCAACGCGGCGAGCCGCGAGACGCGTACCCGGGTCGTCGCCGCCCTGCGCGAGCTCACCGGCGGGACCGGCATCCACCTTCTCGTGCACTCCCTGGCCTTCGGTTCGCTGGTCCCGTTCCTGCCGCGCGACGGCTGGGACAAGACGCTGTCCTCACGGCAGCTGGAGATGACAGCAGACGTGATGGCGCACAGCCTCGTCTACTGGACCCAGGACCTGCACGCCGCGGGCCTGCTGCGCCCGGGCGCGAAGGTGTTCGCGATGACGAGCGCCGGGGTCGGGCAGGCGCTGCCGAGCTACGGCGCGGTGTCCGCGGCGAAGGCGGCGCTGGAGTCGCACGTGCGGCAGCTCGCCTGCGAGCTCGCGCCGCACCGGGTCGCGGTCAACGCGCTGCGGGCGGGCGTCACAGTCACTCCCGCCCTCCAGCGCATCCCCGAGCACGCCGGCTACGTCGCCCGCGCCGCGGAGAACAACCCGCACGGGCGGCTCACCCAGCCGGAGGACGTCGCCGAGGCGGTGGCGCTGCTGGCGCGCACCGATTCGTCCTGGATCACCGGCAACACGATCGGCGTCGACGGCGGGGAGTTCCATGCGGCCGCCGGCGCCTGGGGACCGTCCCCCTCGTAGCCCTGCGGAAGCTGAGGAGTCGCACCATGATGACCACGTTCCTGCCCGCGGACCCGCTGGTCGTGTCGGGCTGGTCAGCCACGTCCCCGTACGGTCTCGGCGCGCAGCCGTTCACCGACGGTGTCCGGCAACAGCGCTCTGCCGTGACCGCCGCCGAACCGGGTACCGCCGGGCCGTTCGACCGCGCCGGGCGGATCCCGGATTTCGACGCCCGCACCGTGCTGGGCCGCAAGGGCACCCGGTCGATGGACCGGGCCACCGCGATCGCCGTGGCCACCACGGCGGCGCTGCTGGAGTCGGCGGGGCCCGGGCTGACCGCGGACCACCCCGAGGAGATCGGGATGGTGCTGGGCACCGGGCACGGCAGCGTGCAGAGCATCATGGACTTCACCCGCGACGCGCTCGCCGGGGACAAGCCGTTCCACGTCGACCCGGCGCGCTTCCCCAACACGGTGATGAACCGGGCGGCGGGGCAGAGCGCGATCTGGCACTCGATCAAGGGCCCCAACACCACTGTCGCCGGCGGCCGGCTCACCGGCCTGCTCGGGCTGCGCTACGCCTCGCGGCTGCTGCGCCAGGGCCACTGCGCGGCGGTGCTGTGCGGGGCGGTCGAGG
This sequence comes from Micromonospora sp. NPDC048842, assembly GCF_040649935.1. Classification (NCBI taxonomy): domain Bacteria; kingdom Bacillati; phylum Actinomycetota; class Actinomycetes; order Micromonosporales; family Micromonosporaceae; genus Micromonospora; species Micromonospora sp. NPDC048842. The sequence goes on along the minus strand of NZ_JBEZGK010000021.1, from coordinate 22,830 downwards.
AGTTCTCGGTCGACCGGGCCTGGCTGGAATACCGGGGCTCGCTCGCCGGGTCCCCGCACGGTCGGCCCGCCGGCCCGCTGGGCGAGGGCTGCGCGCTCTTCCTGCTGGAGCCCGCGGGACGGGCGCTCGCCTATGGCCGTACACCCCTCGCCACGATCGCCGCCGCCCGCTTCCTCGCGTTCAGCCGTCCCGAGGGCGCCCAGCACGCGGTCGCGCGGGCGGTCACCGAAGCCCTCAAGGAGGCCGACGTGCCGGCGGGCGATGTCCGCCTGGTCGTCCCCTCCGACCTCGGTGGTGCGCTCGGCGCCCGCGAGGAGGCCGCCCTCGACGAGGTGCTGGCCGGCCACACGCCCAACCGGCACCGGCTGCGGTCGCTGCTCGGCGACGCGTCGGCCGCCTCCTCGGCGTTCCAGCTGGCAGCCGCGCTGGCCCTGGCCGCTCCCGGCGACACCGTGCTCGTCACGTCCGTCGACCCCGACGGACAGGCGGGATGCGTCGTGCTGCGCGCGGGCGCCTGAACGCCCGCTGATCCACCCCCATCCGCCACGGAGAACGGAGAGAACCATGACCGACACAGCCCGCCCGGCGAGCGTCCTGACGATCGACAAGGAGGAGCTGCGGGGCCGGATCGCCACCGTCCTGGACATCGACCCTGCCGAGGTCACCGACGACGCCCACTTCGCCGAAGACCTCGAGGTCGACTCGCTGCTCGCGCTGGAGATCACCGTCCGGCTGGAGCGTGAGTACGGCGTCAAGCTCGACGAGAAGGAGCTGGCCGCCGTCACCTCCCTGCAGGCCACCTACGATCTGTTGAACCGCAAGCTGCGGGAGCAGGGGTGAGCACTGCGAGCCCGCTCGGCGCGGCGCTGGAGCCGCTGCGAAGCGACGCCGACGGTGCCGCGGCGGCCTTCTCGGTCGACCCGGCCGACCCGGTGCTCATCGGGCACTATCCCGGCTTTCCGGTGCTGCCGGGCGTCTACCTCATCGAGGCGGCGGACCGGACCGTCAAGCACTGGAGCGAAGGCGGCCCGGCTGTGCGGCTGACCGCGGTGACCCGGTGCCAGTTCCTGCATCCCGTCTACCCCGGCGACCGGGTGGTCACCGAGGTGACGGTCACCGGTGCCGACGGCGACGAGCTGGTCTGCCGGGCCCAGGTGCGCACCGGCCGCGGCAAGGTCGCCGACGTCCGCCTGCGCTACGCGAGGGAGACCCGATGAGCACGTACGGCCTGGAGCGCATCAGCCGCACAATCCCGCACCGCACGCCGATCCTGCTCGTCGACCGGGTCACCGAGGTCCTCCCCGGCGAGCGCATGACGACCCGCAAGGCCGTCTCCGCCAACGAGCCGGTGTACGCGGGCTTCGCCGGCGAGGCCGCGGACTACGCGTACCCGATCCCGCTGGTGATCGAGTCGTGGGCGCAGTCCGCGGTGCTGCTGGCGGTCTGGGAGTGCCCGAACCCGGACGTGCTGGCCGGCAAGGTCGAGCTCGCCGGCTCCATCAAGGAGATCGCCGTCGAGGGCCAGGTGTTCCCGGGGCAGGTGATCGAGCACCACGTGCAGCTCGTGAAGTCCATCGACGGCACCGCGATCCTCGCCGGGGAGAGCCGGGTGGAGGGCGCGCCGCTGCTGCGGGTGGGCTCCTTCGTGGTCGCTCTGCGCGACGTCACCGAGCTGCCGGCGCCGACCCTGTTCATTCCCGCATCGGCGCCCGCCGGTGCGCTCGCCTGAGGAGGCAGCGGCATGAGTCAGCAGCAGAAGTCCGGCGTCGTCATCGTGACCGGCGGCTCCCGGGGGATCGGCCGCGCGGTCGTGATGCACCTCGCCCGCGACGGGTACGACATCGCGTTCTGCTACCGGTCCGACGTGGCGGCGGCCGACGAGGTGGAGAAGGCCGTGGTGGGGCTGGGCCGGCGGGTGCTGGCCCGCAAGGTGGACGTCGGGGACCGCGCGGAGAGCGCCGAGTTCGCCGAGTCCGTGGAGCGCGACCTGGGCCCGGTCACCGGCATCGTCACGTCGGCGGGCGTGACCCGCGACCGCCCGCTCGTGATGATGGACGGCGAGGACTGGGACGCGGTCATGCGCACCAATCTCGACGGGACGTACAACGTCTGCCGGCCGGCCATCTACCCGATGATCAAACGCGGTGTCGGGGCGGTCGTCACGATCTCCTCCGTCGCGGGGGTCGCCGGCAACGCCGGGCAGACGAACTACTCGGCCTCCAAGGCCGGGATCATCGGGTTCACCCAGTCGCTGGCCAAGGAGATCGGCCCGTACGGGCTGCGCGCCAACGCGGTCGCGCCGGGGTTCATCGACACCGACATGACCGGTGCCATGTCGGAGAAGGCGGCGAAGGCGATGCTCGGCCGCATCCCGCTGCGGCGCTTCGGCAAGCCGGAGGAGGTCGCGCCGCTCGTCTCGTACCTGATCTCGGCGGAGTCCTCCTACGTCACCGGGCAGGTGTTCCAGATCGATGGCGGCATCGCGCTGTGAGCGCAGGACCGGCGCGGCGTTCCCAGCGGCCGCCGCGCTTCTACTTCTCGCTGCGCAGCCCGTACTCGTACCTTGCGTACCGGGACCTGCTCACGCACCACCCGCAGGTCGCGGCGCAGCTGGAGTGGGTGCCGTTCTTCGAGCCCGACCAGCGGAGCCTGGCGATGCTGGCCGAGGCGGGCGGCAGCTTCCCGTACGTGCCGATGTCCCGGCAGAAGCACCACTACATCCTGCAGGACGCACGGCGGCTCGCGGCCGCGCGTGGGCTGAGCCTGACCTGGCCGGTCGACCGTGACCCGATGTGGGAGGTGCCGCACCTGGCGTACCTGGCCGCCCGGCGGCACGGGCTCGGTCCCGCGTTCATCGCCCAGGCCGCGCGTACGCGCTGGGAGCAGGGCCGCGACATCTGCGACCGGGAGGTCGTCGCGGAGATGGCGACGGTGCTCGGACTCGACGGTGACGAACTGGCCGGTGCGGCCGAGGATGCGGTGCTGCGCGCCGAGGGGGTGCAGGCGCTACTCGCCGTCGACCACGACGGCGTCTTCGGCGTGCCGTTCTTCCTGCACCGGCGGCAGAAGTTCTGGGGCATCGACCGGCTGCCCGCCTTCTTGGAGGCGCTCGGGGCCGACCCGGTCCGCGCCGAGCCGCCCGTGGACGCGGGCCGGCTGGTGACGGTGCCCGCGCCGCCCGGCGTCGACGACGGTCACGCCGGCGGGTGCGGCTGACGGCGGCAACGGCCGTATAGGGGCGGTATAGCGCCGGCGGCAAAGCTTCTGGCAGATCGACGGAACGGGGGGACGGTGTCCGAGTTCGACAGCTTCACCGGCGCGTTTCGCCGGCGGGTGGCCGAGAGGCCCGGTCACATCGCGGTCCGGTTCTGCGCTGGGGACGGCGACGAGCGGCTGACCTACGCCCAGCTCGATCTTGCCGCCCGCACGGTGGCCGCCGCGGTACGGGCCCGCACCGCCCCGGCGGACCGGGTCCTGCTGTCCTGCGCGCCGGGCACGGCGTTCCTCAAGGGCTTTCTCGGCTGCCTGTACGCGGGCCGCGTACCCGTTCCCGTCCCGCCGCCGGGCGGCCACGCCCCGCAGACGCAGCGCACCGCCGGCATCGCCCGCGACACCGGCGCGGAGCTGCTCCTGACCGACACGGCCGAGGCGCTGTCCGGCGACGGGCTCGGCGCCCCGACGGTCCTCACCGTGCAGGAGGCGTTGCGGGCCGACCCGGCCGACTGGACACCGCCGTTGCCAAAGCGGCAGCAGCTCGCGTTCCTGCAGTACACCTCGGGGTCGACCAGTGAGCCAAAGGGCGTGATGGTGCACCACGGGGCACTGGCCCACAACCTCGCCCTGATGCGGGACAGCCACGGGTGGCACGGCGGGATGACGTGGTGCAGCTGGCTGCCGGCGTACCACGACATGGGCCTGATCGCGATGATGCTCGCGCCGTTGTACCTCGGCGGTACAGCGGTGCTGATGCCACCCACCGACTTCCTCAAGCGGCCGGTGTCCTGGCTGCGCCTGATCGACCGCTGCGGCGCCGAGATCTCCTGCGCGCCGAACTTCGCGTACGAGCTGTGTGCCCGGCTCGGCGACGAGCAGATCGCCGGCCTGGACCTGTCGCGTTGGCGCTACGCCTGCAACGGCGCCGAGCCGGTGGACGCCCGTACGCTCGCCAGGTTCGCCGAGCGGTTCCGTTCCGCGGGCCTCAAACCCTCGGCGCTGCTGCCCGGCTACGGGCTGGCGGAGGCCACTCTCTACGTCTCCGGTACGCCGGTGCACGAGGAGCCCGCCGTGTTCCGGGTGGACCCGGCGGCGCTCGAACAGGGCCGGCTCGTCGAGGCGGGCACGGACACCGTCGACGTGGCCGCCAGCGGCGTCGTCCGGGGCTTGGACGTGCGCATCGTCGACCCGATACGCCTCATCGAGACGGCGCCGGGCGTCGTGGGGGAGGTGTGGATCCGCGGCCGGAGCGTCGCCCAGGGCTACTGGCAGCGGCCGGAGGAGACCGCGCGGACGTTCGGCGGGACGACCGCGGGCGGCGACGGCGGTTTCCTGCGTACCGGTGACCTCGGCGCGTTCCACGACGGCAAGCTGGTCGTCACCGGCCGGCTGAAGGAGATCATCATCGTGCACGGCCGGAACCTGTACCCGCACGACCTCGAGCGGGAGGTGCAGGCGCTCGACCCTGCGTTCGACGGCCTGCCCGCCACCGTGTTCGCGGTCCGCCCGCCCGGGCGTACCCACGAGGAGATCGTGGTGACGCAGGAGGTCCGCGGCCGCGGCGTGCCGGCGGAGGATCTGCGAGCCCTGGCCCGGCGCGCCCGCACCGCCCTGGCCCGTCGCCTCGGCGTCGCGGTCGCCGGGCTCGTGCTGCTGCGCGTGGGGCGCACCCGCCGTACGACGAGCGGGAAGATCCAGCGCAACCTGATGCGCGACCTGTTCCTGCGCGGCGAGCTGGAGGCGTGGCACGAGGAGCTGGACCCGGCGCTGCACGGCGGCGCCGCGCGTCCGCTGCGGACACCGGTGGCGACGGGCGGGGCCGGCTCGTGAGCCGCGCGACGCTGGACGCCCTGGCCGGGCAGTGGACGCCGCACGCTCTGGCGGCCGAGCTGGAGAGGGTGCTCGGTGGCGCGGCGCGGACCTTCACCCCGCAGCAGAGCGCCGCGCTGGACAGTGACGAGAGGTTCCCGGCCGGCATCTGCCGCGACCTGGACGCGCTGGGCCTGCCGCGGTGGTTCGTGCCGGAAGCCCACGGTGGCGCGCTGCGCGACAGCGAGGACCTGGCCCAACTCATCCGCGTGCTCAGCCGCCGTGACTTCACCGTCGCGCTGGCGCACGTGAAGACGTACCTCGGCGCGGTGTCGGTGTGGGTCGCCGGGTCGGACCGGCAGGCCGCCGCGCTCGCCGCCCGGGTGAGCGCCGGCGAGGTCGTCTCGCTGGCTCTCACCGAGCACGAGCACGGCAGCGACCTGCTCGCCGGTGACCTGAGCGCCACACCTCTCGCCTCGGGCGGCTGGCGTCTCGACGGCGAGAAGTGGCTCATCAACAACGCCACCCGGGCCGGCATGGTCTGTGTGCTGGCCCGCACGAACCCCGCCGGCGGCGCTCGCGGTTTCAGCCTCCTGCTGGTCGACAAGGCGGCGCTGACCCCGGGGAGCTGGCGGGCGTTGCCGGCGGTGCCCACCCACGGGGTCCGCGGGGCCGACATCAGCGGTATCGCCTTCACCGGCGCCCGGGTCGCCGCGGACGCGCTGATCGGCGCCGAGGGCGAAGGCCTGGAGACGATCCTCAAGGGCTTTCAGATCACCCGTACGCTCTGCTCGGCCATGTCGCTGGGCATGACCGACCACGCGCTGCGCCTGGCGATGCGGTTCGCCGGCGCCCACCGGCTGTACGGCCGCCCGCTGGCCGAGCTGCCCCAGGCCGCGCGCACGCTCACTGAGTCCTATGTGGACATGTTGGCGATGGAGGCGGTCAGCCTCGTCGGCGTCCGCAGCATCCATGCGCTCCCGGCGGAGCAGAGCGTCGCCTCGGCGGTGGTCAAGTACCTCGTGCCGAGCCTCGGCGACGGAGTCATCGACGGCCTGCGCGGCGTCCTCGGCGCCCGCGCGATGCTGGTCGCCGACCACGAGGAGGGGGCGTTCCAGAAGCTCGACCGCGACCACCGCATCGTGGGCATCTTCGACGGCAGCACCGCGGTCAACCTCAACCTGCTCGTCAACCAGTTCCCGGCCCTGGTACGCGGCTACCGCGCCGGGCACACCGACGAGCCCGGCCTCGCGGCGGCGGTGACTTCCGACGGGCCGCCCCCGCCGTTGCAGCCGCAGCGGCTCGCGCTCTACTCGCGTTCCGGCAGCAGCGTGGTGCAGAGTCTGCCCGCCGCGGTGGCCGGCATCCAGGAGCTCGCCGCCCGCCACGACATCCCGGACGCCCTCGCCGACCGCTGCGCCCGCCTGCGCGACGTGGCGGACAGCGTGCACGCGGAGCTTTCCACCGTCCGGCCGTCGCCCCGTGGCGTCACCGAGGAGACGTTCGTGCTGGCCCGTCGCTACGCGGTCCTGTACGCCGCCGCGGCGAGCGCGCACCTGTTCCTGGCCGGCTTCGGGGCCCGGGCCGCCGATCCGCTGTGGCAGAGGGGCGCGTGGCTGGATGCCGTCCTCACCCGGCTGCTGCGCCGGCTGACCGGCGAGCCGGACCTCGACGACGAGGACGGTCCGGCCGTCGACGCGCTGCTGCCGGTCCTCCGTGCCCAGCACGACCGCGGGCAGCTGTTCTCCCTTTTCCCCTGCGAGCTGGCGAAGGAGGAGCCGTGACGGTGGACATCCGCCCGGAGCAGAGCTACCGCACCCGGGCCGCCCACCTGGAGGACGTGCTCGGTCCCGGCGACGACCCGGCGAACCCGCTCGGGCACGCGGCCGTGCTCGCGGCCGACGAGCAGGGTGTGCTTCTCGCCGACGGCGAACGCGCGCTGCGTGACTTCGGGCTGAACGCCGAGTTCGTGCCGGCGCACCTGGGCGGGCGGTTCGAACGCGCCGACCGGTTGGGGCAGCTGATGCGTACGGTGTTCCGGCGTGACTGCGCGCTCGGCATCGGGTACGGCGTCACGAGCTTCATCGCCGGGCTCCCGGTCTGGGCCGACGGCACGCCGGAACAGCAGGCCCGGGTGGCGCGCACCCTGCTCGCCGGCGGGCGGGTCGTGGCGGCGTACACCGAGCTGGCGCACGGGAGCGACTTCTCGCGGACCGAGTTCACCGCCGCGCCCGGCCCCGGCGGGTTCGTGCTCGACGGCGGCAAGCAACTCGTGAACAACATCTCACGCGCCGAGCTGGCCGTGTTCTTCGCCCGTACGTCCGAGGGACCGGGCAGCCGGGGACACTCGCACCTGTTGGTGGACCTCACGGCACTGCCTGCGGGCCGGGTACGGCGCGACAAGCGGTATCCGGTCTCCGGCGTACGCGGCTGCCTGCTCGGCGGCATCGAGATCGACGGGTGCCTCGTGCCGCCGGAGGCCCAGCTGGGCGCCGAGGGCGGGGCGATGGAGACCGTCCTGCGCGTCTTCCAAGTGACCCGGGCCGTGCTGCCGTCCATGGTGGTCGGCGTCGGTGACACCCAGCTGCGGACCGTCCTGGGTTTCGCCCGAGACCGACGGCTCTACGGCCGGAGCCTCGCGGACCTGCCGTCGGCGCGCAGCACGCTCACCGGGTGCTTCGCCGACCTGCTCGTCTGCGACGCCTTCGCCTCCGTCGTCGGCCGTTCGCTGCACCTGCGGCCCGGCGAGACCAGTGTCAGCGCCGCCGCGGTCAAGTACCTGGTCCCCAAACTGCTGCAGGAGTCGTCGTACCGGCTCTCGGTCCAGATGGGGGCGCGCAGCTACCTGCGCACCGGACCGTACGCCATGTTCCAGAAAGCCGCGCGGGACCTGCCCGTCGTCGCCCTGGCCCACGCCGGCAGCGCCGTCTGCCAGGCCAGCCTGGTGACGCAGCTGCCCCGTCTCGCCGAACGCGGGTGGCGGCCCGCCCTCGCCGGGCAGAGCCCGGAACACGACGACGTCGGGTCCGTGTACGACCTCGACGGGCCGCTGCCGCCGCTGCGACTGGGCGCCCTGCAGCTCAACGCCCGGGGCGCGGACAGTCTCGCCGCCGACCTCGTCCGGTTGCACCCCGTCCTCGCCGGACGCGCCGGCCGCGAACCCGCGCTGGGCCTGCTCGCCGGGCTCACCGGGCTGTTCGTGACGGAGTTGCGCGGGCTGGCCGACCGGGTGCTCGCGCTGGCGCCCCGCGACCGGACGGTGCTGGCCGGGCCGCGGGCCTTCACCCTCGCCGACCGCTACGCCCATGTGCTCGCCGCCGCGGCCGTCGCCGGCGTCTGGTGGCACGCGTACTCCACCGGCGCCGGCACGCCGTCCGCCGACCCGGTCTGGGCCGGCGCCGCGCTGCACCGGCTCGCCGCCCGGCTGGGTCTGCGGCCCGGCCCGCTGCCGCCGGACATCGAGGACCGGCTCTTCGCCGACCTGACGGCCCGCCACGAGGCCGCCCGCACTTTCGACCTGTTCCAGGGGCGCCTGGCCTCTGGACCCGCTCGACGCCCAGGGAGCTGACCGATGACAGAGACCTCGCACACCACGACGGAGATGGCCGGGACGGTCCGGGCGTGGCTGGTGGAACGCGTGGCGTTCTACCTCGAACGGCCGGCCGCCGAGATCGACGTCAGCGCGCCGCTGGTCGACCTCGGGCTGGACTCGGTCTACGCGCTCACCCTCTGCGGCGACGTCGAGGACCGCTTCGGCGTCGTGGTGGAGGCCACCATGGCGTGGGACCACCCGACGGTGAACGCCATGACGGCCCACCTGATCGGCCTCGTCGCGGGCGACCGCTGACGCGACCGGCACTCGCCTCCAGGGGAAGGACAGCCGTGCGGGACAAACCCTACAAAGGCATTCTGGCGACCATCGGCAGGACTCCTCTCGTGGAGCTCAGCAGCCTGGTGCCGGGCGCCGCCTTCAACGTCTTCGCCAAGGTGGAGCGATTCAATCCCGGCGGGAGCATCAAGGACCGCAGCGCGCTGAGCATGCTCAACGACGCGCTGCGCGACGGGCGGGTGGTCCCGGGCCGCTCCGTCGTGGTCGAGTCGAGCTCCGGCAACCTCGCCGTCGGGCTGGCCCAGATCTGCCGGAACCTCGGCCTGCGCTTCATCTGCGTGGTGGATGGCAAGACCACCGGGGTCAACCTGGCCATCCTGCACGCTTTCGGTGCGGAGGTGGAGGTCATCACCGAACGCGACGAGCTCACCGGCGAATACCTGCCCGTGCGGCTGCGCCGGGTACGGGAACTGGTCGAGGAGATACCCGACGCCTTCTGGCCCAACCAGTACGCGAACCCGCTCAACCCGCGGGCCCACGAGACCACCATGAGCGAGATCGCCGAGGCGCTGGACGGGCGGGTCGACTACCTGTTCGCCTCGGTCAGCACGTTCGGCACCCTGCGGGGCTGCGCCGACCTCATCCGCCGCGAGGGGCTGAACACCCACGTGATCGCGGTGGACGCGCTGGGCAGTGCCATCTTCGGCCTGGAGTCGACGCGGCGGCTGATCCCGGGCCACGGCGCCTCGGTGGTGCCGCCGCTGCTGGACTCGTCCGCGGCCGGTGAGGTCATCCACGTATCCGACCTCGACTGCGTGGTCGCCTGCCGGCAGCTTATCGACCGGGAGGCCGTGCTCGCCGGCGGTTCCTCGGGCGCCACGGTGGCCGCCCTGCTCAAGTACGCCGACCGCATCCCCGCCGGCGCCAACTGCGTGCTGATCTTCCCGGACGGCGGCGACCGCTACCTCGACACGATCTACTCCGACTCCTGGGTGCACGAGAACTTCGGGGAAGTCGCCCACCTCTGGAAGGGCTGAGATCCGATGTTGATGAGCGCCGGACAGGAGGCGCTGTGGCTCGCCCACCAGCTCGATCCGCACAGCTCCGCCTTCAACGTGGTGCTGGCCGTACGGGTGCGCTCGCCGCTCGCCCGGGCGCGCCTGGAACGGGCCGTGACCGCGCTTGCCGAGCGGCACGAGCTGCTGCGCTCCACCTTCACCATGACCGCGGCCGGCCGGCACGTGCGCGCGCTGCGTGCGGCGGACAGTGTCCAGCTCGACGTGCGGCCCGTGCCCGGCGCGAGCGACGCCGAACTCTTCGACCTGGCCAGGCGCGCCGGTGAGGAGCCGTTCGCGCTGGAAACCTCCGGAGCCTTCCGGGTGGTCCTGTTGACGCGGGCGCCCGGCGACGCGGTGCTCGTCACCGCCGCCCACCACCTCGTCACCGACGCGACGTCGCAGTGGCTGCTCATGCGCGACCTGCTGCGCCTGTACGAGGACCCCGGCGCGTCCCTGCCCGCAGTCCTGCCGTGGGACGACCGGGTACGGGCCGAACAGCAACTCACCGCCTCCGCCCGCGGCGAGCGCGCCCGGGAGCACTGGCGTACGGTCTGCGCCTCCCTCGCCGGAGCCGAGCTGCTGAGCGACCACCCCCGCCCGGCACAGCGCACCCTCAACGGCGCCACCCACACCCTCGAGCTGCCGGCCACGCTGGGCGCCCGCGTCCAGTCGTCCGCGGCGGCGCACGGCATCACCCCGTTCGCGTGGCTGCTCGGCACGTTCCAGGCGGCGCTGTACCGCTTCGGGTGCGGGACCGACTTCCTCGTCGGCTGCCCGGCCACCACCCGGTCGGTGCCCGGAAGCCGGGACGCGGTCGGGTACTACGTCAACATCCTGCCGATCGCCGCCCGCTTCGAGGCGACCCCGACGTTCGGTGACGTCATCTCCGCGGCCGCGCGCCAGATGCTGGCCGGCATGACCCACAACGGGCTGCCGACCGAGCTGTGCGACGCCCTGCCGCCGCTGCCGGTGACCTTCACGCTGGTGGCGGCGGACCGGCTGCCCGTGCCGGGGCTGTTCGACGGGCCGGTCCGGCACGCCGGGCTCGACCTCGAGCTGGTCGACGTCCCGCAGCAGGAGGGCCAGCTCGACCTCACTGTGGAGATGCTGCAGAGCGGCTCCCGGTTCACCGCCCTGCTGCGGTACAACCGCGACCTCTTCCTGCCGGAAACGGTCGAGCGACTGGCCGGGATCTACCGGCTGATGGTCGAGGCGTCGGTCGAGGAGCCGGGTCAGCCGGTGACCCGCCCCGCTGTCGTCGCCGAGAACGATCTGGCGTTCCTGCTGAGCCTCGGATCCGGTGCCGCGTAAGGCTTCCGCTTCGTATAGGGCCGGTATAGCCGCCCCCCGCAGGATGGGCTCATCGAGATGGTCTTCGACAGAGGAGCCCCATGCTGATCCTTCGGCGCGCGGACGTGGAGACGGTGCTGGCCGGCCGGGAGAAGGAGATCGTCGACCTCGTCGCCGACACCTACCGGCTGCACGACGCCGGGCAGTCCGCCGTACCGCACTCCATCTTCCTGCGCTTTCCCGAGGAGACGCACAGCCGGGACCGGATCATCGGGCTTCCCGCGTACGCCGGAGGCCCGGCGCCCGCTGCCGGCATGAAGTGGATCGCCTCGTTCCCCGGCAACGTCGCTCGGGGGCGGGAGCGGGCGAGCGCCTCCATCGTGCTCAACTCCCTCGATGACGGGCGCCCGGCGGCGCTGGTCGAGGGCGCGGTCGTCTCGGCGCGGCGCACCGCCGCGAGCGCGGCCCTGGCCGCCCGGGAGCTCACCACCGAGGCACCGCCGTCCGCCGTGGGTCTGATCGGCTGCGGCGTCATCAACCACGAGATCCTGCGCTTCCTCACCGTCACCCTGCCCGGGCTGACCGAGGCGGTCTGCTTCGACACCAACCCGCAGCGGGCCGCCGCCTTCGTCGACCGGTGCGCCGCGGAGTTCCCCGCGCTGCGGGTGACCACCGCCGCGACCGCGGTCGAGCTCGTCGGCCGGCACCGGCTCGTGTCGCTGGCCACCACCGCCGCCGAGCCGCACATGGACCTGACGGCCTCGCCGCCGGACACCACCGTGCTGCACGTGTCGCTGCGCGACCTCACCGTCCCGACGATCCTCGCGGCGACCAACGTCGTCGACGACGCCGACCACGTCTGCCGCGAGCGCACGTCGCTGCACCTGGCCGAGCAGAGCACCGGCGGCCGTGACTTCGTGACCGCGTCGCTGGGCGCGCTGCTGCGCGGTACCGCCACGGTGACCCGCGACCCGTACCGCCCCGTCGTCTTCTCACCCTTCGGCCTCGGCGTGCTCGACATCGCGCTGGCCGAGTTCGTGCGCCGCACGGCCGCGGCCGCCTCGCTCGGCGTCCGCGTCGACGACTTCCTGCCCTGACCACCGATGCGTCATCCCTAGCCGCACAAGGAGCGAACCATGACCGCCGACGCGACCGACGACCGCACCTACCTCGTCGTGCTCAACCACGAAGAGCAGTACTCCATCTGGCGCAGCGACCGTGAGGTGCCGGCCGGGTGGCGCGCCGAGGGCTTCGATGGCCCGAAGGAGAAGTGCCTGGAGCACATCGCCGAGGTGTGGACCGACATGCGCCCGCTGAGCTTGCGTAAGCGCCTGGACAGCGCCGCGTAATCCCGATCGCCCGCCACCTGGACAGGAGTGCCCGTGACCACCGAACTTCCGCCGGTCGCCGCCGGCAGCAGCGGCGCCGCAGCCCTGCTCGTCGCGCGCCTCGCTGAGCAGGCTCGCCGCACACCGGACGCGATCGCCGTCGTGGACGCGGAACGCTCCGTCACCTACCGGGAGCTACACGCCGCGGCCGGGCGGACCGCCCGGCTGCTGCGCGAGCGGGGGGCCGGCCCCGAATCGCTGGTCGGCGTGTGCCTCGAGCGGGGCGTCGGCCTCGTCGTGGCGCTGCTCGCCACGTGGCGGGCCGGGGCGGCCTTCGTCCCGCTGGACCCCGGCAACCCGCCGGCCAGGCTCACCGCCCTGCTCACCGACGTGGGCGCCGAGCTGGCCTTCGTGACCCCGGAGCTGGAGTCCGCGGCGCGCTCCGCCGGCGCCGAGGTCCTGCAGCCCGGTGCGCCCGGCGACGGCGACGAGCCGGAGTTCACGGCGGTAGCCGCAGCCGGGGGCGACCTCGCGTACGCGATCTTCACCTCGGGCTCGACCGGGCGCCCGAAGGCGGTGGCGGTGACCCACGGGGGCATCGCCAACCGGGTCGACTGGGCCGTGTCCGCGCACGGCCTCGGGCCGGGGGACCGCGTCCTGCACAAGACCTCCATCGGGTTCGACGCGGCGGTCTGGGAGATCGCCGCGCCGCTCGTCGCCGGAGCCACCGTCGTCGCCGCGCCCGTCGGCGCGGAGCGAGACCCGGCCGCGATGCTGGCGGCCGTCGCGCGCCACGACGTGACCGTCCTCCAGGTCGTCCCCTCGGTGCTGCGGCTGCTCGCGGAGGAGCCCGCCGAGCTGTGGAGCCGGTGCGCCGCGCTGCGCCTGCTGTTCTCCGCGGGCGAACCGCTGCACGCCGAACTGGTGTCCCGCGTCCGGAAACGCCTCGGCCACGACCTGACGGTGTGGAACACGTACGGCCCGACCGAGTGCGCCATCGACGTGACCGCCCAGCTCGCCGACCCCGCGCTGACCACCGGACCGGTGCCCATCGGCCGCCCGCTGTCGGGCCTGCGCGTGATGGTGCTCGACCCGGCCGGCGACCCGGTGCCCGTCGGCGTGCCCGGCGAGCTGTACGCGGGCGGCGCCGGCGTTGCCCGCGGCTACCTCGGGCGTCCCGCGCTGACGGCGGAGCGGTTCGTGCCGGACCCGTACGGAGCGCCCGGAGCCCGGCTCTACCGCACCGGCGACGCCGTGCGCTGGCGCAGCGACCACACGCTGGAGTACCTGGGCCGGCTGGACCAGCAGATCAAGGTCAACGGGGTACGGATCGAGCCCGGCGAGATCGAGGCAGTGCTCGCCGCCCATCGGGCCGTACGGGGCGTGGCCGTGATCGCCGCCGAGGCGCCCGACGGGGGCAAGCGGCTCGCCGCGTACCTGACCACCCGCGAGCCGGTCGCCTCGGACGAGCTGCGGACGTACCTGCACGACCGGCTGCCCGAGAGCCACATCCCCTCGTCGTTCCGGGTCGTGGCCGAGTTCCCGCTGACCACCAGCGGCAAGATCGATCGTGCCGCGCTGCCCGCCCTCGACGAGCTCGCCGCCGCGCAGCCGGGCTTCGTGGCCCCGCGCACCGAAACCGAGCAGCTGGTCGCCGACGTCTGGGCGGAGCTGCTCGGGGCCGAGAAGGTGGGCGTCCACGACGACTTCTTCTCCCTCGGCGGCACGTCGCTGCAGCTGACCCGGCTCGCCGTACGCCTGCGCAACGCGACGGGGGAGCAAATCGCGCTGCGCGGCCTGTTCGCCGCGACCACGGTCGAGGCCCAGGCCCGCCTCATCGCCGGCAGCACGGAGCCCGCCGCCACGCCGGAGACGGCGATCGAGGCGGCCTTCCGCGACGGCGGCGCACCCATCGTGCCGATCCCTCGCAGCGGCCCGCTGCCGCTGTCCTCGGGGCAGCGGCGGCTGTGGTTCCTCGACCGCATGCACCCCGGCAGCCCCGAATGGGTCGCCCCGCTCTTCCTGCGGCTTCCCGCCGGGGTGCCCGCCGAGGTGGTGCGAGGCGCGCTGCAGACGGTCGCGGCGCGGCACGAGGCGCTGCGCACCCGCTACACCGACGACGGCGGCGAGCCGCGCCAGATCATCATGGCGCCCGGCGAGGCGCCGGTGGAGGTGCGCGTCGTCGACACGGTCCCGGAGCAGCTCGGCGACCGCTTCGCCGAGCAGTTCCAGCTCGGCTTCGACCTCGCCGAGGGCGTGCTGTGGCGGGCCCTGCTCGCCCGGCTCGGCGCCGAGGGCCAGGTCCTGCTGCTGACCATGCACCACATCGCCTCCGACGGCTGGTCGACGGTGGTGCTCGAACGTGAGATCCGCGAGCTGGTCGCCGCCGTTCAGGAGGGCCGGGAGCCGGTGCTGGCCCCGCTCCCGGTGCAGTACGCGGACTATGGCGCCTGGCAGGCCGCGCGGTTGACCCCCGCGTACGTCGAGCAGGAGCTGGCGTACTGGCGTACCGCCCTGGACGGCCTGCCCACGGTGGAGCTGCCGGCGGACCATCCGCGCCCCGCGGAGCGCGACCCGCACGGGGCCGTCGTCCCGCTGCGCATCGACCCGGAGCTGGCCGAGCGCCTCGCCGCGCTGGGCCGCTCGCACGACGCCACGCTGTTCATGACGCTGCTCACCGCGTACGCCGCGATGGTGGCGCGGTTCAGCGGGCAGTGGGACGTGGCGGTGGGCACGCCGGTCGCCGGCCGCCCCCGCGAGGAGGTCGACTCGACGGTCGGGTTCTTCCTGAACTCCCTCGTCGTGCGCTGCGGCCTGGACGGCGACCTGCCGTTCACCGCCGCGCTCGACCGGGTCCGCGACGTCGTCCGCGAGGCGATGCTGCACCAGGAGATCCCCTTCGAGGTGCTGGTCGACCACCTGCAGCCCGAGCGCGACCTGTCCCGTACGCCGCTCTACCAGGTCGCCTTCGACCTGCACAGCGAGGGAGTCACCAGCGTCGCCACGAACGACGACGACATGGCCTCGTTCGTCGCCGCGTGGCAGGTCGCCAAGACCGACCTCTCGCTGTTCATGCGCCGCACCGCCGACGGTGCCCTGGACGGGGTGCTGGAGTACGCGACGGCTCTCTTCGACCGTCCCACGGTGGCCCGTATGGCGGAGCACTTCGTGACCCTGCTGCGCGAGGTCGCCGGGGCGCCCACGGTTGCCCTCGGCGCCGTCGAGCTGCTCT
Source organism: Micromonospora sp. NPDC048842 (assembly GCF_040649935.1). Taxonomy (NCBI): domain Bacteria; kingdom Bacillati; phylum Actinomycetota; class Actinomycetes; order Micromonosporales; family Micromonosporaceae; genus Micromonospora; species Micromonospora sp. NPDC048842. The sequence continues at coordinate 7,071 of NZ_JBEZGK010000021.1, read as the reverse complement.
CCGAGCAGGAGCGCACGCTGCTGCTCGACACCTGGAACGCCTCGTACCACCCCGCGCAGGAACTGTCCGTGCTGGCCGAGTTCGAGGCGCAGGCCGCCCGGACCCCCGGCGCGGTCGCGGTCGAGGGCGATGTCCGGCTGACCTACGCGGACCTCGACCGGTGGGCCAACCGGCTCGCGCACCGGCTGCGCGAGCAGGGCGCCGGCCGACGGTCCGCAGACGCGGACCAGGCCCGGGTAGGTGTCCTCGTCGACCGCGGCGCGGGCCTGGTGGCCAGCCTGCTCGCGGTGTGGAAGGCCGGGGCGGCGTACGTCCCGCTCGACCCGTCGTACCCGGCGGAGCGCATCGCGTCCATGCTGGACAGCGCGGGCGCCCACACGGTGGTGACGCAGGAAAGCCACGCGGGCCTGTTCTCGGTGCCGCACCTCGTGCTGCTCGACCAGGCGGAGGCGTACCCGGGAACCGCCCCGGCGCGCGACACCGCCCTCGACGACCTCGCCTACGTCATCTTCACCTCGGGTTCCACCGGGCGCCCGAAGGGCGTCGAGGTGACCCACCGCGGCCTGGTCAACCACGTCGCCTGGGCGGCGCGGGAGCTGGCGTCGCGCGGCGACGGCGGCGCGCCGCTGTTCTCCTCGGTCGCCTTCGACCTCGTGGTGCCCAACCTGTGGGCCCCGCTGATCTGCGGTCAGCGGGTCTTCCTGGTCGCGCAGGATGCCGACCTGGCCGACCTGGGCCGCACGCTGGCCGGCGCTGGCGCATTCAGCTTCGTGAAGCTCACGCCGGGACACCTGGACGTGCTCGCGCTGCAACTCACCCCGGCGCAGGCGCGTGAGCTCGCGCCGGTGCTGGTCGTGGCGGGGGAGGCGTTCACCCGGGCGACGCTGCTGCGGTGGCGGCGCCCGGCGCCCGACGTGCTGCTCATCAACGAGTACGGCCCCACCGAAGCGACCGTCGGCACCTGCATCTACCCCGTCCCGGCCACCATCGACGCCGAGGTGCTGCCGATCGGCCACCCGCTGCCCAACATGGTCATGTACGTGCTGAACGCGGACGGCCGGCTGGTCCCGCCCGGCGTCGTCGGGGAGCTGTACGCCGGCGGCACCGGTGTGGCGCGCGGCTACGCGGGCCGCCCCGACCTCACCGCCGAACGCTTCGTCCCGGACCCGTTCGGCCCGCCCGGCTCGCGGCTGTACCGCACGGGCGACCTGGCGCGCCGCGGCCCGGACGGCGAGGTCGTCATCCTTGGCCGCGCCGACGACCAGGTGAAGATCCGCGGCTACCGCGTCGAGCCCGGCGAGGCCCAGGCCGTGCTGCTGACCCACCCCGACGTGCGCGAGGCCGTGGTGCTGGCCGTGACCTCCGCGGCGGGTGAGACCGAGCTGGCCGCGTACTACGTGCCCGAGCCCGGCCGCGGACCGGTCACCGAAATGGCCGGGCACTGCGCCCGGACGCTGCCCGACTATCTGGTGCCGGCCACGTTCACCGCCCTGGACGCCATTCCGCTGACCGCCAACGGCAAGGTCGACCGCCGCGCCCTGCCCGGGCCGGACGGCAGCGACCGTGACGGCGGGTACGTGCCGCTGTCCGGGCCGGTGCAGCAGCGCATCGGCGCCGCGTGCGCCGAGCTGCTGGGCCTCGAGCGGATCGGCGCGCAGGACAACTTCTTCCACATCGGTGGCAACTCGATCCTCGCGATCCGGCTGATCTCCCGGATCCAGGAGGAGTTCGAGATCGGGTTCGCCGTCCGCACTGTGTTCGAGGGCCCGACGGTCGCCCAGCTGGCGGCCGTCGTCGAGGAGCGCATCCGGGCGGAGATCGCCGCGCTTTCCGACAGCGAGATCGCGAGCGAGGAACTGACGGCTAAGGAGCGCGACAGATGAGCACCGGTTCTGACCACCCCACCGCGGCCGGCACGTCCGAGGCGCGGGAGGAGCTGCTGCGCCGGCGGCTCGCCGGCGGGCCCACCACCCGCCGGCGCCAGGCCATCGAGCGCGCCGACCGCTCCGGGCCGCTGCCGCTGTCGTACGGACAGCAGCAGATGTGGTTCCTCAACAGGCTCGAGCCCGACAGCTCGGAGTACCTGGTCCCGCTGGTCGTGCGCCTGCGGGGTCGGCTGGACACCGCCGCCCTGGGCGAGGCGTGGCGCCTGCTGCTGGGCCGGCACGAGATCCTGCGCACCCGCTACCGGATGGACGGCGGCGAGGTCACCCAGGTCGTCGACGGCACCGGTGCGGCGGAGCTGCGGCTCAGCGTGCTCTCCGGGTCGGGCAGCCAGGCGGAGCGGGAGGCCGCCGCGCTCGCGTTCGTCGAGGAGGACCTGCGCCGCCCGTTCGACCTCGCCGAGGACCAGCCGGTGCGTGCCCGCCTCATCCGGCTCGCCGAGGACGAGCACCTGCTCGCCATCGTCTTTCACCACATCGCCTTCGACGCGTGGTCGATCGAGATCGTCGGGCGCGAGCTGAGCGAGGACTACGCCGCAGCGCTCGCCGGTGCCGGGTCCCCGCGCCCGCCGCTCGACGTGCAGTACGCCGACTTCGCGGCTTGGCAGCGCGAGCAGCTCTCGGCCGGGGCGCTCGATCGGCACCTCGCGTACTGGCGCGGGCAGCTCGTCGACCTGCCCCACCTCGACCTGCCCACCGACCGTCCCCGCCCGGCCCGCCGCGACGGCGCCGGTGCCGTGGTGCCGCTGGCGCTGCCCGCCGAGCTGATGACGGGTGTGCGGGACCTCGCCGCGCGCCACGACGCGACGCCGTTCATGGTGCTGCTGGCCGCGTACCAGGCGGTGCTTGCCCGGTGGAGCGGCCGCGCGGACGTCCCCGTCGGCACCGTCGTGTCCGGGCGGGTGCGCCCCGAGGTCCAGGACCTCATCGGGTACGGCATCAACAGCCTTGTGCTGCGCGGCCGCTGGGACGGCGACCCGTCGTTCGCCACGCTGCTCGGCGCCGTGCGCGACACCGTGCTGGAGGCGTTCGACCACCAGGGCGTGCCGTTCGCCCGCCTGGTCGACGAGCTGCAGCCCGAGCGGGACCTGTCGCGGACCCCGCTGTTCCAGGTGGCCCTCACCATGCACGGCGACCGCGCCACCGCGTTCGAGTTGCCCGGCGTGGAGGCGGCCCCGTACGAGGGCACCGGCGGCGGCGCGAAGTTCGACCTCGACCTGCAGCTCCACGAGGCGGCCGACGGCTCGCTGGGCGGCCGCCTGGAATATGCGACGGCCCTCTTCGACAAGTCCACTATGGGACGCCTCATCGACCACGTGATCCGGCTACTCGGTGCCGCGGTCACCGATCCCGGCACCCGTCTGTCCGATCTGGACCTGGTGGCGCCGCAGGAGCTGGCCCTGCTCGCCGCGGCGCCCTCCGCCGCGGAGACCACCCCGGTGACTGCCACCGTGGTCGAGATCTTCGAGCGGCAGGCCCGCAGCACCCCGGACGCGTCGGCCGTCACGTACACCGGTGAGTCGCTGACCTACCGCGAGCTGAACGAGCGCGCCAACCGCATCGCCCACCACCTGGTCGCCGCTGGTGTCCGGCCCGGCGCACTGGTCGCGGTGAGCCTAGAGCGTGGCACCGACCTCGTGCCCGCGCTGCTCGGTGTGCTCAAGGCCGGCGCCGGCTATCTGCCGCTCGACCCCGCCCAGCCTGCCGACCGGCTGTCCTTCATCCTCGCCGACGCCGACGTCACCATGGTCGTCACCGAGCAGCGGCACGCGGGCAAGCTCGGCGGGGTGCACGACGGCGAGACCCTCGTCCTGGACGCGGACACCGCCTCCCTGCTGGACCGGCCGTGCGACGACCCGGCGCCGCGAGCCGTGCCGGACGACCTCGCGTACGTCATCTACACCTCCGGCTCGACCGGCAAGCCCAAGGGCGTGGGCGTCACCCACGCCAACGTGCTGCGCCTGTTCACCGTCACCGCCGGACAATTCCGCTTCTCCGCCGGTGACGTCTGGACGCTGTTCCACTCGTACGCCTTCGACTTCTCGGTGTGGGAGCTGTGGGGCGCCCTGCTGCACGGCGGCCGCCTCGTCGTCGTGCCGCAGGACGTCACCCGCTCACCGGAGGACTTCCTCGACCTGCTGGTCGCCGAGCGCGTCACGATCCTCAACCAGACGCCGTCGTCGTTCCGCTCGCTCGTGGCGCTCGCCGCCGACCCGCGGCTGGACGCGTTGAGCCTGCGCGCGGTCGTCTTCGGCGGGGAGCGCCTCGAACCGGCCGAGCTGCGGCCGTGGGCGGAACGGCTGGGGCTCGACGCGCCGCAGCTCATCAACATGTACGGCATCACCGAGACCACTGTGCACGTCACGTACCACCGGCTCACCGCGGCCGACCTCGACCCGCACGCCGGCAGCCCGGTCGGGTCCCCGCTGGGCGACCTGCGGGTGCACCTGCTCGACGAGGCCGGCAACCTCGTCCCCACCGGCGTCGTTGGCGAGATCTGCGTGGGTGGCCTGGGCGTGGCCCGCGGGTATCTGGGCCGCCCGGCGCTGACCGCCGAGCGGTTCGTGCCCGACCCGTACGGCCCGGTCGGTGCCCGGCTGTACCGCAGCGGCGACCTCGCGCGCCGCCGTGCCGACGGCAGCCTGGAGTTCCTGGGCCGCGCGGACGACCAGGTGAAGATCCGTGGCTTCCGGATCGAACTGGGGGAGATCGCTGCCGCGCTGGTGGAGCTGCCCGAGGTGCACGACGCGGTCGTCGTGGTCCGCGGCACGGGCGCCGACCAGCGGCTGGTCGCGTACGTCGTGCCCGCCACCGGCGACGAACTGGACCGCGCCGCGCTGCGGGCCGCGCTGTCCCGGACCCTGTCGGAGTACATGGTCCCGTCGGCGTTCGTGCCGGTCGTCACGATCCCGCTGACCGGCAACGGCAAGCTCGACAAGGCCGCGCTGCCCGAGCCGGACGCGGACACCGTGCTCGGCGGCCGTGAGCAGGTCAGCCCGCGTACGGTCACCGAGGAGCGGCTGGCCCAGGTCTGGACCCGCGTGCTCGGTCTCGACCAGGTCGGCGTCACCGAGCCCTTCTTCGAGCTGGGCGGCGACTCGATCCGGGCGGTGGCGCTGGTCGGCGAGCTGCGCGCGGCCGGTTTCGACATCGCCGTGCGTGACGTGTTCGAGTACCGCACGATCGAGGGCCTGGCGGAGCTGCTCACCGGCCGGCCCGCGCTGGACCAGCTCGACCTCGTCGTGGCCCCGTTCGAGCTCATCGGGGAGGCGGACCGGGCAAAGCTGCCGGTGGACGCGGTGGACGCGTACCCGATGGCCCAGACGCAGGTCGGCATGGTCGTCGAGATGCTCAACGACACGGCGCTGCACGTCTACCACAACGTGACGTCGTTCCGGGTCCGCGACGACGAGCCGTTCGACGTGGACGCCCTGCGGCGCGCGGCGCACCTGATCGTGCAGCGGCACGAGATCCTGCGGACCTCGCTGGACCTTACCGGCTACTCGGTGCCCATGCAGGTCGTGCACGCGAGCGCGGAGATGCCGGTCGCCGTTCGTGACCTGCGCGGCCTCGACGCCGACGAGCTCGACCGTTCGCTGCGGGAGTTCACCGCCGAGGAGCGGGGCAGGCTCTTCGACCTCGCCGTGCCCCCGCTGTTCCGGATCTGCGCCCACGAGTACGACGGCGCGTGGTGGCTGACCGCGACCGAGTGCCACCCGATCCTGGAGGGCTGGAGCTGCCACTCGCTGATCATGGAGATCATCGAGGTCTACCGCGCGCTACGGACCGGCTCGGAGCTCGCGCAGCCGCCCGTGCCCGCCGTCCGTTACGCGGACTTCATCGCCGCGGAAGGACGATCGCTCGCGTCGGAGGAGGAGCGCGGCTACTGGCAGTCGATCGTGGACGGGTACGCCCGGTTCACCCTGCCGCAGGCGTGGGCGGGGGATCCGTCGCAGCCGCGGGAGAAGTACCGCGTCGCCGTACCGTGGCACGACCTGGAGGACAGCCTGCGCAAGCTGGCCGTCACCGCCCGCGCCTCGCTCAAGAGCGTGCTGCTCTCCGCCCACCTCAAGGTGATGAGCGTGCTCACCGAGGAGGAGTCCTTCGTCACCGGCCTGGTGTGCAACGGCCGGCCGGAGGCCTCGGGCGCCGACGAGGTGTACGGCATGTACCTCAACACCGTCCCGTTCGCCTTCGACCGCGGCGCACGTACGTGGGAGGAGCTCGTCCGCCGGGTCTTCGCCCGCGAGGTGGAGCTGTGGCCGCACCGGCGCTTCCCGATGTCGGAGATCCAGCGCGCGGCTGGTGTCGACCGGCTGCTCACCGTCCGGTTCAGCTACCACGACTTCCACCAGGTCGACCGGGAGCTGGTCGACTATCTGGCGAGCATCGATGACAGCCCCACGGAGTTCCCGTTCGCCGTCTCGGCCCGAGTCGGGCACATCACCCTGACCACCGACACCCACGCCCTGTCGCGCGAGTCGGCGGAGTCCCTGGTGGGCCTGTACCGGCGGGTGCTCGAGTCGATGGCGGCGGGTGCCGGTGGTGATGCGCTGGCGTCGTACCTGTCGGTGGAGGAGCGCGAGCGGGTTCTGGTGCGATGGAACGAGTCGGCTGTGGAGGTGGAGCCGCTGACCGTTCTGCAGCTGTTCGAGGCCCAGGTCGCCGGGAAGCCGGACGCGACCGCGCTGCGCTTCGACTGCGGCACGATGTCCTACGCGGAGCTCGACGCCCGGGCCACGCAACTGGCTCACGCCCTGCGCGGCTGCGGGGTACGGGCCGAGTCGCGTGTGGCCGTGCTGCTGGACCGCGGGCCCGAGCTGATGACCGCGCTGCTGGCGGTGTGGAAGGCCGGCGGCGCGTACGTGCCGGTCGACCCGTCCTACCCGGCTGAGCGCATCGCCGCGATGGTCGGCACCGCCGGCGTGCGCGTGGCGGTGACCCAGAGCGCCTACGCGGACCGGTTCGCCGTGCGGACCGTGGTTGTGGACGACCCGGACGACCGGGCGGCCATCGACGCCCGGCCCGTTTCGCCGGTGTCGCGGGTGGATGTGGTGGGTGGTTTGGCGTATGTGATTTTCACGTCGGGGTCGACGGGTCGGCCTAAGGGTGTGGAGGTTTCGCATGC